>JBEPXT010000113.1:0-11501 GCA_041641795.1 Salinigranum sp.
GGTTCCGCACCCGCGACTCCAAGGAGCGCAACCTCAAGCAGGCGCTGGGCGAAATCGACCGCATGGCCTCGGCGCTGGGCCTCCCGGAGAACGTCCGGGAGACGGCGTCGGTCATCTACCGCCGCGCACTCGGCGAGGACCTCCTTCCGGGGCGCTCCATCGAGGGCGTCGCCACGTCCTGCGTCTACGCGGCCGCGCGGATGGCCGGCGTCCCGCGCAGCCTCGACGAAATCAGCGAGGTGTCCCGCGTCGACAAGAGCGAAGTCGCCCGCACGTACCGGTACATCGCGCGGGAGCTCTCTCTCGAAGTCAAACCCGCCGACCCCGAGCAGTACGTCCCCCGGTTCGCCTCGTCGCTGGGGCTGTCCGAGGAGGCGGAGATGCGCGCCCGCCAGCTCCTGAAAAACGCCAAGGACAAGGGGGTCCACAGCGGCAAGAGTCCGGTCGGCCTCGCGGCCGCCGCCGTCTACGCCGCCTCGCTGCTCACCAACGAGAAGACCACCCAGTCGGCCGTCAGCGACGTGGCCGACATCAGCGAAGTCACCATCCGCAACCGGTACCACGAACTCCTCGAAGCCGAGGACGGCCTGGTCGCCTGACCGGGGGACGCGTTCGACCGATTTTCGCCGCCGCCGCGACGCCCAGCGACGGCGAGGCGTCGACTACCGCCGCTCGCGCCACTCGTCGGCGAGGAGTCCGTACCGCGCGACGTCGACGTGCTCGCCGTCGCGGAACCCCTCCTCGCGGAGGATTCCTTCCTCCCTGAACCCGGCCTTCTCCATGACGCGGCGGGAGGCGGTGTTCGACGCGTACGCGGTGGCGTACACCTTGTTGAGGCGGCGCTCACCGAACGCGTGGTCGCAGAGGGCGCGGAGTGCGTCGGTCGCGTACCCGTTGCCCCACTCGTCGGGCGTTATCATGTACCCCGCCTCGGCGGTGCCCCAGACCTGGTTCGGCGGCTCGAGGCCGATGGTGCCCACCGGGTCGCCGTCGACGCAGACCAGCAACTGGACGCCCTCGTCCTCTCCGAGGGACTCGACCCACTCGCGTTCCTGGTGTTCGTTCATCGGGTCGACCGCCGCGAGACTGGTCCGGACGCGGGGGTCGGTGACCGTCTCCTGGAGGAACTCGACGTCGTCGGTTTCGACGGTCCGCAGTTCCACCGTCTCACCGCGACGAAAGACCGGGCCTGGCATGGTCACTCGATGCGTGGCGACGGTTTTGAATCTACTCCGTGTGTGAGAGTGCTTGTCAGTCCCAAACGGCCCGGTTCTGCCGGGGGACGGCGTCGACAGACCCCAAAGGCTAACCCTCCGCCGGGGCACCGGTAGCGCGATGCGGACCGAACACGTCCTTCGCGTCGGTGACGCCGCCCAGATGCCCTGGGACGACCGGACGGTGGACCTGGTGGTCACCTCGCCACCGTACCCCATGATAGAGATGTGGGACGACCTGTTCGGTTCCCGCGACGACGGCACGCGCGCGGCCCTCCGGGCGGGCGATGGCTGGGAGGCGTTCGAGCGGATGCACGCCCAGCTCGACGCCGTCTGGGACGAGGTGGTCCGACTGCTCTCGCCCGGCGGCGTGGTCGCCGTCAACGTCGGCGACGCCACGCGGACCCTCGACGACGAGTTCCGCCGTTACCCGAACCACTCGCGGGTCATCCAGGCGTTCGAGGACCGGGGACTCACACCGCTCCCGGACGTGCTCTGGCGCAAGCCGACCAACCGGCTCACGAAGTTCATGGGGTCGGGCATGCTGCCGCCGAATGCCTACGTCACTCTCGAACACGAGTACGTCCTGCTGTTCCGGAAGGGCGGGCCGCGCTCGTTCGACCCGGGCGACCAGCGGCGCTACGAGAGCGCTTTCTTCTGGGAGGAGCGAAACCGGTGGTTCTCCGACCTCTGGACGCTCTCGGGAGCGGGCCAGACCATGGACGGCGACGGCGACTCGCGGGACCGCTCGGGGGCCTTCCCGGTCGAGTTACCGCTCCGACTCGTCCGCATGTTCTCGGTCTACGGGGACACGGTGCTCGACCCATTCGCCGGGACGGGGACGACGACCCTGGCGGCGATGCACGCGGGTCGGAACTCCCTGTCGGTCGAACTCGACCCCGACCTCGTCTCCGGGTTCGTCGACCGACTTGACGGACTCCCGGAGCGGTCCCGGCGCCGGTGTCACGAGCGCCTGGACCGACACCGCGCGTTCGTCGCGGACCGCGATGAGACGCCGTCGTACGACGCCGCCCACTACGACTTCCCGGTCGTCACGCGCCAGGAGCGGGACATTCGCCTCTACGCCGTCGACGAGGTCAGCCGAACGACGGCCGCGTCCGACCCGGACGGCTCCCGGCGCTACGAGGTCGACCACGCGCCCGTTTGAGAATCCGCGTGCCGCCGCGGGCCGTCTCCCTTTCGGCCACTGTGCCGGGCCAGCGCCCGCCGCCGCGGGCAACCGTTTTGTTCTCGCGCCCGGTGGTGCGGGTATGAAAATCTCGTTCGACGACTTCGTCCTCGCGGCGTCGACGGCCGACCTCGCGGCGGCCCCGCCGGCCAGCGAGTACGCCGACGCCGTGGAGTTCCGGATGGACCTGGCGACGGAACCGCTGGCGGCGCTGACCGCCTACGGGGGACCGCTCCCGGTCATCGCGACCAACCGCGCCGACTGGGAGGGCGGTCAGGCACCCGACGAGGGCCGCCTGGAGACGCTGGTCGAGGCCGCCACGCACGAGATGGTGGCCGCAGTCGACATCGAACTCGCCGCGCTCCGGACGCCGGCGGGAGCGGAGGCGGCCGCCACGGCGCGCGAACGGGGCGCCGCGGTCGTCGCCTCGGTTCACGACTTCGAGGGGACGCCGCCCCGCTCTCGGCTTCGCGAACTTCTCCACGAGGCCGGGACGCTGGGGGACGTCGGAAAACTCGCCGTGACCGCGACCGACCCCCGAGACGCCGCCGCGCTTCTCGACGTGACCGCCGCGGCGACCGACTGGGGCCACCGCGTCGCGACGATGGCGATGGGCGACGCCGGGAGCCACACCCGGGCCGTCGCGCCCGTCTACGGGTCGAAAATCGGGTACGCGCCGCTGGACCCGACGCGGGCCACCGCACCCGGGCAGTTCGACCTGGCGACGCTGTCGCACCTCCTCGACCGCCTCACGTGAGGCCGTCGAACTTTCGACCCGCCGTTCCGTCGCTATCGCCGTTTTCCGGCCCCGTGTCGGACCGTTCGCGGACTCGCGGTGCGGCCCCGAGACAGAAGTTTGACTAACGCGGGTGACGAATCGCCGGTCGATGGGACGACAGACTCGGCCGATACTCGCCGCCGTACTGGCGCTCGCCGTCGCGGGACTCGGCCACGCCTACCTCCGGCGGTGGGCACGCGCGGCCGGCTGGTTCGCGCTGATAATCGGGTCCGGCATCGCGCTCGTCGGACTGTTCGCGGACCCGGCGACGGAGGTTCAGGACCTCCCGCCGAGAGTCATCTACCCCCTCGTCGGGCTGTTCGCGCTCTCCGCAATCGACGCGTACCGCATCGCCTCCCGGCAGAACGCGGAGGTCGACGCCGCCGCCGAGGACGGGGACGAGGCCGAGCGGTGCCCGAACTGCGGCAAAGAACTCGACGCGGGCGTCGACTTCTGCCCGTGGTGTGCCCACGAACTGTCCTCGCCGCCCGACGAAGAGGAGTCGGAAGACGCCGAGGCGTCGGACGAAACCGCCGAGACGGGCCGGGTTCGCTGACCGGGACCCGGGCGTCCCCGCACCCCGTCACTTCTCGATGATGCTCTCTTCGACCGCCTCGCCGAAGTGGCGCGCCGTCTGCTCGTAGAAGACCAGCAGTTCGTCGCCAGCCTCCAGGTCGGTGACCGCCGTGCGCCCGTCGCGGGTCGGGACCTTGATCGTCTCCGCGTTCTGGAGCAGCGTCTCCACCCGGTCGCCGTCGACGGTCGCCTCGACGCGGAACATCGGCCGCTTCTCGATTTTCACGCGACCGACGATGGCCTCGCGGGTCTTCCCCTCGGTGTCGACGACCTGCACCTCGTCGCCGCTGCGGAGTTCCGAGAGGTACTTCGTCTCGCCGCCGGGCGTCCGGACGTAGGCGTGGACCGCCCCCGCGTTGACGCGGAACGGGCGCGAGGCGACGTACGGCGACTCGGCCGTCTCGGCGTGGACGAAGAAGAGTCCGCGCCCCATCGACCCGACGAGCATCCCCTCGTCGTGGTTCATCAGCGACCCGGTGTCGACGCAGACCCTGTCGGCCATGCCGGTCCGCTCGACGCTCGTGACCTCCGCCCACTGCAGGTCGAGGCGCTCCCTGTCGGCGTCGTCGCGCACGTCGACCGTGGCGCGAATCTCGTCTGGGTCGTCGGTGTCCAGCAGGACCCCGTCGGACCCGAGTTCGAGCGTCTCGAAGGCCGTCTGTGCCTCCTCGGCGGACGTGACTCCCGCTATCAGGTCGGTCTCCTCGCCGATGCGGGCGATGAGGTTCTCGAGCGGAATTATCTTCCAGTCCTCCCCGACGACGATGGTGTAGTCGGCTTCCAGGGCGGCCTCCTCCGCGAAGCGCTCGTAGTTCTCGTCGAAGATGCGGACGTACGCCCCCGTCACACGCTGGTCCGCCCGCCGGAGCGTCGTCAGGTCCGCGGACCCCGAGTAGTCGCCGGGCAGGTCGACCGTCCCGTCGCCCTCGCCGTCCTTCCCGACGACGTACGCGTCGGCCTCGGCGTTCTCGATGCGGTCGATGCCGCCCTCCGCCGCGCCGTCGGACTCCGCGTCCATCACGTGCACGTCGGCCTCCGACCGGAACGCCGCCACCTTCACGTCGCCGAGTTCCCGGACCCGTTCGACGTCGCCCTCGTCGACGAGGACCCAGTCGACGCCGGCCTCCAGGCCCGCCGTAATCCGTCGCTTGCGCGTCTCCCAGTCGCCGACGCTGTCGTCGGCTTTCAGCCAGACGCTTCGTGTCATTACCGGACCCTCTCGGTCGGGTGGCTTGAACGTGGCGGAAGGCGCAGTCGCGGCGGGCGGTTTCCGTCCTCCCGTGTGCTCCTCTGCGCCACCGGCACGTTCGGGCGCCGGAACCGGACGGTCAGGCCTCGACCGGGAGGCCGCCCTCTCTCAGGGCCTCCTCGGCGCTCGCGCCGTCGTGGATGACGGCCGACACCGCCCGGGTGATGGCTCCCGGGTCCTCGTGCTGGAATATCGACCGACCCATCGAGACGCCGGCCGCGCCCGCGTCCATCGCCCCGCGGACCATGCCGATGGTCTCCCTGTCGGTTCCCCTGCTCCCGCCGGCAATGACGACGGGGAGGCGCGTCGAGGTGACGACGTGCTCGAAGCTCTCTGCGTCCCCCGAGTACGCCGTCTTCACGACGTTCGCCCCCAGTTCCTCGGCCAGGCGAACGGCGTGGCCGAGCGCTTCCGGGTCCGCGCCGTCGATGCCCGGCCCCCGCGCGTAGGCCATCGCCAGCACGGGAATCCCGAACCGGGTCGCTCGCTCGGTCAGTTCGCCGAGTTGCGTAATCTGGTCCGGTTCGGAGTTGCTGCCCACGTTGATGTGAAAGGAGACGGCGTCCGCGCCGACGCGGATGGCCTCCTCGACGGACCCCGTCGTGCGCTTGTCGTTCGAGTCGGGACCGAGCGACGTCGACGCGTTCAGGTGAACGATGTACCCCGCGCCGTTTCGGTTCGGGTGTACGCGGGGGGCGATTCCCTTCTGGGTCAGTATCGCGTCGGCCCCGCCGCGAGTCACCGCGTCTATCGTGGCTTCGATGTCTTTCAGGCCCGTCACCGGGCCGAGTGTGGTTCCGTGGTCCATCGGGACGATGAGGTATCGCCCGTCTGTCGAAATCCGCTCGAGTCGCATTGAGGTTCCTGCGTCCATGAGTCGAGTGTGTGAATCTGTGTCAACCACGGGTTATGTGCGTTCCGGATTCGGTACGCCTTGCCCGGCACCGCGCCGGGCACCCGTTTCGAGTTCCCGGGCCTTCGCTTCCAGTCTATCCGCCACTTCCTCGGTCGAATCGCCCGCCTCGTGCCCCTCGGCGACGATGTCGACGAGTGCGCTACCGACGATGATTCCGTCGGCGCCGGCCGACACGATGCGTTCTGCGTGTTCGCCCGTACTAATTCCGAACCCGACCGCCTTGGGGATGTCGTACTCGGCGAGGCGTTCGAGGCTGGTCTCGGTGTGGTCGGAGACGTCCTCGCGCGCGCCGGTGGTGCCGAGGCGGGCCTGCACGTAGACGTAGCCGGAGACCTGCTCCATGATACGTTCCAGTCGTCTGCCGCGGGTCGTCGGTGCGACGACGAAAATCAGGTCCCGGTCGTGGCGGGTGCAGGCCTCGCGGAGCGGTCCGCTCTCCTCGGCCGGGAGGTCCGGAATCACGAACCCGTCGATACCCGCGGCGGCGGCGCGGCGGACGAACGGTTCCGGCCCGCGTTCGTCCCCGTACTGGTAGACCAGGTTGTAGTAGGTCATACAGACCAGCGGCACGTCCACGTCCAGGTCCTCGACGAACGAGAAGAAGCGGTCGGGGGTCATGCCGCCCTCCAGGGAGCGGACGACGGCCTGCTGAATCGTCGGCCCCTCGGCGATGGGTTCCGAGAACGGCAGTCCCAGTTCCACGAGGTCCGCGCCGCCCCGTTCGAGGGCTTCGACGTACGCGAGCGACGACTCGTAGTCGGGGTCGCCCGCGGCGAGGTACGGGACGAACGCCGGGCCGTCAGCGAACGCCTCGGCGATGCGACTCATCGGAGTCCCCCCTCGAAGACGTCCATGTCCGGCGCGTTCGCGACGTCCCGGCGGTCCGTCTCCTCGATGACCGTCTCCAGGTCCTTGTCGCCGCGCCCGGAGACGTTCACGACCACCGTCTCGCCGAGGTCCGCGGCGTTCGATTCGAGGTAGCCGAACGCGTGGGCCGTCTCCAGCGCCGGGATGATGCCTTCCATCTGCGAGAGGCGGTGGAACGACTCCAGTGCGGCGTCGTCGTCCACGGTGACGGCGCGGACCCGCCCCTCGTCGACCAGGTTCGCCAGTTCCGGTCCCACGCCGGCGTAGTCCAGCCCCGAGGAGACGCTGTGTGACTCCATAATCTGGCCGTTGGGGTCCTGCAGGATGCGGGTTCGCGCCCCGTGGAGGACGCCCTCGGACCCCGTCGAGAGCGACGCCGAGTTGGGGGCGACGCCGGCCTCGGCGTCGACGTCGAGCGAGGACCCGCCCGCTTCGACGGCGTACAGCGACACCGACGGGTCGTCGACGAAGTGAGCGAACGCCCCCATCGTGTTCGACCCGCCGCCGGCACAGGCCAGCACCGAGTCCGGGAGCGTCCCGGCCTGGTCTCGTATCTGCCGGCGGGCCTCCTCGGAGATGACCGCCTGGAAGTCCCTGACCATCGACGGGAACGGGTGGGGGCCGACCACCGACCCGATGACGTAGTGGGTGTCCTCGACGTTGGTCGCCCAGTCGCGCATCGTCTCGCTGATGGCCTCCTTGAGGGTTCCGCGTCCGACGGTCACCGGGTTCACGTCGGCCCCGTTGATGCGCATCCGGAAGACGTTCGGTCGCTGTCGGTTGATGTCCCGCCGGCCCATGTACACCTCGCAGGGCACGTCGAGGTGCGCGGCGGCCATCGCCGTGGCCGTCCCGTGCTGGCCGGCGCCCGTCTCGGCGACGATGCGCTCTTTGCCCATGTACTTCGCCAGCAGGACCTGCCCCAGGGCGTTGTTCAGCTTGTGCGCGCCCCCGTGCAGCAGGTCCTCGCGCTTGAGGTAGACCTCCCGGTCGTAGCGCTCCGAGAGGCGGTCCGCGCGCTGGAGCGGCGTCGGCCGCCCGCCGAACTCCCGGAGGCGCCGCCGGAACTCGTCCACGAAGCCGTCCTCGTTCTCCTGAACGTAGCGCGTGTACGCGTCGTCGAGTTCCTCGATGGCCGGCATCAGGGCCTCGGGAACGTACTGTCCGCCGTACTCGCCGAACTTGCCGTCACTCGTGCTCATTGGTGTGTGTTCTCGCTCGCGTCCGCGTCTGTTCGGTCGGTCGTTCTCATGTCGCCGCTCGCCCCCGCACGCCGCCGACCGCTCGTCTCCCTCCCGTCGTTCGTCTCTCTCCCGCGGTTCGTCTCTCTCACCACTCGTCTCTCGGTTCGACAGGCGCCGCCGTTCGTCTCTCGTCCCGTCACGGTCGCGCCTGCGTAAGTCGTTCGGTGTTCGCTCGCACGTCGCCGTCCATGATGGCGGTGCCGACGAGGAGCGCATCCGCGCCGGCGTCGGACATCCGCCGGACGTCCGCCGGCGTCTGGATGCCGCTCTCGGCGACGAGCGTCACCTCCTCCGGAACCGACGGCGCGACTCGCTCGAACGTCCCGAGGTCGACCTCGAGGCGTCCCAGGTCCCGGTTGTTCACGCCGACGATGTCGGCTCCGGCGTCGAGGGCCCGGTCGAGTTCCGCGGCCGTGTGTACCTCGACCAGCGCCTGGAACCCCCGGGCCCTCGCGGCGTCGACCATCGCGGGCAGGTCGTCCAGGAATCGCGCGATGAGCAACACCACGTCCGACTCGACGACGTCGAGGTGGGCCTCGCGGAGGAGGAAATCCTTCCGGAGGACCGGGACGTCCACCGCTTCCCGGACCCGTTCGAGCGTCGCCGCCGACCCGCCGAAGTGGGCCGGTTCGGTCAGCACCGAGAGCGCCGCCGCCCCGCCCGCGACCATCTCGCGGGCCAGGTCGACGGGGTCGTCGTCACGAACGCCCTCGGTCGTGGGGCTGGTCGGCTTGACCTCGGCGACGACCGGCGTCCGCCCGTCGGCCCGTGCCGCCGCGAAGGCCGACTGCAGGGACCGCGCGTCCACCGACAGAGGTTCGGACCCCCCGTCGCGCCGCCGGGCCGCCTCCAGTATCGACCGCACGGCGGGTGCAAGTTCGTCTCCACTAGCGTCCATACTTGTGCATTAACGGACGCATTTGCACATAAGACTTGCGTAACCGGTGTCCGGGACGCGACATGACGAACGTTCAAGGGCGAGACGACCAACTCCCAGGCATGGACGACGCCGGCATCTACGCGCGCGAATTCGACCACCTGGACCGCGCCGTCCAGGTCGGGGTGGCTGGCGGGCGGGTCATCAGCGTCTCGTTTCCCGCGTCCGTGCCCGCCGACGCCGAGACGACCCACCCGTTCCTCGACAGGATTGGAGCGTACCTCGGCGGCGAGGAGGACCACTTCGACGACGTGCCCGTCGCCCTGACCGTGTCGACGAACCGGCGACGGGTCCTCGACGCCGTGCGGAAGGTCCCGTACGGCGAACAGGTCTCGCTCGACCGGGTTGTAGGCCTCGCCGGATTCGACGACGAGGACGAGTCGGACGTGGCGGCGGTCGAAGACGCCCTCAGGTCGAATCCGGTGCCGCTGTTCGTTCCCGACCACCGGGTCTCCGGCCCGGGAGCGACGCCCGAGGACGTCGCGTCGCGCCTCCGCGCCGTCGAAGGGGCGCGGTGAGGTGCTGCACCGCCGTCTCTCGATGCGAGCGTCCTCGTCTAGACGCCGAGCTTTCGGCCCATGTAGAGGTAGATTCCGAGGCCGAGGAACAGCAGGAGGTTCGAGAGCGTCGCCAGCGACGCCGACTGGGTCACGAGCGTCGCCAGTTCGGCCACGCCCGCACCGATGAGCGACCCGCCCGACGCTAGCGGGAGCGGTCCGGTACCCCACCGGCGGAGTATCCAGACCCCCACCGCGGCCGCGATGACGGCGAACACGATGCTCGCCAGCGTCGAGGCCAGCGGATTCCCCGTCCACGCCGCGTAGCCGACCAGTGCCCCGTAGGCCACGAGCGCCCCGATTTTCCCGACGAACTGCCAGTCCGTCCCGCTCCCAGAACTCGACATGGCCGCGGTATCGTCGCCCGGCGGTTTCATACTACCGAACTTTCGCGCCGGTCAGGTACGTCCGCGCCACGGCCACTCGTGGACGAGAAACTCCAGGGCGTTCACGAGGTAGTGGGCCACGACGACGACGAGGAGACTCCCGGTCAGGACGAAGGCGGCCGCGAGGACGAACCCGAGAGTTCCGGTGACGACGACGCCCGCCGGGCCCTGTGCGCCGTGGCCGAGGGCGAACGCGGCCGAGGAGGCGACTGCGAGGGCCCAGGGCGAGAGACCGAATCCCGTCGAGAGGGCGCCGACGAGCACGCCCCGGAACAGGAACTCCTCGAACCCGGCGATGAGCGGTAACACGAGGAGCAAGAGGACCGCCCACCCCGCCGCCGTCTCGGGGGCGAGCGCCGCCCTGAGTTCCTCGGAGCGCCCCAGGCCGACCCGGTCGCCGACCGAGGCGCCGAGTTCGTTCAGCCCCCACAGCGTCGCTCCGAGGGCGACGCCCAGGCCCGCCGGCACGAGGCCGGTGCCGGACGCGGTCACGCCGAACGCCGCCGGCGGAATCTCGGCCAGCCACGCGCCGGTCAGCAACACGACGCCGAACAGCGCCTGCGAGAGGGCCACGTTCGCCAGGAGCGCTCCGGTCGACAGTTCGGACCCGGACGACCGGAACCGGTCTGCAGGGTCGCGGTACCGGTCATCCCTGCGTGACGCGTCATCCGCGTGGGACACGTTATCCGCGTTCGAGACAGGGGGGTCGTCGGCCGGTTCCTCGCCGAACGGCGCGTCCTCGCTCCTCGGCGACGTCTGGTCCTCGCTCGGCGTCGCGCCGTCGCTCCACGACGCCGCGTCGTCTGACCTCGCAGACGTCTCCTCGTTTCGGACCGCGTCGCCGTCGCTCGCGGGGTCCGGACTGGTGTGTCGAAACTGCGCTTTCGACGCGTGTGCGAGAAGGAGTAACAGACCGAGGACGACGCCCGCGAACCCCGCGAACGTCCCCCAGTCGGGCATCGCTTACTGGGGACTCGGACTGCTCGGACCGGTGACGCCCTTCTTCTCCAGGGCCGATCCGGTGATAGACTTCAGACGGTCCACGAGCGAGTCCTTCTCGGGTTCGCCCTCGAGGGCGACGTCTAGGACCTCGCTGATGTGGGTGACGGGGATAATCTCGATCATCTCCTTGTACTCGTCCTCTATCATCACGTCCTGCGTGTTCGCGGCGGGGATGATGACCCGGTCCATTCCGGCCTTGGCGGCGGCCTCTATCTTGTGGGTAACGCCGCCGACGGGCAGGACGTCGCCGCGGACGGACAGCGACCCGGTCATGGCCAGCGACTGGTCGACGCCCACGTCTTCGAGGGCGCTGATGACGGCCGTCGCGACGGTGACCGACGCGGAGTCG
Source organism: Salinigranum sp. (assembly GCA_041641795.1). Lineage (GTDB taxonomy): Archaea > Halobacteriota > Halobacteria > Halobacteriales > Haloferacaceae > JBEPXT01. Next base: position 11,265 of record JBEPXT010000113.1, read on the forward strand.
CCCTGGACGCCCTCGTAGGACTGGACGAACTGGATGTGAACGTCCTTGTCGCTGATGGACTCGCCGGAGAACTTCTTGATGATGGCGGAGACGTTCTGGACGGCCTCCTCGGCGATGTCCTGAAGTTTGCCGGTGGCGATGACCTCGCCGGCGCCCTGGGAGGGGGTCACCTCGGCCATGACGGGCATGACGATGCCCGAGTCCTCGCCCATGACGGCGAGCCCGTTGACGCTGCCG
>JBEPXT010000114.1:0-11436 GCA_041641795.1 Salinigranum sp.
ACCCCGGAATCGAGAGCTTCGTCGGCGACGACGAGGTAATCCAGTCGGTGTGTGCGCCGAACTGTCGGGGCAAGTGCCCGCTGGACGTGTACGTCCGGGACGGTCAGATTCGGAAGGTTCAGCCGCACGTCCCGGAGGACGAGCGGTTCAAACGCGGGTGCCTCCTGGGAATGTCCCACACCCAGCGAGTCTACGACCCGACGCGCCTCAAGTACCCGATGAAGCGAACGGACTGGTCGCCGACGAACCCGAATCCGGAAGGACGGGGCGAAGACGCGCAGTTCGAGCGCATCTCCTGGGACCAGGCGCTGAGCCTCGTCGTCGACAAGATGAAAGAATCGAAGCGGAAACACGGCGCCGAAAGCATCCTGTGGCACGCCGGGTCGGGCAACGACGGTATCGGCGGCACCGTCAAGACGCGCCTGGCGTCGCTGTTCGGCGGGACCACCGACGGGTTCTTTTACGGCATCGATACCAACGTGGGCCAGGGGTTCCGCCGCGTCGCGGGGAACAAGTGGGGCGCGTTCCTCCCCCCGACGAACGAACCGCAGGACTGGAAGAACGCCCGGACGCTCATCTTCTGGGGGACGGACCTCTACCGGAGTCAACACCAGATGGACACCGAGTGGGTCCACGCCGCCAGGGAGAGCGGGGCGAAGTTCGTCTGCGTCGACCCGATGTACACCACGACGGCCGCCAAGGCCGACCTCTGGTTGCCCATCAAACCGGGCAAGGACACGCACCTGGCGCTGGCGATGATGAACCACGTGTTCGCCGAGGAGATGTACGACGCCGAGTTCCTCCGCGAGCGGACCACCGGTCCGGCGCTCGTCAGGACGGACGACGGGTCGCTGCTGGACGCCGCAGACGTCGTCGAGGGCGGTAGCGAGGAGGCCCCCGTCGCGTGGGACGCCGACGCGGGCGAACCCGTCGCCCTGGAACCCGAGACGGCGGGCCCCTACGCCCTGTTCGGGACGTTCACGGTCGACGGCGTCGAGGTCCAGACGGCGCTGACCGAACTCCGCGCCCACGTCGAGCAGTACACGCCCGAGAGAGTGGGCGAGATAGCCCAACTGAACCCCGAGGACATCGAGACGGCGGCCAGGTGGCTCGCTACCCGCGGCCCCGGCGGTATCATGCCGAGTTACGGCATCGGCCGCTACCTCTACGGCCACGTCTTCGGGCAGTCGTACGCCATCCTGATGGCGCTCACCGGCGACTACGGACGCGCGGGGAACGTCCACAACCACCACATCAACCTCTGGGGCGGCAACCAGGGGATACAGATTGGCGACTACACCTCGCCGGGAAGCGGTGGCGGCGAGGGCGTCTCCTCGAGTCCGACCACGGGCGTGGGGTACAAGGACGTAATCGGGAAACTGGAGGACGGCGCGTTCAACGTCGTCTACGCGATGGAGTCCAACATGCTGGGGAACAACTTCCCCGACCGCCAGCGCTGGTACGAGGCGCTGGCGAACGTGGACATGCTCGTGTGGGCCGACATGCACCACACGACGTCGGTCCAGCACTCGGACGTCATCCTGCCGGTGTGCCACTGGTTCGAGAAGGAGGACGTGGTGGCGGCGTACGCACACCCGCACATCATGTACCGGCACAAGGTCCAGGACCCCCTCTGGGAGTCCAAGTCCGACTACTGGATATTCGACAAACTGGCCAACAGGCTCGGACACGAGGACGCGTTCCTGGGCGACAAGCGGAAGGAACTGCAGAAACTCGTCGGACTGGACGACCGCCTGGATTTCGACGAACTCTACGACCAGGGAACGGTGGCGATGCCCTACACGTCCATCATGTACCAGGACGAGTTCGACACCGGGACGGGTCGGCTCGAACTGTACAACGACGACCCGCCGGTGGAGAAGGGTCCGGGGCTACCAGACGAGGGCGTTCCCCTCGAAGTGCCAAAGCCCCTGGAAGCGCGCACCGCGGAGGACTACGAGAAGGCAGACGAGTACCCCCTGCTGTTCATGCAGAAACACGGGCTGTTCCGCATCCACTCCCAGTACGAGATGCTGAACTGGGTGCGCGAAATAAACCCCGAGCCGAAACTCGACATCCACCCGAAAGACGCCAGGCGGCGCGGCATCGCGGACGGCGACTACGTCCGCGTCCACAACGACCTGGGAGAAATGATAGTCAAAGCGAAGTACAACGACGGTATCCAGCCCGGACTGGTCAACACCGACCACGGGTGGTGGGCCCGCGACTACATCAGGGGCCACCACAACGACCTGACCGACGCCGACACCGCCGAGGTGGGACGGACGTTCGCGTTCTACGACACGCGCGTCGAAGTCGAATCCGCACCGGAGGACCTGGACACGAGCATGTACGAGGACGGTGCGTCCCTCGACGTGACTCCGGGCGGGAGTTCCGGGGGAGGTGCGTGACCGTGACGAACTACGGACTGGTCGTCGACCAGGAGCGCTGTATCGGCTGTCACGCCTGTGCGGTCACCTGCAAGCAGGAGAACAACGTCGGTCACGGGCAGTACTGGAACCGCGTGCTGACCGAGGGCGGCGACTCCGTCGACACGCCCTCGGGCGACTATCCGGAGAAGGGCTACGGCGGGTCGCTCCAGATGGACTACCAGCCGACGGCCTGCCAGCACTGCGACAACGCCCCGTGCGTGAAGGTGTGTCCGGTCAACGCCACCTACACGCGCGACGACGGCATCGTGGAGGTGGATTACGACAAGTGCATCGGCTGCCGGTACTGCATGGCGGCCTGCCCGTACAACGCCCGCGTGTTCAACTGGGACGAACCGGAACACCTCCCGGGAGACGGGACGGGCGACGTTCCGAAGCGACCGCAGGGCGTCGTCGAGAAGTGCACGTTCTGTAGCCACCGCGTCGACGAGGGCCTCGACCCCGCCTGCGTCAACAACTGTCCGGCCGACGCGCGCATCTTCGGGGACCTGGACGACCCCGACAGCACCGTCTCGAAGTACGTCAGGCGGTACGAGAACGAGCAGTTACTGGAGGACCTGGGTACCGAGCCGAAGACGTTCTACGTCCGGGGGGAGATGACTCCCGGCCGACCGCAGAAGAGTGAGAAGATGGAGAGCGAACTGTCGCCCGCGGAGATGCGACCGAGCGGTCCCGGTGAGAGCGAGTCAGCCGACAGCGCCGGCGGGAGCGGAGGTGGGCACTGATGCGTGACGCGTCCGCACCCGACCGGACCCGGAACGTCGTCGTCGACTCGTTCGGTACCCTCGGGAAGGTCTGGCTCGGGTTCCTGACCCTGCTCGTCGTCGCCGGCCTCGGGGCCTGGGCCTACCAGATTCAGACCGGCCTGGTCGCCACGGGGATGCGCAACGTCTTCTCGTGGGGACTGTACATCATGATATTCGTGCTGTTCGTGGGACTCTCGGCGGGCGGACTGATACTCTCCAGCACGCCGAAGTTCTTCCACAGCGACCGCTACGAGGAGATTGCGCGCCTCGGGGTCCTGTTGAGCCTCGCCTGCATCACGGTGGCGGGACTGCTGATTCTGCCCGACCTCGGCCGAGTCGAGCGAATCTACCAGTTTTTCACGTCTCCGGACTTCAGATCGCCGATGGTCTGGGACTTCGGCATCGTGGTCGTCTACGGACTGCTGAGCCTGTGGTACCTGTGGGTGCTGACCCGACGTGACCTCGCCGCTCGGGGGTCTGTACTGGCGCTCGGCGTCGACGACACCCCCTCCGGCCGCGAACGCGACCGGCGACTCGCGTTCTGGACGGCGGCACTCGCCATCCCGGCGGCCGTCCTGCTCCACTCTATCACCGGGTGGATATTCGCCACGCAGATCGGTCGCGGGGACTGGTTCAGCCCGCTCGTAGCGCCGGTGTTCATCGCGAAGGCGCTGGTCTCCGGGCTCGCGCTGTTGCTGATAACCGCCATCCTCGTCGACCGGTTCACCGACTTCGAGCTTCCCGGGGAGTATCTGCCCGGTCTGAGCAAGATACTGGGCATCTTCCTCGCGGTACACGTCGTCTACCTGCTCGGGGCCGAACGGTTGCCCGAGGCGTGGGCCGAACACTTCGAGTTCTGGGCCATCACCAGCGGGTTCCTCGTCGGCGAGTCCACGTTCTTCTGGCTCTGGACGCTCCTCGGGGGTGCGATTCCCCTCGCCATCCTGGTCGTCCCGTCGCTCAGACGTCGCACCGGCCCGGTACTCGTCGCCAGCGTCCTGGCGGTGGTTGGTGTCCTCTTCGAGGGCATCCGGCTCATCTTCGTCGGATACGACCGGGTGAACATCGACGCCGCGCCGGGTATCTCGGTCGGACAGTACGCGGGCTTCGGTACCGACATCTGGGCGAGGTCCGGCGTCTACACGCCGACGCTCGTCGAAGTCGCTATCACCGTCGGCATCGTCGCCCTGGGGGCGCTCATCGTGACGCTCGGACTCCGGGTCGTCCCGCTCCAGGCGACCGGCGAGGTGCCGATTGCCGACGGCGGAGACGACCCCTGAAAAACACCACCGACAATGACAGACCACTCTGTTCCCGACGAGAGAACGACCGACCGTTCGCCCGCCACAGTCGGCGATAGCGAGGCGTGGACGACCTCGGATGCGGCCGCCTACGCGGTACTCTCGCGGTGCTGGCGGGAGCCGACCCCGGACCTGGTGGCGGCGGTGAACCGAGGCGCTCTCGACGGGATCCTTCCGGGTGTGACCGACGTCGACGCGGGAACACTGCGGGTGGAGTACTCCCGTCTCCTCGTCGGACCCGGTGAGCAACAGGTGCCGCCCTACGAGAGCGTCTACCGCGACGCCGAACCCGGAAACGAGCGGGGACCCGTCCGGGGCCCGTCCACGCGCGCCGTCGAGAAGTGGTACCGCTCGTACGGCGTGGAACCGGCAGACGACTGGCACGACATGCCGGACCACGTCGCCACCGAACTCGAGTTTCTCTCGCACCTCTCGGAGAACGGCCACCGGGAGGCCCGCGACCAGTTCCTCGAGGAGCACCTCCACCGGTGGATCGACGAGTTCCTCGACGCGGCCGGGGAGGAGACGACACACCCGTACTACGAGGCGCTCGTCCAGACGACCCGCGAGGTGCTCTCGGACGGTCCGGCGTAGCCGACTGTTCGAACGGGGGCGAGTCCCCGAACTACGTCGGCTACCGCTCGCGGAACCGACCTTCGCACGACTCTCGTTCGCGCCAGCCGCGGCTCCGTGGCAGTCGGCGGAAACGTTCCGCCGAGGAGGCGCGCATCCGGCAAAACGCAACGATTCGGCGGGACGAGCGAACGTTCACACGACCGTCACCCGACCGGCCATTCCCTGCCGTACGTGCGGTTCACAGACGTACCGGTAGGTGCCAGGGACAGTGAAGGTGAACTCGTATGTGAATCCCTCGTCCGCTATCGTCGTCATCCCCCGCCAGCTAGACTCGTCGGGCCGGGCGTCGACGGCGACGTTGTGCCCGTCGGACCGCCAGACCCACCGAACTGTCGTCCCCGTTCGAACGCGAACGGCCGCCGGTCGGAAGAAGAATCCGGGACCCACGTCCACCACTACGGTCCCCGCTCTCGGCGTCCGAGTTTCGGTCGCCGTCGGCGGCGTGGTGTCGGGTCTCTCGGTCGGGTCACGCTCGGTCCCGGTCGCCGTCAGCGTCCGAGTGGAGTGCGGTGGTGCCGTCGTCTCCTCGGAAGGGGTTGCCCCACATCCAGCCCCGCCCCCGAGCATCCCCGACGCGACGAGACTGAGGAGCCTTCGGCGGTTCACACCGACAGGTCTCGGAGTGGAAGTATGGTTCTTTGTGTCTTCGTACGCTTGCACGACCATGCACGACGTGGCGGCGGACGGACGCGGACAACACGACACTGACCGGGGCGGACGCGTGGACGACGCTGACGAGGTCGGACACGGCGCGGCGACCGTATCCGGACAGGTACTCCTCCTCACCGGCGCGACGAGCGGCATCGGGCGAGCGGCCGCCGTCCAGCTAGCCGAACGCGGCGCGACGGTGGTCCTCGCGGGACGCAACCGCGACCGGGGGCGCGAGATTCTCGAATCCGTCCGCGAAGCGGGGGGAGACGGCGTGTTCGTCAGGGCCGACTTCGCCGACCCGGCGGCCGTCCGGGGGCTGGCCGACGCAGTGCGCGACCGGTACGACCGCCTGGACGTCCTGGTGAACAACGCCGGCCTCTCGCTGTCGGAGCGCCGCCTGGCGACTGGATACGAGGAACCGGTCGAGACGGTGTTCGCCGTCAACCACCTCGCGCCGTACCTCCTCACGCGCGAACTCCTTCCCCTCCTCCGCACGTCAGCGCCCTCCCGCGTCGTCGTCACGTCGTCGGGGATTCATCCACGGGGCGAACTCGACCTGGGCGACCTGACGATGCGCGACTACGACGCCCGGGCGGCCTACGCCCGGTCGAAACTGGCGAACGTCCTGTTCACCGTCGAACTCGCCGCCAGGCTCCGCGGAACCGGCGTGACGGCCAACGCCTACGACCCAGGATTCGTCCCCGGAACCGACCTCTTCCGGGACGCCTCGCTCGGAGTTAGCGCCGCAATCGCCGTCCTCTCTCGACTCCCGCTCGTCGGCGGGTCGGCCGCCGAGAGCGCATCCGGACTGGTCTCGCTGGCCGCCGACCCGGCGCTTACGACCGTCTCCGGGGCGTACTACTCGGGGACCGAACGCGCGACGCCGGACCGCCGCGCCCGCGACGAGGCGCTCCGAGAACGACTGTGGGACGTGAGCGCCCGACTCCTCGGCGTCTCGCCCGCGTGGCTCTGAAGCCACACTGCGCTCGACGGTCGGCCCCCCGTCACTCGGGAAGTTCGACCGGTTCGAACTCCCGGAGGCCGAAGTACGTCACCACCACCGCGCCGACGGCCGTCGCCAGGACCAGCAGGGCGACCAGACCGCCGACGAACGGCACCTCGTTGAGCAGTCGCAGCGCCACCTGAACGCCGACGACGCCCAGCGCCGCGGCGAGCCCCGCCCGCTCGGGGTCCCAGTCGAGCGCCGACCCGGCCAGGTACCCCAGGGCGACGACCCCGTACAGGACGACGGCCCCGCCGACGAGTAGTCCGAGCAGGCTCACCGGGAGCAAGACCAGCGTGAACGCCATGAACACGAACAGCGAGAGCGCGGTCAGCGACGCCAGCGTCCCGACGACGACGCTGACGAGCGAGTGGTTCGATATCGAGTCGGCGACGTTCGCCAGGAGCGTCGGCCGCCGCCGCGCGAGGACGTACGCGCTCGCCGCCAGCAACAGCGTCTGTCCGAGGAACGCGACGGCGTCCCCGACGGGCGACCGCCGGCCCGAGACGCTCGATGCGACGTCGGACCGCGCGGCCACCTTCGCCCCGGGAGCCACGGACTCGCGCCCGCCGACGTGGCGCAACCGCCCGCCGACGACCGCCGAGTCCGCCAGCGTCAGGTTCCCGGCGAACTGGACGACGTCCCCCGAGACGGTTCCGTTCACCACGAGGTCGCCGCCCACCAGGTAGACGGGTCCCTCGGCGGTCGTCCCGGAGTCGACCGAGACGGTCCCGCCCGCGACGACGAGTGCGCCGTCGACGGTCGCAGCGTCGTGCGCTCCGTCGAACGTCACCTCGGCGGCGTCGACGCCGCCCGGGCCGGCGACGAGCAACAGCAGGGCCACGAGCAACAGGACGATGGTGTCCGGGTTCACTGCGGCGTCCCCTCCCGTGCGAGCGTTACCATCCGGCGGACGTACAGGAGCACCACCAGCAGGACGAACAGCAGCAGCGCCAGCGCGTTGACCAGGTTGAGGTGGTCGAGAAGCGAGACGTGCGTCGCCTCGAAGTACAGCGCCAGCGCGGTGCTGAGGAACGTCGCCAGCCACCCGGCCAGGCCGACGCCGATGGCGGTGTGTCGACCGACCGTCTCCGGCGTCGAGAGGTCGGGCCACAGCGCGAAGTTGAGCGTCGTGTAGAAACTCACCGCCACCGAGTACACGAGCGGCATCATCAGCGGCGGGTTCGGGCCGGGACCCGTCCGGATGTCGAACGTGTACAGGAGGTGGGTGAACGAGAACAGGCCGAACACCCACAGGAAGAGCCACCGGCGCTCGAAGTTCGTGTAGAGGACGCCCGCCATCGCCGCCCCCACGACGTGCGAGAGTCCGATGACGAGGTGGACACCGAACGACGGCGACTGCCAGGAGGTGGAGATGTAGACGGGCGTCTCGGTGATGCGGAGGAATCCCAGGCTGTCGACGAAGAACACGCCGAACATCAGGAGTACGAGGGTCCAGAACGAGAGGCTCCGCGTCGACACCGGCGACGACCGGCAGAACCGACCGACGCCGAACTGCTCGTGCTGGGTCCCGAGACGGTCGACGAGCGAGAGTCGCCCCGACGCGAGCGCGGCGACGACGACGACGCCCGGGAGCATCGCGGCGACCATCACCCGGCTGAAGCCCTCGATGCTCCACTGGATGGGGTAGACGTTCGCCGCGAAGAACGCAAGCGCGGTGACGAGGGCCGCCACGTGCCCCCGGTCCCGGACGGGGACGAAATCGATGGTCAGGCTGAACGTGACCGGCATCCCGACGCCCAGCGACAGCGAGCAGAGCGCGACCCAGGCGTAGAACGCCGCGGGCGTCCCGACGGCGGGGGCGACGGCGGTCAACAGGAGCTGCAGCACCAGCACGCCCAGGAGGAGTCTGAACTTCGCGAGGAGGTCCGCGCTCCACCCGGTCCGGTCGAGAGCGACGCCGCTCGCCACGGCGGTCAGGAACGCCCCCATCGCCAGGCCGCCCATGCTCAGCGACACCTGGAAGCCCGACATCCCGACCAGGCGCGTCCCCAGGTCGATGAGCCCCAGCTGGACGAACGTGAGGTTGTAGTAGTACCCCGCGGCGAGCAGTGGAACGAACAGGAGGTAGCCCGCGACCGGCGTCCAGTCGCCCTCCGCGACGTACTCGAACAGTTTCATCCACCGGCCCCCGTCGAAGCCGTCCCCGGGTCGAGTCGCACACCGGCCCCGAGACGCGGACCGGGCGTCCCTCGCGGCTCCGGGCTCTGGACGGTGGAACGTCGTCTCCCGGGGGAGATTCGAGTGGCTACGCCTCGCCGACGGGCGCGCCACTCTGGCGGTGACGACCGGCCGCACGACGAGGACCAATCGGGCGACGGTTCGCGTGGTGAGGGCACAGCGTACAGAATCATTGTTGGCGTCCGTCCTCCACGATGTCGCGTCTCTGCGACCCACCCCGGCCGTCGAGAACGCCGGATTCGGGCGCGCGGTTAGCGGAGGTGTCCGACGAGATGGTCGTAGTGCTGGCGAGTCAACGTTACGGTTCGCCGTGCCCACTTCTCCGCGGCGTCCGCGTCCACGCCGGTTTCGTCGTCGGCAGCGATTCCTTTCCGGTCGCCGTCGGCGGCGACACCTATCCGGTCGCCCCCTGCAGAAACACCTACCCGGCCGTACAGGCGGTCGAGCGCCTGGTAGAGGTCGACCCCGACGGCGTCTGCTTCGAACGCCCGTTGGAGTCGCTCCGTCGGGGTCGTTCCGGGGGACGACACGCCCGCCTCGTCGACCGTCGCGGCCGCGTACCCGTCCCAGAAGGCGCAGAGCCGGACTGCCGCGTCGACGGGGGCCTCGTCCAGCGCCGCCTCGACGGCGGCCAGTTCGTCGGCGAACGCTTCGACCGTCTCCGTCGTGAGGTCGCCGTGCGGCGTCGTCGAAACAGTGCGGCCAAGTCTGCGCGTCTCCGTAACGGCCCGTGGCTCGTCGGGTGACATCGCTCGTCGCTACGGCCCTGCGCCTGAAACGCTCCCCGGTTCCGGCACCGAACCGGGCGCGGCTGGTCGGCGACGCCGTTGGGTCTCATTCCCCCGGTCAGTTCGTCGTCGCCGATAGACGCCTCCCAATCGTCTACGACCAATTTGCTACACCCAAATGGTTAAGCTACCCGCCTGCGTAGTCGACGGTATGTCACGCGACCACGGTACGGGCGGGGAGGATTCGGGTCACGACCACCACGGCGGGTGCGGGGGACGGGCGCGGAGAGATTCGCACGGACACGGGCCGGTCGACGCGGGTGAGAAGTCGACGGGCGCAGACGACCACGGCGACAGTCGGGAGGAGGGGTCCAGTCGTCGTCACGACGGAGACTGCGGCGGGGGTTCAGCCCACCGTGGCCGCCACGCGGCGGGCGACTGCGACGGGAAGCGGGGCAGGGGGCGACGCCGCAAGCGACGGGGGGAACGCCTCCGCGGCGAGGACGGGACGTTCGCCGAGGCGGCGAGTCCCGAGGAGGTCATGGAGGCGTTCGACGCGGTCCGGGGACCGGTCGTCACGTCGAGCGACGTCGCGGACCTGTTCAACATCACTCCGGAGTCGGCGCGACAGAAGCTTTCGGCCCTCTACGAGGCGGGGCTCGTAGACCGCCGCAAGAGCGGGCGGACCGTCGTGTACTGGCGACCCGGACAGAAGTAGGCTCGGACCGTTCGCCACGACCCACGACACTCGCGGGACCGTTTCGGGGCGACGGCCTTCGTCTCGAAATCCGAACTCACCCCTGGCGTTTTTTTGCCAGGGCTGCGCCGTAGTGCGTGTATGATACGCGAGGCGAAGCCGGGTGAGGGAGCGCTCATCGCCGCGGAGTTCTGGTACCCGCTAGCCAAACAGATGGAACCGTACTCCGAACTCGACGAACTGACGGACGACGCAGTCGAGAAAGCGACGGCGGGATTCGAGGACCTGCTGGACGCGGACGACCGCTACGACTTTTTCTACGAGGAGGACGGCACCCCCGTCGGCTACGTCTCCGTCGAAATCGGCGACCGGCCGACGCGAACGCTGGGGACGTACGCCCACGTCGTCGACCTCTACGTGAAGGAGGACTACCGCGGGGAGGGACGCGGACGGAGGCTCCTCGAACGGGCAGAATCAGTCGCCGAGGACGAAGACTGCGACTTTCTCCGCGTCTCCACGGAGTGGGAGAACGACGCGGCCAGGCGCCTCTACGAGCGAATCGGGTACGAGAAGAAGCAGGTGACGTACACGAAGACGGTGGCCCGCGGCGACGTTTCGCCCGCCCCCGACTGACGCCCCTGGCGCGACGCGGACGGCGTAGAACGCGGACTGTGTAACCGAATGTGGTTTCTCTCCTCCGCACCGACAACCACATGTGTCTGTGGTCCTCGACTCCCCGACGACGAGTCCCCGGCGTCGTCGGCACCCTCTGACGGAGCGAGGGCCCTCTCGCGCCGCGGTTCACGCGTCGCGGGAGAGTCGACCCCGAACCGTCCCGGCGAACGTCCGTCAGTCCGCGAATCGGGCGACGCAGGGGACCGACCCACCGGTGACCCATGATTGGAATACTGAAAGGGATGGCGACGACGATGAAACACGCGCTGGACGGCCAGACGTTCACGGTGCGGTATCCGGAGGTGGCTCCGGAGGTGAGCCCGCGGTTCCGTGGAATCCACAAGTTC
>JBEPXT010000115.1:0-11381 GCA_041641795.1 Salinigranum sp.
CGTTATCACGATTGTAGATGAGAGATGTACACACACAAGGGCGAAGACGTGTTCGTCATCGACAGTCACGTCCACCTGTGGGACGCGTCCGAGGAGAACATCGTCCACGACGGCGGCGAACAGTTCATACAGTGTTTCTACGACTACCACACTGCGTTCACGCCGGAGGAAGAGCAGTGGGACATGGAGACGTATCGGCAGTACGGTGCGGAGAAGATGGTGACGGACCTGTTCCGTGACGGGTTCGTCGACATGGGCATCTTCCAGCCCACGTACCTCTCGGACTTCTACGACGAGGGGTTCAACACGACCGAGCAGAACGCCGAACTCGCGGAGGAGTACCCGGAGCGGTTCGTGCTCAACGGGAGTTTCGACCCGCGCGACGGCGAGGAGGGACTCGAGTACCTCGAAGCCCTGGACAGGCAGTACGACCTGCAGGGCGTGAAACTCTACACCGCCGAGTGGCGAGGCGATTCGAAGGGCTGGCGACTCGACAGCGAGGAGTCCTTCGAGTTCCTCGAGAAGTGCGTCGAACTCGGCATCGAGAACGTCCACCCGCACAAGGGGCCGACGATTCGCCCGCTGAACAAGGACGCCTTCGACGTCGGCGACGTCGACGACGCGGCCACGTCGTTCCCGGGGTTGAACTTCGTCGTCGAACACGTCGGGCTCCCCCGACTCGACGACTTCTGCTGGATAGCGGCCCAGGAGCCGAACGTCTACGGAGGACTCGCGGTGGCGGCACCGATGGCCCAGAACCGACCCCGGAAGTTCGGGGAGATACTCGGAGAGTTGCTGTTCTGGCTCGGCGAGGACCGCATCCTCTTCGGGTCGGATTACGCGATATGGGAGCCGGACTGGCTCATCCCCACGGTGATGGAGGCGGAACTGACGCCGGAACAGCGCGACGAGTACGGCGTCGAACTCACGACGGAGATAAAGAAGAAGTTCATGGGCGAGAACGCGGCCGAACTCTACGACATCGACATCGAGGAGAAGAAAGCCGAGTTCCAGGACGACGCCATCAGCCAGGAGTTCGACCTCGGGAGTCAGTACGAGGGGGCGGCGGCCGACTGACCGATGTCCTCCGAGTCTGCCCCGGACGCGACCGACCCCACACCGGTCGACAGCGCGTCCATCCGTGACCGCCTGCGGCGGGTCGACGACCCGGAACTCGACCGGTCCATCGTCGAGCTGGAGTACGTCGAGCGCGTTCGCATCGACGACGGCCACGTTGAGGTAGCGTTCGTCCTGCCGACGGCGTGGTGTTCGCCGGCGTTCGCGTGGATGATGGCGACCGGCATCCGCGACGAGGTGGGGTCGCTGCCCGGGGTGGCGTCGGTGTCGGTGGAACTGCGCGACCACATGCACGGGGCGGAGATATCCGACGGCGTCACCCACGACCGGACGTTCCAGGAAGTGTTTCCGGATTCGGCGTCGGGCGTCGAGGACGTTCGCCGGAAACTCGACGAGAAGGCCCGCCTGGCTCGCCAGCACGCCGCGGTCGAGACGCTGCTCGAAGCCGGCCTCTCGCCCCGCCAGATTGTGTCGCTCACACCGGCGCAGCTCAATCTCGACGTCGGGAACGACCGGGCGGCCATCTCAGTCCGCGGCGGGGACCTCGTCGTCGTCACCGACCGGGAACCGCTCGCCAGCTATCTCGAGGAAGCACGAGCGACTGGCCTCGTGAGCGACGCCGGGGACGTGCTGTTCGCAGACCCCGACGGGGACCCGATCGACCCCGGAGAGTTCGAACTTGTTCACCATCGCGCTCGGGCCGCAAAGGTGAACCGAGACGGGCAGGGGACCGTCTGCGCCGAACTTCACGCCTCCCGGAACGGTGCCGACGGCGGGGAGTGACCCGCGCCCGTCGGTGTCGTCCCGTCACAAGCACCTTCTCGAGGACTCCACTCACGGATGGACCGGCCCCCGTGAGCGCCCGAGCGGGGGAACTGTCCTGGTGGGCACGACTCCACGGAACGGACCTGACGCGGGGGTGCGAGGCCGACTTCGACCGAATATGTATCAGTCTCCGATATATCTAGAGAATTCTTCAATTCCGTGATCGAGTCGCGTCCCGGGGAGGTCGGTCCGTCCGATAGACCCGACTGGAACGGGGGTGTCGACGGGGGGCGAGGGGTCCGACCTCCGCCCTCGTCGTCCGTGAGGAACGCGCGCCGTCGGTCACTCGGTCCCGGACTGCCCGTAGTGTTCGAACTTCTCGAGGAGGAACTCCATCTCCTCGTCGGGGAGAATCGTCGGCTCCCCGATGCTCTTTGCCTGGTAGTGAATCCGGGCCGAGTACTCGACCATCAGCGCCGTCTCGAACGCGGCTTCGAGGCTCCCGCCGACGGCCACGACGCCGTGGTTCTGTAGCAGGCAGGCGTTGTACTCCTCGCCGAGGGTCTCGGCGGCGAGTTCGCCCAGTTCCGGCGTCCCGTAGGTAGCGTACCCGGCTACCGGCACTTCCTTGCCGGCGAACGCCACGAGGTAGTGCGACGCCGGCACCTCCTCGCCGAGTACGGCGAACGTCGTCGCGTACGGCGAGTGCGTGTGGACGATGGCGTTGACGTCGTCCCTGAGGCGGTGGATGCGCGTGTGCATCGGCGTCTCCGAGGAGGGCGTCCGGTCGCCGGCGATTCTGTCGCCGTCGAGACTCACGACGGGAACGTCAGTCGCGGCGATCTCCTCGTAGGGCATCCCCGAGGGGGAGATGGCTACCCCGTCGCCCGCGGCGGTGCTGATGTTGCCGCCGGTGCCCGACGTGAGCCCCTGGTGGAGCATCTTGCGTCCGTACTCGCTGACCGCGTCTCGCTCGCGCTGGAATTGGATGTCGTCTGTCATTGGTGGTGTGTCTTCGAATCGTCTGGTGTCGGTGTGCTGGCGGTGCGTCAGTTCCGGCCGCCGGTGGCCTCAGAGTTCGAACCCCTCGAGCGTTTCGGGGTTCTTCACGTGCATCGGCGAGTCGCCCTCGAGGAGCGCCTCGATGTCGTCGACGGTCAACTCCGAGTGGCGCTCGATGACGTCCTGCGAGGCGCCCGCGATGTGCGGCGTCGTGACGACGTTCTCCATCCCCAAAAGCGGGTCGTCCTCGGCGATTGGCTCCCGGTGGTAGACGTCGAGGGCGGCCCCGCGAATCTCGCCGTCCCGGAGCGCTTCGACGAGTGCCCCCTCCTGGAGAAGGGCGGCCCGGGCGGTGTTGACGAAGTACGCGTGGTCGGGCATGGCTGCGAACTCCTCGGGGCCGACGAGATCGCGCGAGGAGGGGTTGACGTCGGCGTGGAGCGTCACGGCGTCGCTCCGTCGGCAGAGCTCCTGCAGGTCCGTGACTTTCTCGACGCCGAACGGTTCCATCTCAACGTGGTCGACGTAGGGGTCGTACGCGAGGACGTCCATGTTGAAGCCGACGCCGGCGCGCCTGGCGACCCGGCGACCGATGCGTCCGAAGCCGACGATTCCGAGCGTCCGCGACCCGAGTTCGGGTCCTCGGAGGGCCACGTACGGCGAGTCCTGGCCCAGGCCCCACGTGACGTCTTCGCGTTCGCCGCCGCCCGCGGCGTCTTCCTGGGGCGTCCCGGTGTAGGTCCCGGTGTGCAGTCGGTGGTGCGCGAGGGCGATGTTCCGCGTGGCGGCGAGCAACAGTCCCATCGCGTGGTCCGCCACCGTCTCGGCGTTCCGGCCGGGGACGTACAGGACGGGAATCCCGCGTTCGGTGGCCGCGGCGACGTCCACGCTGGCCTCGGGCCCGCCCCGGGGACAGGCGACGAGTTCGAGGTCCTCGGCGGCGTCCATGAGGTCCGCGGGGACTCCCTCGAACCCCGAGACGAATATCTCCACGCCCTCGAGTCGCGCTTCGAGTTCGTCGCGCGGGAGCCGCGATTCGCGGTTCTCTATCGGGTCGTACTCGACGTCCAGGCCGAGCGACTCCAGGCGCTCGATCGCTGCCGTCGAAAAGTTCGCGGCGATGAACACGTTCATGGCTTGGTGGAATCCCCGGTAGCCGGACGGGCAGGCCGCGGTGGGCAGGCCGTGAGGCGACGGTTCGAGGTGGATTCGGGCACGGCGGGCATCACCGATTCGGGACGTCCGCTCGGCTACCGTAGAGTAGTCAACTATCGTTTGGGAACATAAGTGTTTTGGAATGATTCGATACGTGACGGGAAGTAGACACTGTCGACTCGCCGACGCCGCGACGCCGGCGCGTCAGACCTGTTCCGCGGCGAGCGTCCCGGCCGTAACTCCCGTGGCCAGCGAGACGCCGCTCCCCGATTTCTCGGCGGCCCAGTCGTAGCCGCCGAGGACGGCGCCCGCCGCCCGCAGGTTCTCGAACGCGACGGCGTCCGACGAGTCCCGCGGACGGAGCGTCCGGTCGATGTCGACCCCGAAGCGGAGGTAGGCGTGGTCCCCCCAGACGTCGTCCTCGAACCAGTCGTAGCGGTCAGTCGGGTGGGGGACGTGCAGGCCGAAGACGGGTTCTGTCACTCGCTCGCGGTCGGATTCGACGCCCCCGCTCACGGGTCCGCCGGTCGCCAGGACGTACTGGTCCGCCGCGTGGGGGACCCGGACGCCCTTCCGGTCCAGGACGACCTGGCGGATGCGGTCCTCGCCGTCGAAGTCGACGATTGGGTTCCCGGAGCTGATGCGGACGCCGGCCGCCTCGGCGGCGTCGTGCAGCGCGTCCTCCAGTCGCATGCCCGGCACGCTCGGCGGCCCCATCGGCACTTCGAACACCTCGGCGCCGAGTCGCCGTTCGAGGTCGTCACGCACGGCGTCCGGGCGGCCCTCGCCGAGAAGCGCGGGGAAGCCGACGCGGGGTTCCCCGCGGTGGACCGCCGCGACGCGCTCTGCCAGTCGCTCGCGCACCGTGCTCCCGTCCGAGAGTTCGTCGCGCTGGAGCGCCCTGGCGTAGCGCGTGGGCTTCGCGTCGGCCGGGAACGACCCGGGAAACGCCACGGTCGCGCCCCGGACGGCGAACGGGACCCCGGCCGCGTCAAGGTGCGCCGCCGCCAGCGGTGCGTCGAAGCCGGTCAGACCCTCGAATCCGACCAGTAACATGTCCCGGTCGTCGCTCGCGAGGCCGGCCGCCGTCGCCCGCGGGTACCGCGCTGTCGGCTTGACTGCCCCGCCGTGCGTCGGAACCAGCGCGTTCGCGTCGGTGTGGCTACCCAGGTAGCGGTCGCCCGCCACCTCGTCGAACAGCGCCAGCCCCTCCCGGATCGCGTCCTCGCCGACGAGTCGGTACGGATGCCTCTCGGGCAGTGCCTCGAACCCCGCGAACGGGTCCGTCAGCGGAACGTCGCTGTCCGCGACGTACCCGAGCACGTCGACGAGGCCGCTCGCGTTCCGGAGCGTGCTCTTCCTGTGGGTGACCAGCCGGGTCCGTGCCCCCTTGCGGGCCGCGGTCACGGCCGCCGTCAGTCCGGCGAGTCCGCCGCCGATTACCAGCACCTCGTCCTCAATCGCCACCGTCGCCACCCCCGGGTGCCTCCCGGCCGTCGTCGTACGCCCCGAAGTCGATTTCGACGCCCCGGGCCGGGTCGCGGTCCCGGTTCATCGTCGCGGCGTGGAGCGCGTGATTGAACGCGGCCTGGCCGAGTTGCTCGCCCCACAGAGTGTGGCGCTGGCCCTTCCACCGTTCCCGGTACAGGTCGTCCAGTGCGGCGCGCGCGGCCGACTCGTCGAACGCCGGGTGGAGTTCGGCCGCCATGCGGTGGGCGCAGGTGCCGCCCTGGCAGGTGCCCATCGAGGCGCGGGTCCGGAGGCGGACGTCGTTCAGGTCGGGGGCGGTCTCCCCCACCGCGTCCCGTATCTCCGCGCGGGTGACGCCCTCGCACCCGCAGACGACGGGGTTCGGGTCCGCGCCCGACAGCACCTCGTCGTACCGGCTTCCCAGGCGCTCTTTGGTCCGGCGGGCGATGGGCGACCGGAGGCCGTACCGGTCCATCGCCTCGGTCAGGACCGCCTCGTCCTCGCTACCCGGGAGCGGTTCGTCGGCGGTCCGGCAGGGGGCGTCGACGCCGAACAGCTCGCAGACGTGGTCGGCGACGTCCTCGGCCATCAGCCGGTAGGTCGTGAGTTTCCCGCCCACGACCGAGGTGAACCCCCCGACGCCGTCGCGGTCGGCGTGGTCGAGCAGGAAGAAATCGCGCGTGATGTCGCCCGGGTCCTCGGTTCGCTCGGGGTTCGGGTCGTAGAGCGGGCGGACGCCCCAGTAGGCCCGAATCATACGCGCCTCCCGGACGACCGGCACCATCTCGGCGGCGAGGTCGATCATCATGTCGACCTCCCACTGCTCCTCGGGGAAGTCGTCGGGGTCGTCCACCAGGTCGTCGTTCGCACCGAGGAGGACCGTCGTCTCGTGGGGAATGATGGTGTCGCCCTCCCCCTTCGGCAGACACCGGTTGACGACCGTGTCGAGTTGCCGGACGTTCGTGACGACCATCGCGCCCTTCGACGGGGAGACGTGTACGTCGATGCCGGCCATCTCGGCTATCTGACCCGCCCAGGCCCCCGTGGCGCTGACGACGTGGTCGGCCCGGATGGTCTCGGTGTCGCCCGCGGCTCCCTCGCCCCGATGATTCGGTCGCTGCCGTTCGACGGTGACGCCCGTCACGGCGTCGTCCTCCACGAGGACGTCGACTACCTCGGCGTGCGTCTCTATCCGGGCGCCGTGGGCCTCCGCGTCGGCGGCGTTCGCGGCGCAGAGGCGAAACGGGTCGATTGCGTGGTCGGGCACGCGTATCGCCCGCTTCGTCCGCTTCGTGAGATGCGGTTCCTGCCGGAGGGCCTCCTCCCGGGAGATGACCTCGGTCGGAATTCCGCACTCCGCACAGCCGTCCAGTTTCGTCTGGAAGTACTCGTCGGAGTCGCCCTCTAGCTGCACGAACAGCCCCCCGGTCTCCTCGATGCAGTGGGCGGCGACGTCCGTCAGAATCTCGTTCTCCTCGATGCAGTCGACGGCGCTCTCCTGGTCGCTGACTGCGTACCGGCCGCCGCTGTGGAGGTGGCCGTGGGTCCGGCCGGTCGTTCCGGCGGTGAGCGTCCCGCGTTCGACGAGGGTGACGTCGAGGCCCCGCATCGCCAGGTCGCGGGCGAGGCCGGTGCCGGTCGCTCCGCCGCCGACGACGACGACGTGTCCGGTCACGAGCACGCCTCCGCGGGACCGCCGCTGGTTCCGGCCTCGGTATCGGTCGCTATCGGCGGCGCGTGGGTGGTCCGGCGACCGTACCGGTCCGGCCCCCGTCGCCCGTCCTCGTAGTGGGAGTCGGAACCGGCGTCCGCGCGCCGGGACCCGTACCCGCGGTCGGTTCCGGAGTCGAATTGGTCAGACATTGTCTTCGTGGTGGTCGCTCTGGGCGTGGGGTCGACCCGCGCGGGGCCGAATCCAGGAGTCCCGGTCTGGTCTGCCGACTCGCGCGTCGCCGCCGGACAGCGGCGTCCGGGGCGCGGTGACGAGAGGGTCGGCAGCAGGCCCGGGATACCCATGGGTCGACCGATACCGGTCAGTGGCACGCGACCGGTCATATATCTATTCCTGATTTTGGAGAAGGTTTCCGCGGGGGCTGTGCGGAGGGCCGCCTGGCGGCGGGCGCCCCGAACCGACCGACGGGACGACCGGTCCCCCGACTGCACCACCGAGGTCGGTTCTACTCGTCGCCCATCGATTCGAGGGTTTCGAGCGTCTCGGCGCGCCTGTCCCAGACGTCGAACATCGCCTCGTAGGTCATCTTGTACCAGTCGTACAGTTCGTCGTACCGTCGGACGTCGGTCGGGTCGGGGCTGAACGACTTGCCCACGGTGCGCGTCTCTTCTATCGCCGTCTCGAAGTCGTCGTAGACGCCGACGCCGGTTCCGGCGAGCAGTGCGGCGCCCTTCGCGCCGAACTCTTCGCCGTCCGGGACCGAGAAGTCGGCGCCGGTGCAGTCGGCGAACATCTGGCACCAGAAGTCGGACTTCGCGCCGCCGCCGGCGATGTACACCTCGTCGGGCGTGTCCGGGATGTGCTCGTAGCAGTCCTTCATCGCCAGCGCCACGCCCTCGTAGACCGCCCGGATGAGGTGTTCCTCGGTGTGGTCGGGTTCGAGGCCGACGAACGACGCCCGGGCCTTGGTGTTCAGGAACGGCGCTCGCTCGCCCGAGGAACTCAGGTACGGGTGATAGAGGACGCCCTCGCTCCCGACGGGTTTCTCCGCCGCCCGCTTCTCGATGGCCCCGTAGTCGGGGTCGTCCCGGTACCGGAACTTCTCCAGCACCCAGTCGAGGTTCGGCGTCCCGATCATCGACGACATGAACCGCGACCAGCGGTTCTCCAGACCGAGCGAGAGCGTGTACCCGACGCCGTGTGGACTGGCGTCCGGTTCGTCCAGCAGCACCTGGTTGAGGGAGGTGGTCCCGACCACCGACGCGCCGTCGCCGGGTTCGGAGACGCCGGTGCCGAACATCGACGCCGGGACGTCGAAGAGGCCCGAGACGACCGGCGTCCCCGCGGGGACGTCCGTCTGCGACTCCGCGTCCGCGGTCACCTCGCCGATGACCTCGGTCGGACCGACGAGCGGTGGCAGCAGGTCCTCGTACTCCGGTGCGCCGACCACCTCGAACACCTCGGAGGAGTAGTCGCCGGTCTCCAGGTCCACGTAGGGGAGGCTCATGTCGCTCGGGTCGGACGTGATTTCGCCGGTGAGCCGGTACTTGAGCCAGTCCTTCGAGAAGAAGACGGTGTCCGCCCGGTCGACGACGTCCGGTTCGTTGTTCTCCAGCCACAGCAGGATGGCCAGACTCGACCCGGGGAACTGGACGCTCCCGCAGATGTCGTACAGTTCGTCGTTGACCCCGCTCGCCTGCCACTCCTGGATGATGTCGCCCGCCCGCCCGTCCGACCAGAGGATGGCGTCCCGCGCCGGTTCGCCGTCCTCGTCGACGAGCCAGCACCCGTCGCCCTGTCCGGTAACTCCCAGGCCGAGAATCTCGTCGTCCGCGTCGAGTTCTTCGACGACTTCGCGGAGCGTCGCCGCCGTCGCGTCCCAGGTGTCGTCCATGTCCTGCTCTCGCCACCCCGTCTCCGGCGTCAGCACCTCGTTCTCCCGGCTACTCCGGTAGAGCGGTTCGCCGTCCACCGAGAAGGCGACGGCCTTGATCATCGACGTTCCAGCGTCGATTCCGATAAGTACGTCTGTCATTATCGTTTCCCTGGTTTGTCGTATCCCCCCACCCACATTAATCGGTCGGTGGGTTCGACGAGACCCGGACACCGTCTCCAAACGGCGCACCGCGGCCGATTCAGACAGCACCGTCCGGCGGAGCGACACCTGAGTGGCGTGGGAGTGAATGGCGCACAAGCTACAAGCGAATCCGGGGCGACGACTACGCATGCGAATCACCGACTACGACGTGTTCGTCGTGCCCCCGCGGTGGGTCTTCCTGAAACTCGAGACGGACGCCGGGACGCACGGGTGGGGGGAGGCGACGCTTGAGGGGCACGCCCAGCCGGTAGTCGCCGTCGTCCGGAGCGTCCTCGACAACTACCTCGTGGGAAGCGACCCCCTCGAAATCGAGCGCCACTGGCAGGCGATGTACCGGGGCCAGCATTTCCGGGGCGGCCCCATCCTGATGAGCGCAATCGGGGGCATCGACCAGGCGCTCTGGGACATCAAGGGCCGACACTACGGCGCGCCCGTCTACGAACTGCTCGGGGGACGGGCCCGCGACCGCGTGCGCGTCTACCAGTGGATCGGCGGCGACACGCCCGAGGCGATTGCAGCGTCGGCCGAGGAGGCGGTCGACCAGGGGTACCGGACCCTGAAGATGGCCGCGGTCGGACAGATTCGGCCAATCGACTCGCCGGCCGTCGTCGAACGGGCGCGAGAGCGCGTGGCCGCCGTCCGCGAGGCAGTGGGGGACGAAGTGGACGTCGCCGTCGACTTCAGGGGACGCGTCTCCACGGGGATGGCGAAGTGGCTGGGGTCGGAACTCGACCGGTACGACCCGATGTTCTACGAGGAGCCGGTCCTGCCCGAACACTTCGAGGTACTCCCGCGCATCGAAGCCCACACGAAGACGCCCCTGGCGACAGGCGAGCGACTCTACTCGCGGTGGGCGTTCAAGCAGACGCTCGACGACCGACTGGTCGACGTCGTCCAGCCGGACCCATCTCACGCGGGCGGCATCACCGAGGTCAAGAAGATAGCGAACGCCGCGGAGGCGGCCGACGTCGCCGTGGCACCCCACTGTCCGCTGGGGCCCGTGGCCTTCGCGGCCTGCGTCCAGCTAGATATGGCCGTCCCGAACGCCCTGGTGCAGAGCCAGAACCTCGAAATCCACGACCCGTCGGACAACGACCTGCTGGCCTACCTGTCGGACCCCGCCGCGTTCGAATTCGA
This sequence comes from Salinigranum sp., assembly GCA_041641795.1. Classification (GTDB taxonomy): domain Archaea; phylum Halobacteriota; class Halobacteria; order Halobacteriales; family Haloferacaceae; genus JBEPXT01. The sequence goes on from JBEPXT010000115.1 coordinate 10,377, forward strand.
GAACGGCTACGTCCGCGCGCCCGACGCCCCGGGACTGGGCATCGAGGTGGACGAGTCGCACGTGCGCGAGCAAGCGGCGGTCGAAATCGACTGGCAGAACCCGATCTGGTATCACGACGACGGAAGCGTGGCCGAGTGGTGAGACGGCCCGTCCGTCTCCCCCGCGAGTCGAACGGGAAAATTCGGTATGAGTGAACAATCTTCAAGTTGCCCCGTTCCGAATGGTATCCCATGACAGACCCGGACACGCCCGTCAAGGCCACCGCGACCAGCGTTCGGGTCCTCGAAGCGCTGGAAGCGGCGGACGGCGCGACGCTCACAGAACTGGACGAGCGGCTCGACCTCTCGAAGAGTTCGATACACAACCACGTCACGACGCTCGAACGACTGGGATTCGTCGTCCGGGACGGGTGGACGTACTACCCGAGCCTCCGATTTCTCCAGGTGGGTGCCAGCGCCCGGAACCGATACGAACTGTACGACATCGGGCGGGGGCCGGTTCACCAACTCGCAAGTGCCTCCGGGTTGGCCGCGAGTCTCGTCGCGTGCGAACGCGGGCAGGGAGTCTGCCTCTACACCGCCGCCGATGGCGTCGACGAGAGACCGCTCGTCGACGTCGGGGCCACCCAGCCCCTCCACTGTACCGCCCCGGGGAAGGCGATGCTCGCCCACGTCGACGAGTCCGCGGCCGAGGAGATGCTGGAACGCGCGGACCTCGAAGCGCGCACGGAGAACACGCTCACGACCCCCGAGGGGGTTCGCGAGGAACGGCGGGCGATACAGACCCAGGGGCTGGCGTTCGACCGGGAGGAGTGGCGCGAAGGGGTCCGCGGCGTCGCCGCGGCCATCGGCGACACCGATGGGTCGCTGCTGGGCGCACTCGCCGTCGTCGGCGAGGCCGACGCCCTGTCGGGCAAACGATTCCAGCAGGACGTGCCCGGACTCGTCCTCAGTTCGGCGAACGCGATTCGAAAGACGATTCGGCAGTCGGCGACCCGATGATCA
>JBEPXT010000116.1:0-11317 GCA_041641795.1 Salinigranum sp.
ACTACTGCGAACCGCACCTGTCGCTCGGGATGAAGGGCGCGGTGGTCGTCGGCGGCTCCGGCGGCATCTCGCCGTCCGAAGGCGGCGGTGGCGGCGGCGAGTCCGGCGGCGGTGGCGGCGTGCAGTCGGGCGGCGGTGGCGGCGAGGGAGGCGGCGGCGAAGGAACCGGCGACGGCGCCGGCATCGTCAATCCGTTTCTCGTCGGCGGCGGCGTCCTCGGCGTCGCGTTCCTCGCGGTGGCCGGCGTCGGTCTGTACGTACTGACGAACGCGGAGCAGTACGCACCGGCGGGCGTCACACCGACGCCCGAGGTGACCGAGGAGTCGCCCTTCGAATCGCCCCCGGCGACCATCGGCCACGACGAGTTCGACCCCGTCGGGACGCTGTCGCTCATCCTGGTGTACTTCGGGATACTGGTCCTGATGTGGGTGTTCATGTACTTCATCGAGTTCCTGGGACGGGGCGGCACGATAATCGGGTAGGAGGGTACAAACGATGGAAATACACAGATTCGAGAAGCTCTGGACCGTCCTCGCGCTCGTCCTCATCGTGGGGTTCATCGGTACGATTACCTACGGCGCTCTCGGCGCTGGCGTCGAGATGATTAGCGACGACGGGGGGACTATCGACCCGAACAGTCTCAACGACCACCCCCGGTTCGGGAATCCCGGAGCCTACCAGGCCGACGACGGGAGCGTGGAGGTGTACGTCGTCGCCCGGCAGTTCATCTTCCAGCCGGGGACGAACGAGCCGATACGGATTCCGGCGAACACCGAGGTCACCTTCCACGTCACCAGCGGCGACGTCGTCCACGGGCTGAACGTCGTCGGGACGAACGTCAACACGATGGTCATCCCGGGACAGGTCGCCGAGTTCACCGTCGAGTTCGAGGAGCCAGGTACCCACGGGTTCGTCTGCCACGAGTACTGCGGCGCGGCCCACCACACCATGGAGGGGCAACTCGTGGTCGTCGAACAGTCGTCGTTCAACGCAACGGAGGCCTGAGATGACGTTCGTAAACAACTACCCGTCCGAAGCCCGCATCGTTCGACTGAACTTCCTGGTCGCGTTCGCCGCCCTCGGCATCGGCGGCCTGTTCGGCCTCATCCAGGCGCTCCACCGGACTGGCATCTACCGCGGCTTCGTCAGTTCGGCCGACTACTACACCGTCCTCACCGGCCACGGGGTGTTGCTGGCGCTGGTGTTCACCACGTTCTTCATCGCCGGCCTGTTCACCTGGGGCGTCACCGACAGCCTCGACCGGCCGCTCCCGAGTAGCACGTTCTCGATGGCGTGGTTCCTGACCATGCTCGTCGGGACGCTGCTCGCGACGGTGGCGATACTGGGCGGCCTGTTCAGCCTCGGCGACCTGTCGGCGGACGTCCTGTTCACGTTCTACGCCCCGATGAAGGCCCACCCCATCTTCTACATCGGCGCGGCCCTCCTCATCGTCGGCTCGTGGCTCGCGGGACTCGACTGGTTCCGGTCGTTCTGGGCCTGGCGGTCGGCTCACCCGGGCGAGCGAATCCCCCTTCGCACGTTCATGGTCCTCACCACCATGCTGATGTGGTACCTCGCCACCCTCGGCGTCGCCGTCGAGGTGGTGGTGTTCCTCATCCCGTGGTCGCTGGGGCTCATCGACACCGTCGACCCGCTTCTCACAAGGACTCTGTTCTGGTTCTTCGGCCACCCGGTCGTCTACTTCTGGCTGATGCCGGCGTACTTCGTCTGGTACGGTCTGCTGCCGAAGCTCTCGGGCGGTCGCCTGTTCAGTGACCCCCTGGCCCGGGTCGTGTTCATCCTGTTCGTGTTGCTCTCGACGCCGGTGGGATTCCACCACCAGTACGTCGACCCGGGCATCCCCGAGGGCTTCAAGTTCATCGCGATGACGAACACGATGTTCCTCCTGCTCCCGAGTCTGCTGACGGCGTTCACCGTCGTCGCGAGCATGGAACACGGCGCTCGCCAGCGAGGCGGGACCGGTCGCCTCGGGTGGCTCAGGGCGCTCCCGTGGGACAATCCGGCGTTCGCGGGCACCGCGCTGGCGGGACTGATGTTCGCCGCCGGCGGGTTCAGCGGCATGATAAACGCCGGGATGAACATCAACTACCTCGTCCACAACACGCTGTGGGTGCCCGGCCACTTCCACCTCACCGTGGGGACGGCGGCGGCGCTGACGTTCATGGCCATCACCTACTGGCTGTTCCCGCAGGTCTCGGGGAAGGAACTCAAACTGAAGACGCTCGCGGTGATTCAGCCGTACCTCTGGTTCTTCGGCATGACACTGATGTCGAACGCGATGCACCGCGCCGGAATCGCGGGCGTCCCCCGCCGGACCGCGGAGCCGCAGTACCAGAACGTCGACTTCACCGGCGTGGTCGGCGGCATCGCAGAGATGCGACTCCAGATTGCCGTCGGCGGGACGCTGCTGTTCGTCAGTCTGCTGCTGTTCCTCGCTGTCGTCGCGGCCACCTGGGCGAGCCGACCCGTCGAGCAAATCTCGGTCAACAGCCACGTGCCGCCGCCGCTCTCCGGCCCCGAGAACAGTCCGGTCGTCCTGGACAACCTCAAAGTGTGGTTCGCCATCGCGGTGGTGCTGGTCATCCTGGCCTACGCGCTCCCGCTGTGGGGACTGGTGGCCGACGGCATTCTGACGCCCGGGAGCCCGCCGATCCCGGTCTGAGGGTCGGCGGCTTCCGCCGCCGTCGCGCATCCGTCGGCGGCGGTCCGGTACCACGCGTCCGACGCCCCCAATCGCTCGTTTCTTACGCCCGCCCCCCGTCTGACCGGGTGATACGTGTCACAGAACGACTCCACGTCGGAGGAGGGGGCCCTCAGCCGGCGAACGCTCGTCCGGTTGCTGGTGGGGTTCGGAATCGGAGTCCCGGTGCTCATCGAACTGGCGACGTTCCTCGGCCTCGTCGAGCAGTCGCTGTTCGGCGGCGAAGACGGCGGGGAACGCGGCGACGGTCCGACGGCGGCCGGGAGCGACGCGTCTGCGGTCGGCGTCGGCGACGAACTGCTGGCCGACACGCCGCCGGTCGAGACGCTGTCGGTGGCGCAGGTCCGGGCGATGCAGGACGCCTGGGTGTTCACGGCCACCGTCGAGGTGCGAAACGACGGCGAACAGGATTACGTCATCCAGTTGGGTGCGGTGACCACCACCGGCGGAACGACGGTCGGCGGTGAGACCGAGACCGCCCGCGTCCCGGGCGGAGAGACGGAGTCGGTGACCGGGCGCTGGTCGCTTCCGCCGGGAGAGCGCCCGGGAACGCTGTCGGTGGTGACGTCGCTGGGCGGGGCGCCGACAGAAACTCACGAGGTGGAACTGGGCCGGATACCGGTCCAGGGCGGGTAGGACCGGCAGTCCTCGCTGGGACGGCTACGCGCCGTCGTCGTCCGCGCCGTCCGCGACGGGAGACCTATTCGTCGTCCCCGTCATCCCCATCGTCCCCGTCGTCCCGGCGCGGCCGTTCCTCCTGAACGCACTCGCGAACGGGGTCGAGGACCTCGTCTGCGAGCGTGTACGGGTCCGTCTGCCGGTCGTGGACTGCAGTCGCCAGCGAGTCGATGCCGCCCTGGCGTTCGAGTTCAGTTTCGACCAGTTCGCCGACGTCGTTCCGGAGCAACTGCCGAATCTCCGAGGCGTACCGGTTCCGGGCTTTCTCCTCCAGCCGGCCGCTCTCGCGAAGGTACGTCCGGTGGGACTCCAGCGTCTCGACGAGGTCGTCTATCCCGTCGCCGGTAGTCGCAACCGTCTCTACCACCGACGGGACCCAGTCCGCGGGCGTCTCGTCCGCGGCGACGTCGCCGTCCGCATCCCCGTCGGCGCCCGCATCCCCGTCGCTCGCATCTCGGTCGCTTGCATCGGCGGCGTCCGCGTCCGGCGACCGGTCCCGCGAGGCGGTCCCCGTCGAGTCCGCACGCGTTCCCGACCCGGTCTGTGTCCGGGCACGTTCGGACGGGCCGTGGTGACCCGACGGGGCACTCGCCGACGGGCTCCGTCGGAAGTGAATCATCTCTTCGAGTTCCGAGACGGTCCGGTCGGCCCCGGCCATGTCCGCCTTGTTCACGACGAAGACGTCGCCGATTTCGAGGATGCCCGCCTTGAGCATCTGGACGTCGTCGCCGCTGCCGGGCTGGACCAGGACGACGACGGTGTCGGCGGTCCGGACGATGTCCACCTCGTTTTGCCCGGCGCCGACCGTCTCGACCAGAATCCTGTCCTTGCCGAACGCGTCGAGCGCTTTCACCGCGTCGGCGGTGGCCGTCGAGAGACCGCCGAGTTGCCCGCGGGCGCTCATCGACCGGAAGAACACGTCCATGTCGCCGACGGTGGCCGCCATCCGGATGCGGTCGCCCAGGACGGCCCCGCCCGTGAACGGCGAGGAGGGGTCGACGGCGATGACGCCGACCGAGAGTCCCCGGTCGCGGTACACTTTCGCCAGTTTGTCCACCAGCGTCGACTTGCCCGCGCCCGGACTCCCCGTGATGCCCACGACGTCCGCGTCGCCGGTGTGGTCGTGCAGCGACGCGACGAGGTCCCGGTACCCCGGGGCGCGGTTCTCGATTTTCGTGATGGTACGGGCGAGTGCCCGGTGGTGACCGGCGAGCAAATCCTCGACGAGGGCGTCGTCCTCGCCCCGACTCATCGTTCCGGGGCGTTCTCCCGGACGAACTCGATCGTCTCCTCCATCGGCGTCCCGGGGCCGAACACTTCGGCGACGCCCAGTTCCTTGAGACGCTCCCGGTCGTCGTCGGGGACGATTCCCCCCACCAGGACGAGGGTGTCCTCGAACGCGTCGTACTCTTTGAGTCCGTCGATGATCTTCGGGACGAGCGTGTTGTGCGCCCCCGAGAGTATCGAGATGCCCAGGACGTCGACGTCCTCCTGGACCGCCGCCTGCACGACTTCCTCCGGGGCGCGGTGCAGCCCCGAGTAGACGACCTCGAACCCGGCGTCGCGAAACGCCCGCGCGATGACGTGAGCGCCCCTGTCGTGCCCATCGAGGCCGGCCTTCGCGATGAGACACCGGATCGTCCGCTCCCTGTGGTCTGTGCTCATAGCCCCCGATTCGCCGTCGCGGTGTTTGACTTTAACGGGGGCCGGAAAATCGATGCCCGCGGACGAGTCGTCGCCGGACGGTCAAAAAGACCCACAACTCGCCAGGGGGTGAACCGCCGGCGGACCTACCGGTGCCGCGCGGACGGAACAGTGGCTAACCGCGCGCCCTACGCCGCACCCGGACTGGCGGTCCGCGCCTCACGTAACGACGTACCGCGACCCGTCCCGACGAATAAGCTCACGCGAATCGAGCAACTCGACGACGCTGTACAGGGCCAGTTTCTTCATGCCGAGGCGGACGCTCAACTCGTCGATGGACGCGCCGCCGTGCGTGGCGACGTAGAGATAGACGAGTTTCGCGCGGGGGGAGGTCAACTCCGCCGGAAGCGTTATGCCCTCGGACTCGGGTCGGTGAACGTGGGCCATCGCTATCATATGTATTTCCTTCCTGTTCTATATGTCTGCCGAGAGTTCCCAATCCTGTAGAAGCTCCAACAATTTTTAAGTGGGACAGGCCGAGTAGTTTAGGTCGAGGTGCCCGAAAACGAACACTACGCGGGGGAGAAAGTTCGGCGGAAATATATAGAATATTCGGAAGTGACGCAATTCGCCACACTCCCGACGCGAAACAGTTCAGATTCGAACACACTCGTGAGTTCGATCCGTTCTCGATACGTGGGAACGTGGCGCACGGTTATTGCCGGGAGGCAACGTTATTGTTCACAGACAAGAGCGGACCGAATCCGCCCACCACCCCTATGACAATCGAACAACTCACAGACGCTGATCCGACCGAGAGACACGTCACCCTCTACGTCCGCGCGGACCCGCCCGCACCGGCGCGACGCGACGCCGTCGTCGAACGGGTCGACGCTCTGGAGCGTGACGACCGCATCGCGTCGTACGGCGTCGAGACGTGGGGGAGTCGAATCGACCTGCGCGCCGAGGGGGACGAGACGGCCCGGGCGTACGAGCAGTTCGAGCGCTGGGCCGACCGGCGGGACGTTCGGCTACAGCCCTCGTTTGCGGTGACCGACGGGGAGAATCTAGTGGGAGAATCCTACGAGGTACTCGTGACGCCGGCCGTCTGCCTCACGCTCCGCGACGCGGAGACGGGGTCCGTCGCGGCCGTCTTCCCGCACTCGACCGACGACCGACTCGTCACCGTCGACGCGGCGCTCTCGGCACTCGCCGACGAGGAGGCCGGAGAGGAACACGCGCCGGAGGCGGTCGTCGACGCCTGAGGGCCGCCACGGCGCCCGCGCCCTTCGACCGCCGGAGTCTCGACCAACCGGCGAACGGGGCGGTCGAATCCCCGAGAGACGTACAGCAATCCGAACGAACCCACCCGAAACAGCACCACCCGACCACCCGACCAATGTCAATCGTCGACGAAATCCAGGATCAGAAAACCGAATCGGCACAGAATCAGCACTTGCGGGGCAAGACCTGCGTGGTGACGGGGTCCTCCCGCGGCATCGGACGCGAAATCGCGCTCGACCTTGGCCGTCACGGCGCCAGCGTCGCGGTCAACTTCCGGTCGTCCGGGGACGCCGCCAGAGAAGTGGCCACGCAGATAGACGAGATGGACGGCGACGGCGAGGCAGTCGCGGTGCAGGCGGACGTGGCCGACTTCGACTCGGTCGCGTCGTTCGCGGACGAGGTTCACGAGGCGTTCGGGCGGATAGACGTCCTGGTCAACAACGCGGGCATCACCGCCGACCGGAAGTTCGCCGAGATGACCCGCGAGGACTGGGACGCCGTCATCGACACGAACCTCGGCGGCGTGTTCAACTGCAGCAAGGTCTTCTTCGACGACATCCGCGAGGCCGACGACGGCCGCCTCATCAACATCGCCAGCGTCATCGGCCACCAGGGGAACTACGGTCAGGCGAACTACGCGGCCGCCAAGAGCGGTCTGTTCGGCTTCACCCGGTCGCTGGCCCGCGAACTCGCGCCCGCCGGGTCGACGGCGAACGTCGTCGCGCCCGGGTACACGCGAACCGAGATGGTCGAATCGGTCAGGGAGGACATCCAGGACCGCATCCGCGAGGGCATCCCCCTCAACCGGTTCGCGGAGACCGAGGAGATAGCAGACGCCGTCCGGTTCCTCGCCAGCGACGACTCGTCGTACGTCACGGGAGAAATCTTCAACGTGAACGGCGGCATGTACGCCTGAGGGGGCAGGCGCGTCGAACCAGAACGCTCTCCGACTCGCCGTCGTCGTTCTCCCCGACGTTCACACTCGTCACCGGTAGTGACGTCCGCAGCTCGTCATCGATAGTGACGTCCGCAGCTCGTCACCGAACGGCCGGAGCAGCCGCCGCGTTCAGACGTGCTCCTGGAGGAAATCGACGATTTCCGTGTACGCCTGGATGCGGTTCTCCAGTTTGGTGAACCCGTGGCCCTCGTCGTCGAATATCAGTTCCCGAACCGGCACGTCCTGTTCGCGGGCCAGTTCGACCAGCTGGTGGGCCTCGCTGACCGGCACCCGGGGGTCGTTGGCGCCGTGCAGGACGAACAGCGGCGCCCGGATGGACTCGATGGTGTTGATCGGGGAGATGGATTCGAGGAACTCCCGGTCGTCCTCGAGGCTCCCGTACTCCGCCTCCCGGAGGGCGCGTCGCCACTCGCCCGTGTTCTCCAGGAACGTCACGAAGTTGGCGATGCCGACGATGTCGACGCCGGCGGCCCACCGCTCGGGGTACTGCGTCATCGCCGCGAGGACCATGAACCCGCCGTAGGAGCCACCCATGGCGACGATTCGGTCCGGGTCCACGGCCGGGTGGTCGGTCAGCCAGTCGACCCCCGCGTCGACGTCCGCGACAGAGTCCATCCGCTTTTCGACGTCGTCGAGGCGACTGAACGCCTTCCCGTAGCCGACAGAGCCCCGGACGTTCGGCTCGAAGACGGCGTACCCGTTGGCGAGGAAGTACTGGACCACCGGATTGAACGACGGGCGCCGCTGGGACTCGGGGCCGCCGTGGATGTCGACGACGACCGGAGTGTCGCTCTCGCCGGTGTCGTCCGGCAGCGAGAAGAACGCGGGGATGTCACGCCCGTCGAACGTCGGGTAGTGGACGAGTTCCGGCGTCACGAACGTGTCCGGAGGGATGCCGGCGGTGGACGCCCGCGTCCAGCGCTCCGCTTCGCCGGTGGTCACGTCCACGGCGTAGACGTTCGCCGTGTCGTCCGGGCGGGTCACCGTGCAGGCGAACCAGTCGCCGTCGGGCCCGAAGGAGACGCCGCCGGCGACGCCGCGGGGGAACGAGGGCGACGGGAACGCGTCTATCGTGTCCGGGTCGGTGAGTTCCCCGGACGCGAGTTCGGTGTACCCGTCGACGTTCCGCGAGTAGACGAGGCGGCGCGACTCCTGGTCGACGGCGACGCCGTCGACGTTCCACTCGCCGCCGTCGACGACCACCGTCCGCCCCAGCGTCTCCAGGTCCAGTCGCGCGAGGTAGAGCGTGTCGGCGTCGTAGTCGGTCACCAGGTAGAGGTTCTCGCCGTCCGGTCCCCACCGGGCGCTCTGGAACCGGACGTCGCCGTCGTGAGGGGTGACGTGGGTCAGGTCCCCGCTGGCGACGTCCAGCACGTACACGTCCTGGTCGAAGTTCGAGTACGATTCGGTGACGAGGAGCCGAGAGTCGTCGGGGCTCCACCCGCTGAGGGTGAGCCACCCGTCGCCTTCGTGGACTCGTTCGGCCGCCGTTCCGACGACGTCCCGGTCCTGAACGTAGATGTCGAAGACGGCCTCGTCGCGGCGGTTCGACGCGAAGGCGAACTGCTCGCCGTCGTGACTCCACCCGCCCCACCGGTGTTTGGCGTCTGGGCGCTCGGTGAGGTTAGTGATGGTCCCGTCGCCGAACGCGAGGCGGTACAGCTGTTCGCGTTCGTTCCCGCCCTGGTCCATGCCGAAGACGAGTTCCGGGCGCTCCGGGGACCAGGAGACGAAGGTGACTCGCTCCTCGTAGAACGTGTGCTGTTCGGGCCACCGCCCCGGCCCGTCTATCGACCAGACCTGCGGGACGCCCGTCGTGTCCATGAGGAACGCGACCCGGTCGCCCTCCGGTCCAACCGACGCACCGTAGGCGTTCCGGATGTTGAGGTACCGCTCCACGTCGTACATGCCCCGCCGTACCGCAGGAGAGGACAAACCGTTTCGGGTCGCCTCGACCGGTCGCTCTCGCCGGCGGCGTCGACGCGTTGCCGGGACCTGCGTCTCCGCCGTGAGGAACTCGTCGGGCCTCGAAAAGCGGGGCGGCCTCAGATGACGCCTTCGGCCCGGAGGCCGTCCATCACGTCGTCGACCAGCGACTCGACGTTCTCGTAGGGGAAGTCCTGGTGGTCCCCGAGTTTGGCTGCCAGTTCCATCGCCGACACGCTGACGTCCCCGGATTCGAACGTCGTGCCCGGACCGTTGGGCAAAGCGGGGACCAGGTCCATCTGGTTCTGGACCGGGTAACTCGCGTTGCTGAACGCATCGGTGAACTGCTGTCGGAGGTCCTCCTCGACGTCTGCCATGGTACCACAGGACAGCGACCGGAGTAAAAGCGTTCCGGAACAACGTGAAACGGGTTGTTAGTTGTGACGTGGCGACCGGCAGCGTCTCGGCGGCGAGTCGCGAGTTCGCTCCGCGTCGGCTCCGGGCCGGGGCCGGGCGTCCAGACGACGATACCGCGGGGAACTTTTACCCCAGGAACACCGGAAGCAGGTATGGACCAGGAGTTTCCCTTCGATTTCGAGCTGGTGCGAGAACTCACCGAGACGAGCGGCGTTCCGGGGAACGAGGACCGCATCAGGGAGGTGGTTCGCCGCGAACTCGACGGCGTCGTCGACGAGGTGCGCACCGACGCGATGGGTAACGTCGTCGGGACTATCCGCGGCGCGGAGTCCCCGGAGTACGAGGTGGCCGTGGCCGCCCACATGGACGAAATCGGGTTCATGGTGCGGCACGTCACCGAGGAGGGGTTCCTCCAGCTAGACGCGCTGGGAGGGTGGGACCCCCGAATTCTGCGGGCCCAGCGCGTCCGCGTCCACACTGACGAGGGGGACCTGCCGGGCGTCATCGGGTCGGTGCCGCCGCACACGCTCACCGAGGAGCAACGCGAGAAGGACGACGCCGTCGAGGACGTCCACGTCGACGTCGGCCTCTCCGCGGACGCCGTGGAGCGTCGCGTCTCGGTCGGCGACCTGGTGACGATGGACCAGCGAACCGTGGCGATGGGCGACCACGTCACTGGCAAGGCGCTGGACGACCGCATCTGCCTGTTCGCCATGCTGGAGGCGGCCAAACGCCTCGACGACCCGCCGGTGACGGTTCACGTCGCGGCCACCGTCCAGGAGGAGGTCGGTCTCCGCGGTGCCCGCGCCCTCGGGGTGGACCTCGACCCCGACCTGGCCATCGCCCTCGACGTGACCGTCGCGAACGACGTTCCCGGGTTCGACGAGGGCGACTACGTCACGGAACTCGGCGACGGCGTCGCCATCAAGCTGAAAGACTCGAGCGTCATCACCAACCCGAAGGTCGTCCGCCGGTTCCGCGACGTCGCCGAGTCGAGGGACGTTCCCCACCAGCTAGAGGTGCTTCCCGCGGGGGGTACCGACACCGCGGGGTTCCAGAACACGTTCGGCGCGAAGCCAGTCGGCGCGCTCTCGATTCCGACCCGGTACCTCCACACGCCCACCGAGAGCGCCCACCGCGACGACGTGGCGGCCGCCATCGACCTGCTGACGGCGGTCCTCGAGACCGAGACCGGCGCGCACGACTACACGCTGTAGACTCGACAGTCGGTCAGCGACTTCTACTCCCACTCTCCAGTCCGACGGCTGGCCTCGCGCGTGTTCGCTCTCGGCACACGCCCTTCGACCCGGACCCCGCTCCGCCGGAGTGCGAAAATAGCCCGCAACATTGCGGGGTGAACCAACATATTCACTACCGGGGGCCCCCAAGCGGGATTCATGAGTGACAGCACGGACGTGTCGCGGCGGTCGTTCCTCCGGACGGCGGGCGGGGCGACGGCGGCCGGCGTCGCCGCGACGGCCGCTTCGGGGACCGCTGCTGCCCAGGAGTTCGACTACGGCGGCTGGTTCGACGACGTCGGCAACTACGACGGCTCGACCGTCGACGCCACCGGCCAGGGCGAGGTCACCATCACCGTCGGCGCCGAGGGCAACGGCGGCGCCTTCGCGTTCGACCCCCCGGCCGTCCACGTCGACACCGGCACGAAGGTCATCTGGGAGTGGACCGGC
>JBEPXT010000117.1:0-11307 GCA_041641795.1 Salinigranum sp.
CGGCCGTCGAGAGCGCGGCGGAGAACCTCGCGGACGGCCTGGTCGCGCCCCTCGCCGGGTTCGTCCTGGGGTCGCTCCTCGCCGCGGCCGCCGGACGCCCGTCGCTGGCGCTCCCCCTCGCGTCGGGCGGCGCCGCCTGGGTGAAAGCGGTCAACACGCTCGACTCGATGCTCGGCTACCGGTCGAAGGCGGTCGGTCGGTACAGCGCCCGCCTCGACGACGCGGTGATGTGGGCGCCGGCGCGGGCGAGCGCACTCGTCCTCGCGCTGACAGCCGGCACCCCCGGCGCGGTCCTCGACGCCCGGCCGCTGGCCCGCCGGCCCGCGTCGCCGAACTCCGGGTGGCCGATGGCGACGCTGGCCCTCCTCCTGGGAACGCGCCTGGAGAAGCCCGGCCACTACGTCCTGGACGCCGGGCCCGACCTGCCGTCCGTCTCCGTCGCGGAGCGCGGGGTCCGGCTGGTCGCCCGGGCGGGGTGGGTCGCCGTCGCACTGGCCGCCGTCCTCGCGCTCCCGGGGGTGGCCTGGCCGTGACTGCCGCCGACCGCCCTCGCCGCCCGTTCGCCGCCCTCAGGGGCGCGTTCGCCTTCCTGACGCGAGTACCGGTCGGCGCCGACGAGGAGGGGTGGGAGGCGTTCCGGCGCGCCCCGTACGCCATTCCGCTGGTCGGCTACGCGGTGGGATTCGTCGCCGCCGTCCCGTTCGTCGCGCCGCTTCCGGCCCCGACGACCGCCGTGCTGTATCTCGCCGTGCTGTACCTCGCAACCGGCGTCACGCACGCCGACGGCCTGGCGGACCTCGGCGACGCCGCCGCCGTCCACGACGGGGACGACCCGACGGCCGCGCGGGCGCGACGACGAGAGGTGCTCACCGACTCCCAGACGGGGGTCGGGGGCGTCCTGGCGCTGGGTCTCGCGCTGGTCGGCCTGGCGCTCGGGGCGCTGGGTCTCGTCGGACTCGGTCCGGTCGTCGCATCCGCGCTCGTCGTGGCCGCGGAGGTGGGTGCCCGCGCCGGCGTCGCCGTGCTCGTCTGCCTGGGGCGTCCCGCCCACGACGGACTCGGGTCGGCGCTGGCCGGGGAGTCCGGCGCCCGCGACCTGGCGCCCGTCGCCCTGACGCTGGCTCCGCTGGCCCTGCTGGCAGCCTGGACCGACCTCCCCGCCGTCCTCGCGGCCGCGGCGGCCGGACCGGTCACCGCGCTCCTCGTGGGCCGCTGGGCAGCGACCCGACTCGGGGGCGTCAGCGGCGACGTGTTCGGCGCCGCGAACGAGCTCGGACGCGTCGCCGCCGTCCACGCGGCGCTGCTCGCCTGGACGGTTCTCTGAGGGGGCTCCCCGGCGACCCCCGCTCGCCAGTTACTCGTCCCCCCGCCGCGAACCGGTCGTCCGATGGACGCAATCGTCCTCTGCGGCGGCCGCGGCACGCGGCTGGACGCCGACGTCGAGAAGCCGCTGGTGGCCGTCTGCGGCGTCCCGATGCTCGAGCGGGTGGCGGAGGCGCTGGGAGCCAGCGGCGTCGAGCAGGTGTACGCTGCCGTCTCGCCCCACGCGCCGCGGACCAGAGAGCGCGCCGTCGAACTGGGGCTCCGACCGGTCGACACGCCCGGCGAGGGGTACGTCGCCGACCTGGACCGCGCGCTGGCCGTCGTCGGCCGCCCGGCGCTGACCGTGGTCGCGGACCTGCCGCTGGTCGACGCCGACCTGGTCGACAGGGCGCTCGACGCGTCGGGCGGCGAGTCGCTCAGCGTGACCGTGCCGGCGGCGCTGAAACGACGACTCGGCGTCAGCGCCGACACGACGTTCGAGCGTGCCGGGCGGACGCTGGCCCCGGCCGGGTTGAACGTTGTCGGCGAGTCCGACGACGAACTCCTGGTGAGCTACGACGCCCGCCTGGCGGTGAACGTCAACCGGTCGGCCGACCTGGCCGTCGCGGAGGACCTGTGCCCCTGACTCGGTGTGTGGTCTCTCGGGCGAACAGAACACTTGTGGCGTTCGGCGACGTGGTGCGTTCGCATGGACCCTGACGTCGTCGCCGGTGTCGGGCGCGTCCCTCACGGCGGGACCGACGAGCACGACCGCCTGGACTTCAGCGCGAACACCAACCCGGACCGGCCGGCCGGCGTGGCCGGCGTCTACGAGTCGGCCCTGTCCGTCTCGCGGCGGTATCCCTCGGACGAGTACGCCGAGTTCAGGGACGCGGCGGGCGCGTACCTCGGCTGCGACGCGGAAGCGGTCGTCCCACTTCCCGGCGCGATGGCGGCCATCCGACTGGCGCTCGAAGTGACCGTCGGCCCCGGCGACTCTGTGCTGGTTCCGGCTCCGAGCTTCGGCGAGTACGAGCGCGAAGTCCGCCTCCAGGGGGCGACTCCAGAGTTCGTGCCGCACGACGAGGTTCTGTCGTCGGACCCGTCGCGCCACGACCTGGCGGTGGTCTGCAACCCGAACAACCCCACCGGCGAGGCCGCCGACCCGGCCGACATGCGGGCGTTCGCCGACCGGTGCCGTGCGGCGGACACGCCGCTGCTGGTCGACGAGGCGTTCCTGGATTTCACCGACCACCCGACGCTGGCCGGCGCGCCGGGCGTCGTCGTCGCCCGGTCGCTCACCAAGATATTCGGCCTGCCGGGCCTCCGGGCGGGGATGGCCGTGGCGACGGGCGACCTGCGAGAGCGCCTGGAGGCGGCCCGCCCGCCCTGGGCACTCTCCACGCCCGCCGCCGCCGTTGGGGCTCACTGTCTCGCCCGCCCGGCGTTCGTCGAGCGGACGCGCGAGCGAGTCGCCGCCGAGCGCGCCCGGATGCGGGACGCGCTGTGCGAGCGATTCGAGGTGTTGCCCTCGGACGCTCCCTACCTCTTGCTGGACGCGGGCGACAGGGACGTCGACGCCATCGTGGCGGGGATGACCGACCGCGGCATCGCCGTCCGCGACGCCCGGACGTTCCGGACGCTCGACTCGCACGTCCGGGTGGCCGTCAAGCGACCCGACCAGAACGACCGCCTGCTGGCGGCGTTGGCCGATGTTTGAGACGACGGTGCGCGACGGCGTCTGTCGGCTCCGCCGGCCGGGGACCCGGTGGCTCTCGACCGGCTACGCCGGGGGCGAGTCACGCGGCCCGGCGGCGTACAACGTGACCGTCCCGGAGGGGTGGGCCGAGACGGACCTCGACGGGTACGTCGCCGACCGCCTCGTCCGGGCCGGGTTCGAGGAGACCGGTCCCGCGCTTCTCACCGGGGTCGACCAGCGACACGCCCGTCTGGCCCGTCTCGACGGCGTTTCGGCCGTCGTCACCGCCGGTCTGTCGAACCCGGCGGTCCTCCCGGTGGCGGACGCAGACTGGGGTGGCGAATCCGGCGCGTCCGACGAGTCCGAACCGGGCGCATCCTCGACGGGGACCGCGGGGGACGAGCAGCTCCGTCCCGGGACGGTGAACGTGCTGGTCGGGACGACCCGGGCGCTGGAACCGGGAGCGCTGGCGAACCTGTTGACGGTGGCCGCCGAGGCGAAGGCCGCGACGCTCGTCGCAGTCGCGGGCGTCCCGGGTACCACGTCGGACGCGATGGTGGCCGCCTGCGACCCGGCGGGCGAACCGTCGCAGTTCTCGGGAAGCGCGACGCCCGTGGGACGCGCCGCGCGTGCCTGCGTCCGGGACGCGGTACTGGCCAGTCTGGACTCGCGCTATCCCGACGGCGAGTTCCCGCGGACGCTCGACGAGGCCGCCTACGGCGTCAGCACGGACGTCTCGGCGTCCGTGACCGAACTGGACGAGTAGCCGGCGAGAACGGCGTCGGGGCGCCTCCCGGCGGCCGGGCTCAGTCCGTCCGGCGGCGGACGAGCTCCCAGCCCGCCTCGAACCCGCCGAGGACGGCGACGACTGCGAACTCCTCGGGCGAGGCCGCAGAGCCGAGGTCGCGGGACAGCGGGGCGGCGAGCGCGAGGGTGAGTCCGAGACCCGCGGCGTAGACGGCGACGCGGCCGGCGGCCGCCCCGAGTCCCGGCGCGTCGAGGTGGCCGAGCAGGGCGACCGTCGCGACGCCGGCGACGGCCGCGAACAGGGCGCCGGCCGGCCACAGCCCCGTCGACAGGTGAACCGCCGCGCCGCCGAAGGCGCTCAACCCGAGGGCGCTGGAGAGGTAAGCCGCCCGCCGACCGGCGCGGAGGTATCCGCCGGGGCTCCCCAGAACGCTCGCAGACAGGCGCGGCCAGGGGCGGCCGACGTCGACCCAGCCGCCCCGGAACGTCCCCAGAGCGAGGACGATGGAGACGAAACCGACCATCGCCGACAGCGACGCTTCCTCGTAGACGTACGGCGTCTGGAAGACCAGCAACAGCATCGGCCACCCGAGGATGATGGTCTGCCCGAAGGCGAAGAACACGTCCTGAATCCACCGGTCGGTCCCCTCTTTCTCCTCCCGCGGTCGTATCCGGCGCTCCTCGCGCTCCCTGAACCCTGGCTCGTTGGGGGACATCCGACTGACGGACGCTTGGTCGCCTGCGTCCGTAAATCCTCCGCGTCGGAGGGCAGGGCGCGCGTCTCCGGTCGCATCCCCGGAGCGCAAATCGCGGCCACCGGTGCAGTAAACTCTGCTCGGTCCGTGTCCCCCCGTATGACTGACGACTCGGACACGGCCACGCGCTCCGATGCGGCGGCTGACGCCGACGGGACGGCGGAACTCTCGACCGACGACCCGGACGACCCGAACGACGCGGACCCGCGGGCTCGAACGCCCGGAGGCGGCGTCAGCCCCCGCGCCGAGGCGATTACGCCCGCGGCGCCCGAGGAACTGGGGCTGGTGCAGGCCTGGTGGGGGGACGGGAAGGGCAAGACCACGGCGGCCCTGGGGATGGGACTGCGCGCCGCCGGGCACGGCTACCGCGTCCACCTGCTCCAGTTCATGAAGGGCGGCGCGGACAGCGTCGAGTCCGTCCGGGGCGAGTACAACGCAATCGCCGCCGTCCCGGGGTACTCCTACGAGAACCTCGGACACTACGGCTGGCACGGGCTCCTCGACGGGTCTGACGACGAGTCGCACGCGGCCCAGGCCAGTGCAGGGCTCGAACGCGCCCGGGAACTGGTCGCCGCGGCGGGCGAGGCGGACCTGTCGAGCCCCCTCGCCCTCGACGGCCCGGCCGAGGACGGCGTGCACCTCCTGATTCTCGACGAGGTGCTGTACGCCGCGGCCTCGGGGTTGCTCGACGAGGCCGAGGTCCTCGAGTTGGTCCGGTCGAAACCCGACCGCCTCGAACTCGTCCTGACCGGGAGCCACGAGGAGCCGTCGTACCTTCTGGACGACGCCGACCTCGTCACCAACGTCCGGAAGGTCAAACACCCCTTCGACGCCGGACGGAGAGCCCGGAAGGGGACCGAGTACTGACGCTCCGGGCTGGGGACCGCCCGTTCGCCGTGCCAATCGTTATGTGGCTGCCATCGCTACGTCTGTGAGGACATCATGGACATGCGGACCGGGCTCTCGTACGGCGACGTGCTGCTGGTTCCGCAGCGCTCGCCGGTCGAGAGTCGAGGCGACGTGGACCTGACGACGCACCTGACCGACGAAATCACGCTCGACCTGCCCGTGTTGAGCGCCCCGATGGACACGGTCACCGAGTCGGAGACGGCAATCGCTCTCTCGGCCGTGGGCGGACTGGGGGTCGTCCACCGCTTCGTGACCGTCGCGGAGCAGGCCGACGAGGTGCGCGCAGTCGCCGCGGCAGGCGAACGGGTCGGGGCGGCGGTGGGAATCGACGAGGACGCACTCGAACGCACGGCGGCAGTCCTCGACGCGGGCGCGGACTGCGTGGTCGTCGACGTCGCCCACGGCCACATGGAGAAGTGCCTGACCGTCACCGAGCGCATCCGCGACGCGCACCCGGACGTGGACCTCGTCGTCGGCAACGTGGCGACGCCGGCGGCCGTCGAAGACCTGGCCGCGGCGGGCGCGGACACGGTGAAAGTCGGCGTCGGACCCGGGTCGGTGTGTACGACCCGAAAAGTGGCGGGCGCCGGCGTCCCGCAGTTCACGGCCGTCCGGGACTGCGCCGAGGCGGCCCGGGACGTGGGCGTTCGCGTCATCGCGGACGGCGGCATCGGTTCCTCGGGGGACGCCGCCAAGGCGCTGCTGGCCGGCGCGGACACGGTCATGATGGGGAGTTTCTTCGCCGGGACGAACGAGTCGCCGGGGTCGGTGGTCACGCGAAGCGGCCAGCGGTACAAGCGCTCGCGGGGCATGGCGAGCACCGGCGCCTCGCGGGACCGGACCGACAAGGCGGACGCGGCCCCCGAGGCGGAGGAGGGAATCGAGGCCCTCACGCCCTACCGCGGACCGCTGGCGGAGGCGACCCGCGAGTTCGTCGCCGGCATCAGGTCGGGACTGTCCTACTGCGGCGGCGCCGACATCGAGACGGCGCGAGCGAACGCCGAGTTCATCCGCGTCGCCCCGGCGGCCAAAGAACGCGAGGGCGCCCACTCGGTCGTGGAGTTCGACGACGATTCGCTGTGAGGGCCGTCAGAGTTCGAGACGCGGACCGACGAAGAACTATCTTCCGGGGGTACCCTCTCTGAGCGTGCGCCCGTCGCCATGACCCGAACGCTCCTCGTCGCCGGAACCGCGAGCCACGTCGGCAAGAGCACCGTCGCCACGGGTCTCTGTCGCCGCCTCGCCGACCGGGGCATCGCCGTCGCCCCGTTCAAGGCACAGAACATGAGCAACAACGCCCGCGCGGTGGCCCGGGCCGTCCCCGACGACGGCGTCTACACCGGTGAAATCGGCGTCTCGCAGTACGTCCAGGCCCGCGCGGCGAGGGTCGTGCCGACCACGGACCACAACCCCGTGTTGCTCAAGCCCCGCGGGGACGGGGAGTCGCAACTCGTCGTCGACGGCCGCGCGGTGGCCACCGTCTCCGCCGGCCAGTACTACGACGACCACTGGGCGCTGGCCCGCGACGCCGTCGTGGACGCCTACGAGCGACTCGCGGCCGAGCACGACGTCGTCGTCGCCGAAGGGGCCGGCTCCGTCGCCGAAATAAACCTCCACCACCGGGACCTGGCGAACGTGGAACTGGCTCGCATCGCCGACGCCGACGTACTCCTCGTGGCCGACATCGAACGCGGCGGCGTCTTCGCCAGCCTGGTCGGGACGCTCGAACTGATGCCGGCGGACCTGCGCGACAGCGTTGTCGGCGCTCTCGTCACCAAGTTCCGCGGCGACCGGGACGTGCTGGCGCCGGGCCTCTCTTCGTTCGAGGAGCGTACCGGCGTCCCCGTGCTGGACGTACTCCCGTACGACGACCCGGGTCTCCCCGCCGAAGACAGCGTCTCGCTCCCGTCCGAGAGGAACACCGTGGTCGTCGGCGACGACGACGGAATCGAGGCCGGCAGGTCGGTGACCGTCGGCGTCCCGCGCCTGCCGCGCATCTCGAACTTCACGGACCTGGAACCCCTCGCCAGCGAACCGGGCGTCCGCGTGGCGTACCTGTCGGTAGACGGGCCGTTCGACGGCGGCGGCGCGCCGAGGGTCGACGCCCTGGTTCTCCCGGGGACCAAAAACACCGTGGACGACCTGCTGGCGCTCCGGGACGCCGGGATGGACGCGTGGATTCGCGCGTTCGACGGACCGGTGGTCGGTCTCTGCGGCGGGTACCAGATGCTCGGCGAACGCATCTCGAACGCCGCTATCGAGGGGACGGGCGACGCGGACGAACTCGAGGGGCTGGGACTCCTGCCCGTCGAGACTCGATTCGAGGCGGACAAGCGCGTCGAGTCTGTCACCTGGACCCTGGACGGAACCGGTCCGCTTCGAGGTGGCTCCGGACGGGTGTCCGGCTACGAGATTCACATGGGCCGGACGCGAACGACTGGTCCGGCCGAGACGCCGTTTCGTCCGTCCGACGGGGGAGACGGCGATGCGTCGCTGGGTGCCGCGACCGACCGGATTCTCGGGACGTACCTCCACGGCCTCTTCGAGAACGACTGGGTGCGCGCCGCGTTCGTCGACTCCGTCTTCGCCGCTGCCGGGCGCGAACGACCGTCTGGGGCGACGGAGACGGCCTCGCCGTACGACCGGGCCGCCGCCCTCGTCGCGGACGTGGACCTGGACGCCCTCGGAATAGACGTGGCTGCCCTGGGACTGGACCGCGACTGAAGCGAACACCTGGCCGGTCGCGCCGCCGCCGGCACGTCGGTTGCGTATTTCGGTTCGAGCAGGCGACACTGGGGAGCGCGGGACGACGTGTCGCACTCGGGGACCACCCGTCCGGACGCGGCAGTCGCGTCCGCGGCCCGCCCCGCGGTGCTGGTCAGGTCACGGCGGGTCTGGTCCCGCTCTCGGTTATAAACCCTCGTCCGGCAACGCCTTCGACGGAGCGTCCGGGACGGTCGGTGCGGGCGAGGGACGGCCGTCGGGAGTCGTCACGGCGACCCGTCGCGGAGTCGCTCGGCGGCGGCCGCGAACTCCGCCCGCGTGTTCACGTTCTCGAACGTGGTCGAGTCCGCGCGGGTGCGGAGTTCCTCGCCCTCGACGACGACCAGGTCCACGTCGAGGACGGGCGACAGGGCGCTCCGGTCCCCGCGAGCGAGTGCCTCCTCGCAGGCCGCGACGACCGCTCGGGTCCGGTAGACGGCCTGCGTCGGCTGGTAGTGGCCGTCGACGCGGGGGACGGCGGCGTCGCGTCCCGCCGCCCGGTCGAACAGGTGGTCGAGAAACGCGGGGTCGACGAACGGCATGTCGCAGGAGACGACGGCGGCGTACCCTCCCTCGGCGGCGCGGAGACCCGTCATGAGTCCAACCATCGGGCCCATGTCGGGCGTCTCGTCCTCGGCGACGGAGACGGGTTTCTCGACGCCGTCTAGGGCCTCCCGGAGCGCCGCCGTCTGGTCGGCCCGGCAGTTGACGACCAGTTCGTCGACGACCCGTCCGACGCGGTCGGCGACCCGGCGGACCATCGGCACGCCCGCCAGGTCGGCGACCGCCTTGTCCCCGTCGCCGAACCGGGTCGAGCGTCCCCCGGCGAGGATGACCCCGCTGCGCATACACCGACTTCCCGGAGGAACCTCAAAGGCCTGTGGAAACGGCTCGGCCGCACAGTCGCGCGGCAGTATCAACTTCGACACTCGGCGGCGGGGGTTTATACACCCCCGTCGACAACCGCGGAGCAATGGTCGAGGCGTTCGCGGTGGCGAGCGGGAAGGGCGGGACTGGCAAGACGACCAGCACGCTCGCTCTCGGCATGGCGCTCGCGGAGGAGTACGACGTGACGGTCATCGACGCGGACACGGGGATGGCGAACATGCTGTTTCACACCGGGCTGGCCGACGTGGACGTGACGCTCCACGACCTGCTGGTCGACGGGAGCGACGACAGCGTCGAGGACGCCGTCTACGAGCGGTTCGGCATGTCCGTGGTGCCCTGCGGGACGAGTCTCGCGGCGTTCCAGGCGGCCGACCCCGCCCGCCTCCGCGACGTCGTCGCCGCGCTGGCCGCGGACGCGGACGTCCTGTTGCTCGACTCGCCCGCCGCGCTCGGGTCGCGGAGCGCCGTCCTGCCCGTGGTCCTCGCGGACCGCGTCGTCGTGGTCCTCCAGCCGACGATTCCGTCCCTGTCGGACGGGCTCAAGGTCCAGGAGTACGCCCGGTCGTACGGTACGGAGACGGCGGGCGTCCTCTTCAACCGGGTGCGCGACGACGAGGCGGTCGACCGGGTGGCCCAGCAGGCCTCGCGGTACTTCGGCGGGGAGACCCTCGCGACGGTCCCGGAACGGGACGCGGTTCGCGCCGCCCGTCGCGCGGGCGAACCGTTGCTCGCGCACGCCCCGAACGACCCCGCGGCCGCGGCCTTCCGGGAGGCCGCCTGGAACCTCGACGTGCGGGAGGGGTCAGGCGACGCCGTGGCGAGTCGGTTCCGGAGCGCGGTGGTGCCCGAGGACGTATGAAGATTCCCCGCGGACGCCTCCGTCGCTCCCGCGTCGTCGACGACCCCGGGGTCGTGTTGTCGACGGCGCTCGACCGCGAACTGACCGGCTACGCCGTCCTCGAACCGCAGGACACGCTCCTGCTCGGCGGCGAGACTCGCGGCGTCCTCACGTTCTCGGCGGGCGTTCCGGTCCTCGCCTACGACACGGCCAGCGAGTCGGGGGGCCCGGACGCACTCGCAGACTTGGCGGTCCCGGGACCGTACTCCGTCGACCTCTTCGAACTGGACCCGGCGGACCTCGAAGCCGCCCACGAGACGACTGAGCTGACGATTCCGCCGGGGATGCCCGCAGAGCGACTCGCCGGGGACCCGGACCTCGCGCGCCGGACGCGGGAGGCGGCGCCCCCGGACCGACTCGCCGCGGCCGACCCCGCGTCGACCGCAGACCCGGTGGCGGCGTTCCTCGCCGACGAGGAGAAGATAGCGGCCATCCGCGACCAGGCCCGCCAGGAGGCCCGCGAACGCGCCGACGAGTGGGGACTCGCCGACCACCTCGCGGACGACGCCGGCGACGACACCGGGTGACGACTCCGGGTTCGTCTGTTCACTCCCGTCCCGTACCGAGTGCTCGTATCGCCCCTGCCCCGTCCCCGACGAACAGGAACCCTCCGGCAATCGCCGGCGGCGTCGTCGCGCCGGCGTCGCCGCGTCGCCACAGTTCGCTCCCGTCGTCCGGGTCCAGTGCTCGGAGCGGCGCATCGTACCCCAGTCCGTAGAGCGCATCGGGACCGGCGGCCAGCAGCAGTTCGTCACCGACGGGGGTGCGCCACCGTTCGCGCCCCCCGGTCGCGTCGAACGCGTAGACCGCGTCGCCCCCCGAGGCGAAGACGGTCCCGTCCCGGACGACCGGCGGGTGGGTGGACCCGCCCGTGGACCGCGCCCATCGCTCCGTGCCGTCGGCCGGGGCGAACGCGCGTAGCGAGTCGCCGAGGGAGAGGAAGACGGCGTCGGCGCCGACGACGGGCGGCGACTGGACCGCGGGCCGCTCGCCGACGGCGACGCGCCACCGCTCTGTGCCGTCGGCCGCCTCGAACGCCCGGAAGTCGCCGTTCGCCCCGGCGTACACCGCGCCGTCGGCGACCGCGAGTCGGCGGGCGAGGAACCGGCCAGCCTCGTCGCGCGGCACCTCGGTTCGCCACTCCAGCGTCCCGTCGTCGGCGTCGACGGCGGTAATCGCGGGCGAGAAGTTCCCGACGTAGACGGTCCCGTCCGCCAGCGCCGGCGTCGATATTTTTCCTGAGTTCTTCCCTTTTTTCAGGGGATAGCTGTTTGGAATCATTCAATCCATCAACTCTGAAATCCTTTGGGAGGATTACGGCAGCAGCCACCACGGGACCGGCAAGG
>JBEPXT010000118.1:0-11185 GCA_041641795.1 Salinigranum sp.
TCACCCGCAACCCCCACCGGTCGCCCCCGCCGTACGCGTCCAGCACCGTGGCGTGGTGGTTCGTGATCATCTCGAGCAGGAGTTCGACGTGGTCCGTCCACTCCATCCGGTACAGCGACTCCTCGTCGAACGCCGCGAGCAACTCGGCCCCGTCTATCGTGGGGTCTTCGCCGAACGCCTCGGTCACTCGCTCGCTGTCGGCCCCCCGAACCCACAGCAGGGGCATGACGGACTGTGCGCCGGTGCTGACGATGCGCTCCACCTCGACCTCGAGCCCGGGGACCGACTCGATGGAGTAGTGCAGCGCGAACTCGCTGGCCGGGACGCTTCCTCGTACTATCGTGGCCATATGGTGGTGAGACTACAATCTTCGTTCGATTTCTCGTGTGTACAGGCCCGTGAACGTCCGGACGGACCGGCGTTCAGCGTCGGCCGTCCTCGAAGTGGGTGACCAGTCGTCGTGCGTCCCGCTCCGCTCCCGTCTCGTCGACGACGGCCGCCCGTGGAACGAGCACGCTCTCGACGAGCCACCGGTCCGGGCCGGCCCGTCCGACCCGAACGTCGTATCCGTCTTCGTCCAGGGGCGACTCGGTGTCCGTCGCCAGCGGCGTCCGGAACTCGGAGAACGCGTCGCTCGAGCGCACGCGGACGTGGTGGTAGTGGTCGGTCGTCTGAACGTGCTCCGGGTTCGCCTTCGGCGGGTGTTCGACTCCCATCTGTCTCTCACTCGACGGCCAGGTGACGCAAGCCCGTTGGCCTGGCGTGTGCAGGCCGCGCTCCGGTCGACGCCGGGCGCGTTCGGCCCCCGACGCTCCCGTGGGGCGGTTCGCGGCGTCCGCCGGCCCAGGGCGGGCGGCCGGACACCCTGCGCTCGCCTGCCGGTGCCACATCCGTCCGGACCGTCACCGTCGGAGCGAGCCGATGACTCCACACGACGCTCCGCTGCTAATCGCGGTCCTCGACGTGTTCGTCGACCGGTGCCACGGTCGCCCGCGGACGCTGCGAACGGTCGCCGAGGAACTGAACGTCCCCGAGGAGACGGCGCTGTCCGCCCTCGAACGACTCGAGCGGATGGACATCCTCCTGCGGGCCCGTGCCGGGACCACGACCCCGGTCTGGAAACCGCGGTACGGACGCTCCCTATCCACGCGCTCACGCCTTCGCTGACCGCGTCTCGCTCACCGGTTGGTGTCAATCCACTCTTTGAACGCCTAACATCCCTTCGCACTGGCCTAATCGGCGACGTCGCGGAGTGACCCCTCGCTGAGTTCGTCGTGGGGCAGGACAGGAACAGTCCGGGCCGCCGAGTCGTTGCCTTCTGGCGGCTCACCAGCGGAGCATCGTGTTGTCACCGCGATTCTGGACTCACTCGTGAATTGCCTCGAGGCTTGGCCCCGAGACACTCTGGCTTGAAATCTGTAGATTTCACTGTTCGCCATCACCGTCACTACCACTCTCTCGAAGGTTTCCGAGTCTTCGGACGATTCGGACCTGTTCCGTTCCGAGTTAGCCCCCTGTTCACTCTTCACCGGCCAGTGGACCCGATACATGGACTGGTCCCACAGTGTCGTCTTTTCCCTGCTGACACAGACACCCCTCTATCGATGTGTTTTATATGTTCACGCGGAAGGCTAGGATAGCCCATCGAGCAGAGTCGAAATGAGACACGGGTGTAGACAGCCACGATAGCTCATCAGACACCCGTATTGGACGCTTCCCCACGTCAGAGAGAATACATAAGCGACGAACGAACTCGCCCTCTGTGAGACGACACAATCGGGGAAGTCGGGAACACATCGAACACATCGATAGAGGTGTGTGTGAGTGTTCGTCTAGAAAGCTAGAAAGAAGAAGGAGAAGGACGCTGCTTCCACCGCCTAATGGAGTACTCGAATCCATCCTCTCGTGGCGTCTCTCCCGTGATTCCGCGCCTCTCGTGGGTTGTCGAGACTCTCACGAGGTGTCACGATCCCTGGTCTCTCCCTCCCCTTCGAGACATCGAACACATCGATAGAGGGGTGTCTGTCTCCTCGAGAGATACGGATCTTCTCCACGACACTTCGTCACCCGTGTGGGATGATTGGCTGAGTCTGAACGAGAACTGCACCAGACCGTCTTTAGACGGGTTGATTCGCCTGTTCACACATCGATAGGGGTGGGGAAGGCTTTTGTTCCATGCGAGTAAGGCTCGTGACATGGCTACCGAAGACTCCGAGGAATCTTCTCAGGAAGGGGATTCGACGGGGGACGAGGACACGACACAGGCCGACCTCTCCTCAACGAGTATCGATCACGAGCCACAAGTGACGGACGAGTTTTCGGCGCCTGATGACGAACAATCCGAACCCACGGAGCGAGACGTTTCCGGGGAGGGCTCACAGTCAATCGAGGATATGTTGCTCGAATTCGACGAACAGAACCGCCTCATCCGCGAACGAGCCCTTCTCGATCCGACACACGTCGTTGAGGAGGACCGAATCGTCGGTCGCGACGACCAGCTGCAAGAGGTAACCAAGATGCTCCGTGTGGCGCTCGGAGACAACAAGCCCCCGAACCTCTTTCTATACGGCCCGTCAGGGACGGGAAAGTCACTCATCACGAAAGCCGTCTGTCACAACATCAGCCGCATCTGCGACACTCGAGACATTCGCTTCGGCACCATCGAGGTGAACTGCCAGGACCTCGACACACTTGGCGTCGCCGTGTACGAACTCGCGACACAAGCTGCCAACCAGGCGGGCGTCGAGGTTGAGGTCCCCAAACACGGGGTAGCGACCAAGGAAAAGTGGGACGAACTCTACCGGATCGTCAACAAGAATTTCGACTCGGCGGTGTTCGTGCTTGACGAACTGGATATGCTCGTGGGCCGTCGAGATAAGAAGGAACCAGCCTTTTCGAGACTTCTTTACCAGCTCTCGCGAGCGGGCGCCAATGATAATCTCAACGCGCACATCTCTGTCGTCGCGATTTCCAACGACACGAAGATGATGGAATCGGTCGGAAGCCGCGCGCTGAGTTCGTTTACTCCCGAGGACGTCCACTTCGACGACTACGACGCGAACCAACTCCAGGCGATCTTGCGCCGTCGTCAGGATGCGTTCTTCGATGACGTCCTTGAGGACGACGTGATACCGCTCGCCTCGGCGTTTGCAGCCCAGACACATGGCGACGCTCGGAAGGCGATCGACCTGATGCGGGTAGCCGGCGAACTCGCCGAACGCGAGGGTGATGACCGTATCCGAGAGGTCCACGTCCGAGAAGCCCAGGACAAGGTCGAGAAGAACCGCGTCCTCGAGGTGGTCCGTGGTATCAGCACGCAAAAGAAGCTCTGTCTCTTCGCGACCGCAGCGGTCGCCGCACAGACCTCCGACAGCACTGCGCGTAGCACCACCGGGTACAGAGTGTACCAGTTCCTCACCGACGCTATCGACACGGATCAGTACCATCAAGAGACGTACGTCAACAAGATGAAGGAGCTGACGACGTACTCACTCGTCGATTTTGAGCGGCGCAGTCACGGTCCCAGTTCGGGAATGTTCCTCGAATTCCGGTTTGCGGAACGGCCCGAAACGATCCTCGAAACGCTCCGTGAGGACTCCCGCATCGATTCGGTTTCGGATGCTGAGATCGAGAGCGTCGTCACGGCCCAGGTCAGGAACGCGATGTAGCATCCCTCCATTAGAACTGTATTCGTAGCGTCGATTCGTGTACGGAGACACCTTTATCGATGTGAAGGAAGTGATCGCCACAGTTTTACTCTCGTCGACATACGTCATCTCTCCGTTAGCGTGCGTCACACCCCTCTATCGATGTGTTCTCGAGTAACCGGTGCGACAAGACACACCCCTCTATCGATGTGTTCTCGACACTGTTTGCCGATCAGGACAGACCCCTGTATCTATGTGAAGCTTTCATGATTCTCTCGGCCAACGTACAAACCACGGAGTAAAGACGTTCTGAAAGAACAATTCGTTTGAAATCCGGGGAGGGGGTGTCTGCGGTACCGACCGCGGTGGCTACCGTAGGCCGTCCCAGCCGTCCGCCTCCACGAGTTCCCTCTGTCGAACCACCCTCTCCCCGACTCACTTGCCGTCGCGAGCCGAACGCTCGACCGAACTGCGGTCGTCGCGGCCCGCCACGGCCGGCTCACCGTCCTCTTCGTGGCGGCCGGCGACGCGGGTCCGGCCGACGAACGCGAAGTCGGTCCCGTCGACGAGGAGGGCGAGGCCGGACTGTTCGAACGACGTCCCGAACCGGTTCCAGCTGATGCGCTCGTCGGGGTCGTCGGCGAACGCGAACCCGACAGGGGGGCCTGCGGTGGTCTCCGAGCGGACGGGGACTGCACCGTGTCGGTCGGCCCACGACCGGACGACGTCGAGGTCAGTCAGCGCCACACTGGACTGGGGGTCTGGTCCGTTCACGTCCGCCATTTCGGGCCGACCCGTGAGAACCCACTGCAGGCACATGCAAGAGACCACGTTCGTGCTCCTCGGTGCCGTGAGCGGTCCGTCGCCGCCTCGTTCCCACCGGTGTCGGCCTCGTCTCGGCGGGTCGACGACCGCCACGCGGTATAAATGGTGTGTACTAGCAAGCAGCAGCAGTTCGGTCTGTCACCCTGTATCACTGCTCGATGATAGGGAGCGGTTCAGACCGCCGACGAAACCTCCGTTCACCGCAGCAGTCGAGCGACAGTGGGCCATCGGGTGCCGACCCCGGAGACGGCGACGGCGTCGTCGTCGTCTCGAACAGACAGCCGTACCGACACGAGTGGGCGGACGACGAACCGACGGTCAGCCGACCAACCGGCGGGTTGAGCGAGGGGCTGGACTCGGCCGTCCGAGAGATAAACGGGAGCTGGGTCGCGTGGGGCGACGGCGATGCCGACGAGGCAGTCGTCGACGACGACGACTGCGTCGCGGTCCCGCCCGACGCGTCGCCGGAGGAGCAGTACACGCTCAAACGGATCTGGCTGGACGAAGCGCAGGTCCGCGAGTACTACTACGGGTTCAGCAACCGGGTGCTCTGGCCGGTGTGTCACGGGATGCTGGACCACGTCAGCTGTCGCCAGGGGTACTGGTCGACGTACACCGAGGTGAACGAACGGTTCGCCGACGCGGTCGCCAGTCACACCTCGGCGGGGGAGACCGTCTGGATTCAGGACTACCACTTCGCGCAGCTCCCGCGAGAGGTGCGCGCTCGTGTCCCCGACGACGTCTTCGTCGCCCACTTCTGGCACATCCCGTGGCCGGAGTGGGAGACGTTCCGCGCGTGTCCTCACGCGGAGGAGATTCTCCGCGGACTCCTCGGGAACGACCTCTTCGGGGTCCACGTCCCCCGCTACGGGCGGAACTTCCTGGAGTGCGTCGACGCCGGTCTCTCGGAGACGCGCGTCGACTGGGACGCCGGCCGGGTCGTCCACCGCGGCGGCGAGACGACCGTCCAGGCGTTCCCGCTCGGCGTCGACACGGACCGGATCGGTGACCTCGCGGTCGACGGTCACACGAACGAGCGGTGGCCGGCGTTCGCAGACCGCCACGGCGTCGACGACGACGTCCACCTCGCGGTCGGCGTCGATCGCCTCGACTACACGAAGGGTATCCCGACCCGACTCGAGGCGATCGAGCAGCTGTTCGAGCAGCACCCGACGTGGCGGGGCGACCTCACGTACGTACAGGTCGGGACCGAGTCGCGCTCGCAGATTCCCGCGTACGACCGGCTTCAGGAGCAGGTCACCGACGCCGTCGACCGGATCAACCGTCGGTTCGGGGACGACGACTGGCAACCCGTCGTCTACACCACGGACCGACTCTCGAACGAGCTGCTGTACGCGCTCTACCGCCGCGCCGACACCGGCGTGGTCACCCCGCTCCGCGACGGGATGAACCTCGTCGCGCAGGAGTTCGTCAGTGCACAGGTCGACGACGACCCGGGTGTGCTCGTCCTGAGCGACCAGGCCGGCGCGCACGACGTCCTCGGCGACGCCGCGGTCACGGTCACCCCGTGCGACACGACGAGCATCGGGTCGGGCCTCGAGATGGCGCTCTCGATGCCGGTCGACGAGCGGCGGCGACGGATGGAGGCGCTCGCCGAGGAGACCCGTCGACACGACGTCACCGACTGGATCGACGACGTCCTCGGCTCGGTCGCACAGGTCCGCGACGACGGAGCGTCGGTCTCGACGGAGAGCCATGCCTGAGGGGCACGCTCCGCCGGACGCGCTGACCCGGCTCGACGACATCGCGCGGTGGGTCGGCGCGGCCGAGGGTGTCGTCCTCGGGCTCGACTTCGACGGGACGCTCTCTGCGATTACCGACGACCCCGACGAGCCGACGCTCACCCCTCCGACCCGAGCGGTCTTCGAGCGGGTCGCGAGCGCCCCGACGGTCGCTCCCGCCGTCGTGAGTGGGCGTGCCCGCGACGACCTGGTCCCCCGGGTCGACGTCGACGGCGTCGTCTACGCCGGGAACCACGGGCTCGAACTGGCCTACGACGACTGGACCGCCGCCCACCCGGAAGCCGCGCGACACCGCGAAACCATCCAGGCGTGCTGTGACCGACTGGCGGACGAACTGGCGGCGATTCCCGGCAGTGCGGTCGAGAACAAGGGGCTCACGGCGACGGTCCACTTCAGACGGACGCCCGACGACGAGGTCCCGGCGGTCGTCCGTGCGGTCGACCGGGTCGCCGCCGCGGCGGACGGTGTCCGCGTCACCGCGGGCAAACAGGTCCGCGAACTCCGTCCCCCGGTCGAGTGGGACAAGGGGCGGGCGCTGCGACTGCTGACCGACCGGGTCCCCGACGATTGG
The DNA here is from genome assembly GCA_041641795.1 of Salinigranum sp. Lineage (GTDB taxonomy): Archaea > Halobacteriota > Halobacteria > Halobacteriales > Haloferacaceae > JBEPXT01. The sequence goes on from JBEPXT010000118.1 coordinate 6,807, forward strand.
CTGGCGCTGTACGTCGGAGACGACCGCACCGACGAGGACGCGTTTCGCGCGATACAGCCGGACGGCATCGGGGTCCGCGTGGTCACTGACGGGCCCGAGCGAGCGTCGGTCGAGACGGACGCGACGTACCGACTCGACGGCCAGCGCGACGTGGCCCGTCTCCTGACGTGGGTCGGGGTCGCGCTCGACTCGACCCGGCCGTCCGACACGTCCGCCGACCCCTGGGAGCGGTTCCTCCGGGGCAGCGGTGCGGGGTCGAGCGACTCACCCGAACTCTTCGTGGAATCGTCTCCGCCGACTGGTCGGTAGTCGGCCTTTCGGTCGGTCGCAGCGAGTGGGAGGTGCGGTCTCGTCGAGCGTCCGCGCTCTCGCTCTCGGCTGTCGCTCCCTCGATACCGGCTCCGGTCCGGTTTACGCCGTTCTCGATTCTGGTGTGTCTTGTTCTAACCAACAGACCGCCGCTAACGGCCGATTTGTTGGTTAAGACTGTGGGCGGAGAACGGGACCGTCGAAACTGGTCCGGCACCCTGACGCCTTCTATCTTCTACAATTCGAGATGATCGGTTCGAACTCTCGACGAGGAACGACAGTAGTCTTGTCAGGCCGGTGCTCCGGATGCGACGAGCGTCGTCGGTGTCTGGCTGGACACACGTGGCGAGAGGTACTCGGTGACGAGTCCGATGACTGTGGCGAGAAGCGGACGAGGCGCGCTCGGAAGACGAGCGACCGGTCGACCTGGATACCTAATCCCATATTTTCGAATGTCGGATTTCGACTACTCGAGGAATCGAGTCGCCCAGATACACATCGATACCAGGGGGTGACCGGGGACGAGCCGGAGAGAGACACTTCGATGCCGGTTTGATTCACCATTCGTTGAACGATAAAATCCGAGCGCATGAAACCTTGGAGAGACCGAATAGACATCGATGTGGGGTGAAATTTTCCCCCTCCCGAATCACTGTCCCGATGTAGCTAACACCGATTCAGGTGAGCCGGACCAATCGACATTGCGCGAGGCCGAAGCTCGTTCTGAGCTGGAAGAGGACCGCACCGAAGCTTCCCAACGGAGAGATGACAGTACATCAGATTCCGAAGGGGGCCAGGTGAAGCAGTGGACGACGAGAACCCCCAGCGGTCGATTCGAGATATGCTTGATGAGGGTTCAGGAAAGTCGGTATTCGTCAATCGAGACCTGGTCGAACCAGACACCATCATTGACGAAGAATGAATCGTCGGTCGGGACGAACAGCTCGAATCGGTCGTGTCCTTCCTGAAACCTGCCCTCAAAGGAAACCGACCGCCGAATATGCTGTTGTATGGTGAGTGGCGACTTACCGAGAAATCGATAGCGCTAGTATGATTCCGATTGGAACGGTTACAGAGTAGTACCCTCCACATCCAGATACACCCCCCGTCATCGATGTGTAAAACCGACAGCCAGCATCGTTACTCACGCGCAGGGAGGTGTTTTGAGAGCGGATGGGTCGATGGATTCCGGTGAACTCGTGACTCAGAAAGATTGAATCTCACCGGTGTACCGATACCGTACCCTCCACCCCGTCATCGATGTGTAAACCACTGAGCGTTCGTCTCAATAGACGCTGACGAGAGGGGCTCGAACACGGTTGAAGCGGCTCAAAACGGAGGAGGACGACCGGAGATACGAACGGATGACTTCGCGGAGCGGTGTAGACCGACTCCGACCGACCAGTCGAGAAGATGTCCCTCTTCTTTCCTCTACACGGTAGTACGGGTATGTTACGTGGTACGATATAACAAAGATTTGTCAGACAGTACTCTCTCGCACGACGGATGTGAGAACACGCGTCTCAGCTGTTCTGTCTGTACTTTCGACCGGTAACAGCTTCTCGGCGGTGTTGAACATCTCCACCCCTTCCTTTTCGTGACGATTTACACATCGATGACGGGGAGGGAGGGTTCGCTGCTTCAGGTGAGTCACTCGAGTTTCAGCTGCCGGTGATCGATGACCGAGGCAAGGCTGAGGCCGTCGCCGGTGTCTGTCGGCGAGCACCCGACTCCTCTCTGTGGCTGGTGTCACCGCTCTGACCGAACACTGCTCGGCGCACCGGCTACTGCCATGAGTGGTCATAATCGAAGCGAGTCGGTGTCAGACTCCGAAGGGAGCTATACTCGCTCGGTGGGGTCGGAGAGGAGGTTCATAATCGGCGTATTCTGCCGCAAGGAGGCGTCGAACGCACTCAGAGCGAAGAGAATGAGGCGCCGGTCAGGGAAGTGAGCGTCGAGAGCGACCGTGAGGATCGAGCGGTGATTCCGTCGAGCGTGGGTTCGAGACGGGCTGTCGTGGCTGATATGTGGCAGACACGGGGGGCCGTCGACCCTCTGTGTTCGTCCCGTTCTCTGGGCTGGAAACCCGTAGACACGACCCGATTATGAGGATTTCCGACGCGTGAATCGACTCGTTTCGTGGGCTGACATCCCGCTTTCAGCCCGTCGAACCCCCGTTCTCGGTGGCTCCGCTTCCGTCATTACCTCCCTCCGTCGGACGATTCTTCTCCTAGTGTCCTCCTCCGATACCCCACACCGATGCTCTCTGCGGAGAGCTGACTCGATTATGAACCGTTCTCACCGGCGCAGATCAGACTAGACGCCTCATCGTGCGCTCTCACCTGATTATGAGCCTGTCGGGAACGTCCTCCTCGTCACAAACAGCGAGCGTGACGTCGACCCCCCTCGAACTACTCTCCAGAGCGACCGACAGCCGCCGCTCAGTCCGCTCGACGCTCGAAAGCGAGTGGGGGAGTGTGTCTCTCGATGGTGTCGTCGACAACTAACTATCGACTAGTTGACATTCGCCGGCGTGGCTCGTGACATCGAAACGACGAGCTTCGGAGGGCTCCGTCCAGGTACTACTGTGACGGGCTCTGATCGCTATCGGTCGCGTTCGCCGACGACTGTCCGGCGTCGTTCGACTGCGGCGTCGGCGTCGAGACTGCACAGACGACAGTCGCCCGGTAGGTGATGTTGGCGGTCACGCTCGGCGTGCTGGCCGTGACGTTCAACTCGACCATCCGCGGGCCGTCGTGGCTCCCACAGTCGACGCTCCCGTGCACCGCACGGGTCTCGCCGGGCTCCAGCGTGACCGTCTCGATGTCGGAGACGTCGTCGAGTTCGCCCCAGACGAACTGCGTGTCGACGGTCAGCGGTCGCTCGAACCGGTTGTGGACGACGAAGAGCGGGACCCGGTCGCCGGCGCTCGTGACGGGCGTCTCGCGTAATTGGCTCGGGTCGTCGACCCACTCCGGTGCCGGGTGGGTTCCTCCCTCACCGGGGTCGGCCAGCGGGACGAAGCCCAACGCCTGGTCGTCGGCGACGGAGACGGAGACGGGCCGGTCGATCTCCGCCGCGCTGAACCCGCTGGTCCCGAGGGTCAGCGCCCCTGCGGCGACGACGGCGACGGCGAGGAAGAGCCAGGTGCGTCGGTGCACGGGAACTCACTCCCTCAGTTCCGGCGGGCGCTCGCTCACACCGACGAGGTTCTCGTGCTGGTGGTAGTAGTTCGCACACGCGCTCACGAGGAACGTGACGGTGACGAACACGCCGGCGGCGATGTCCGGGACGCCCGCGAACGGGCCGACGTTCAGCCCGACGGCCACGAGCGCCGCCAGCGCGACGGCCCCGAGCCCGAGGTAGTACTCGCTCCACGGGATGTCCTGGCCCGGGACGACCTCCAGGTAGATGTCGAGCTTCTCGGCGCGGTCGGTCAGTTCGACCTCCCGGCGGTCGACGTCGACGACGCCGGCCTCCTCGAGGCCGGGGACGTGCGTCTGCTGGAGGGCGTTGTACACCCGGCGACGCTGGTCGGAGCTCACCTCCCCGACGGTGATCTCGTTCTCCCACGCGGCGATCTGCGTCGCGAGTTCACCGACGTCGACCGGCCCGTCGTGGCGCTTCAGGTGGTGGAGCGCGAACCGACGGCGCTGGTTCCGTAGGATGTGGAACAGCTCGTCGCGGCCGATCTCCCCCTGCTCTTCCCCCTCGACGTTATCAGTCTCGAGCCCCCCGTACTGCCCCGTTGACTGTGATAGTGTCGTACTCATATCCCGTCACCTGGTATGTGTCGTATGTACTATTCTCAAGATATTTGAATATACAGGTCTTTTTGTATTCCACAAGAATTGATAAGATATTAACCTCCCGTTGAGCGCGTGACCGGACGGTTCCATCGGGTTTAACGAGTGGATACGGACCCTGGAGACACCCACAATCGACGCCAGTGGATCTTGGACGCTCGTTCGGGCACCGCCTGTGGACCTCTCAGTCTGCTCATGTAAACGTGGGTACCGAGCCACGTCTCTGATGTCGCAGGCCCCCTGGTGGGGGGCGTGGGATGACAA
>JBEPXT010000119.1:0-11153 GCA_041641795.1 Salinigranum sp.
GCGTCGGAACTCTCGGAGCGCCGACGGCGGCGTGTCTGAGCGACTCGACGGGACCTCGGGCGTGGCTTGCCACTGCCAGCAGTGCTCTCTTCGCCCGAGCCAGTGCAGTATCGGTGTGACCACTGACGACACAGACGACGACAGCCGCGAACAGGGCGTCGAACTCGGTCCACTCGCGGACGAACTCGAAACACACTCCTATCCGGCCACGACGGCGGAACTGGTGGCCGAGTACGGCCACCACGAGATCGAACTCTCCGACGGGACCAAGTCGTTCGACGAGGTTCTCGACGGGATAGACGAGACGTACGAAGACGCCGAGGAGGTCCGACAAATGCTCTACACCATGGTCGGGTCCGATGCCGTCGGGCGCGAGGGGTACAGCGACCGCGGCGGGATCGCAGAGGACGACGAGAACGAGGACGGATCGTTCTGAGGCTCGCGGCCGGGACGGCCTGTTCCTGCAAGGTGAGCACGTAGGTGTCGGCGGCCCGTTCGTCGAGACGCGATGCCATCCCAGACAACCCTCAGAGACGACGACGAGGGGAAGCGTGTCGTAAACGCCCGCGGCGAGGAGATCGGTCGCGTCGTCGAAGTAAAACGCGGCGTCGCCCACGTCGACCCGGACCCCAGCCTCACGGAGACGCTCATGTCGAAACTCGGTTGGGCCGACGAGGAGGACACCGAGAGCTACCGACTCGACGGGGACGCGATAGAGAGCGTGACGAGCGAAGAGATCAGACTGCGACACTAACGCGTCGTCGCACCGACGCCGATTTTTTGGCTGCTACGGCGGACACTTTCACCTCCCGAGTCACACTGTCCCCCACGACGGCGACGCCCCCACCGACGTGTCGGGCGCGCCGAGCGGACGAACACGAACACGCCGAGGCGCATCTGGAAGTGCACGTGACTCGCACCCTGCGTGGGCCACTCGGGACCGACGAGTCGTGGTCACGCTGTGTTCTCCGGCGCACCACAGGACTGCCTCCTGTCGCTTGTTCGATGGGGTAGTGCGAGCGTGACCGGGCGGAACACCTGCCATCGCAGGCACCGGTCCTTAGGGTCCGGACGGCGGAACACGTGAGATGACCCGAGCACCGCGGCCACTGTGGGAGTACGAGACGGTCCGACCAGAACGGGACGCGATGAAGAAGGAGGCGGTCGACCCGAAGGCGACGCTGAACGAACTGGGCGCGGAGGGGTGGGAACTCGTCGAGACTATCACGTACGAGGGAGGGGGAACGAAGTATCTCGTGTTCAAGCGCCGACGGGAGTCGGCATGAGCGACGCTGGGGGAGCCGTCGCCGAACACGACCGGGACGGTGGGTCGAGCGACCGACTGCCGGTGCTGATACGGATGGACCGGCGGGTGCTGACGGCACTGCTGGTGGCTGCCGTGTTTCTCGGCTTCGTGCTGTGTGTCACGCTGGTCGACCCCGCGTTCGTGGCGCAACTCGACTCCGACGACACGATAGACACGATGTTCTCGTCGATGATCACCGTGATCGTCACGGGGTCGACACTCGTGGTCTCGATAGCACAACTCGTTCTGTCACAGGAGGACGGCCCGATGGGCGACCAGCGGAGTCGGATGAGCGACACGATGGACTTTCGGGAGTTCACGGCAGAACTCCTCGACGGGACGACGTCGGCCGAGCCGTCGGTGTTTCTCGGTGACCTCCTGCGGGTGACGGCAGCGCGCGCCGAGACGCTTCGGGCCTCCTCGGTGGCGAGCCACGACCGGCAGGTGCGTTCCGAAATCGACGACCTCACCGGCGGCGTCGTCGCATCTGCCGAGTCGGTCGCCGAGGAACTCGACGGCACCGAGTTCGGGACGTTCGACGTGCTGAGCGCCGCGCTCCGTTTCGACTACAGCCGGAAGATCGTCCGGCTCGAAGCAATCATAGCCGACCACGCAGCACAGTTCGACGAGGCCGACCGTCGGTTGGTCGACGAACTGAAGACGAGCCTGTCGATGTTCGCCCCGGCGCGGGAACACGTCAAGACGCTCTACTTCCAGTGGGAACTGATCGAGTTCTCACAGTGGACGCTGTACACCGCAGTTCCGGCACTCGTCGTCGCGGGCGTGATGCTCGGCGTCGTCGACGCCGGGACGGTCCCCGGCCGGACGGCGGGCGTCGCCAACGTCGTCTGGATAGTCGGCGGCGCGTTCGCGGCCACGCTCACCCCGTTTCTGCTCTTCGTCTCCTACCTGCTTCGCATTCTGACAGTCGCGAAGCGGACGCTGGCCATCGGGCCGCTGACCCTCCGTCGGTGATAGTCCAGAGAACACCGGGTGGATTGGCTCCGGCCCGGACTACGCGATTGCGAACGGTCCCGCAGAGGCCGTCCGCTTCGCGACCGTCGCGATTCGAATCATGTAGGCGGTCAGCGTGATGAACGGGGCCAGTGCGATGGTGATGACGAACGAGACGAACGTCAACAGCGGAGGGAGTCCAAGAAACCAGAAGTCGGGGAGGAGGTGCGCCTCGATAGCCAGCGTCGACGACGCGACGACGAGCACCATCGGCAGGGAGATGAGCAACAGCACCCGGGAGAGTTGGGAGATCTCCCGCGTGTAGTAGAGCGTCTTGAAGTACTCCTTCCCCGTCGCGAAGAGTCGGAACGCCGTGACCAGTTCCTCGAACTGCCGGCTGTACTCGTCGGAGAACTGGTCGGCGTACTCGCTACTGATCCGGTCCGACCGGTTGAGGTGTGGGCCGTACTCGAGGCTGAGTCCCTCCCACAGCGCGCTGAACTCCCCGCGCTCGGCGTGTGCGACGGACCCACCGACGGAGTCGACCGTGCTCATCACGTCTTTCGTGTACTTGTGCAGCGACCCGGCGAACTCGTCTTCGCTGTCTTCCGTCGCCTCAGACAGTTTCTCCGCCCGAACCCTGATGACGTCGGTCATCGTCTCGATGAACGAGGCCGGGTCCGTCGGACTGACGTGGTCCTCGGTGAGCCTGTCGACCTCCCGGCGGAACTCCATCGCCGCTTCCATGCGGCTGTCCTGTGAGTCGAGTGACGTGATATCGTACGACAGGACGATTGCGCTGATCGAGACGACGATGGAGACGAGGAGGATGATACCGCTCAGGAGCGTGTTGAGCAGCGTCTGGACCGCAGACGTCTCCGTGAGTAACTGTTGCATCTCGAACGTCCAGACCGTTCCGATTACCAGGTTCGCCGTGAAGACGAGCAGTAGCAACGCGGCGATGACCGCGAAGCGATTCCCCTCGAGGAGGAACCACCGTCTCGGATGAAAGCCGTCCCTGCCGAACGGTAGCCAGTGGCCGTGGGCACTCGGGAGGCCCTCTACCTCAGGCATCGGTCTTCCTCCCGTCTCGTCTCGCTCGACCGTCGGTCCGTCTCGGGTGACATCTGCGTCATGCTCACTGGTAGGTCCCACGGGCCTGTCGGCTATCCCTCTGTACCTTGCATACTCAAATCGGGTCGCGGTGCCGGGCGTCACGGCCCTGTCGAGTCGAGCGCCCGGCCGGCAGCGCAGGGGCGGTTCGTCTCACGCGGACCGGTCGCTCACCGTCGAGAACAGCGACTCGAACACCTTCCGCTCGGCTTTGCGGAGATGCTGGTGGAACGTCGGCGGCGAGACTCCCATCGACGCGGCGACCTCTTCGCCCGTCGCGTCGCGGGGCCACTCGAAGAACCCTGCAGCGTAGGCGGCCTCCAGAGTCGTGCGTTGGCGGTCTGTCAGTTCCGCCGCGAGATTCTGCGTGACGTCTCCGTCGGAGCGACTTATCTGACGGCGCCGCAACATCTCCGCCTGCGGGTACGCCGCCTGAATACTGTCGACGGCGTCGCGGACGTCGACGTTCGGCGTGAGATGTATCGTCAGGTGGAGGTCCCCCGCCTCGATGGTGGCGTCGTCGATGACGCCGCCGAGCGACGCCACCGTCGACAGTATCGGCGACTCGACCGCGACGAGTTCGAACCGATACGGCTCCTCGTCGGTGGCGAGTTCCACCTGCTGCCACTCCTCGTGTTCCTCGACGATTGCTTCGATACTGTCGACCGCCGACGCCGTCGCCGTGCCGTACACCAAGAACCGGCCGTCGCCGGTTCTGACCGTGTGCTCGATGTCGATCTCCCCACTCGCGTCTACGGGGCCGAAGAAGTCGTCTATCCTGACCCCCAGTTCGATCAGTTCGTCGCTCACCAGTGCCTGTTTTCGCTCGACTGCGGCGATGGCGTGCCCGATAATCTCGCCGAGTCGGCCGACGACCGCTCGCTCCTGTTCGTCGAAGGCGTCCTCCCGTTCGGTGTAGATGTTCAACACGCCGTAGACGGTTCGCTCGTGTTTCAGGGGGATGGCGGCCGAAGCGGTGAACGCCTGTTGCTCGACCGTCTCGCGCCACGGATCGTGACGGTCCGACGAGTCGACGCGGCGCACGATCTGTATCTCGCCAGTGTTCAGCGCACGCCCGGTCGGCCCGGTACTCCGTTCGTCCTCCGTATCGACGCTGACGGTGATGTCGTCGAGGTAGTCGTCGGCACCCGCGTCGGCCCGGACGGTGACCCGGTCCGTCTCGGGGTCGACCTCGCCGATCCAGGCGAACGAGTACGAGTCGGAGGCGGCGAAACACTCACACACCGCCGCCTGAATCTCCGCACGGGTCGAGTGGTCGATGACGGCGCTCGTCACCTGCTGGACGACCTCGTTGACGTGGTTCAACACCGACAGCTGTCTGCGCTGGTGGCGCACCGCCTGTTCGGAGGCGTGCCGCGAGAGGGCCGACGACAGGGTGTTGGCGACCGTCTGGACGAACGTCGCGTCGGCGTCGGAGAACGTCTGCGGGTCGGTGTGGTAGACGCCGAGAACCCCCCACGGGTCGTCACGGGGACCCACGGACACGCTGATGCCGCTCCGTACCCCGTGGGCCGAGAGCAGTTCGGGTCCGTCGAACCGGTCGTCCGTCGTGAGGTCCTCGACGACCACCGGGTCGACCGTCGTGAGCGCCTCGGCCACCAGCGAGTCGGGGTCGTCGGCCGCCACCGTGGCCGTCCCGACGACGCCGTCGTCCCACCCGACGCCCTGACGGACTCGCAGCGTGTCGGTCTCCCCGTCGAGTTCCAGCACGGCACAGCAACAGCCGTCGAGCGTCTCGGCGACCATCGCGGCCACCTCGTCAAACAGTTCGTCGATGTCGTGCGTCTCGAGTCCGCGGCGACCCATTCGGGCCAGGGCGTCCTGCTGTCGGACCCTCGCTTCGAGTTCTCGTTCGCGACGCTTCTGTTCGGTGATGTCCTGTGTCATGCTGACGGCCCCGAACACCTCGTCGCCGGCGTCGCGAACGGGGGCGAAGTGGAGTCGGTAGAACCGGCCGTCGGCCTCGTGGACGAAGGTGGTACGCTCGCCGCGGAGTGCTGCCTCGTACTGCGGCACGAACAGAGACGCCGTCGCCCGGTCGAGCACCGTCGACACCTGCTCGCCCTCGACAGTGCCGTCGGTCAGGTCGGCGTCGCCGATTGGCGTCCCCCCGAAGACGAGATAGCGGAGGTCGTCGTCGACGAGAGCGACGGCACCGTTCGGGAAGTTGTCTATCAAAGTGCGGTAGATTCGGCGGGACTCCTCCAACTCCCGTTCGCGGTGTTTCCGTTCGGTCACGTCTCTGAAGTACACCGAAAGGCCCGTCTCGGACGGGTAGATTCGGTACTCGAACCAGGCACCGAGCGGACCGGAGTACACCTCTATCGACTCCTGCGTCTGCTCGTCGAACGCCCGTTCGAGTGCCGTCTCGACCCGTTCCGAGAGGGAGAGTTCCGTCCGGACGTCACGGCCGACGACCGCCGTGGCGTCGAGGTCTAAGAGTCTTGCCGCCCGGTCGTTGACGAACGTGAACTGAAACTCCGAGTCGAGGGCGTACATCCCATCGGAGATGCGGGCGAACGTGTCCGCGAGTTCCGCTTCGAGTTCGTCACGCTGTCGTTCGAGGTGGTGTGCCTGCTGTTTGAGACGTGTGATGTCGTCTTCGGTCGTTATCACCCGTTCGAGTTCGCCGTCGTCGTCGTGTATCGGGACCGCGTTCACCGAGAGCCAACGCTGGGTCCCGTCTGCGGAGTCGACGCGACACTCCCAGTCGAACACCGGTTCTCCGGTCGCGAGGACGCGCGCGGCCGGGTGCGCTTCGGGGGAGACCTGGTTGCCATCGCTGTCGTAGACGGTCCCGTCTGCGACCCCCTCGGCACCGGTCTGTCCGGCGAAGACCCCGAGTAGTTCCCGTGCCCGCTCGTTGATCCGGGTCGGCTCGCCGTCCGCGTCGAGCACAGTGATACCCACGGGACTCGTCTCCAGTATCCGGTCGACGAGATTTCGCTCGCGTTCGATCGCCGACTCTACTTGACGTCGGCGGGCGAGCGACCCGAGTTCTGCGGCGACCGACGAGATGATCTCGATCATTCGCGTGTCGGTCTCTCTGGCGTCCCGCATGAGGAACGTCAGGACCGTGATGACCTCGTCGTTGGCGACGATGGGGATGCCCACCGACGAGGTCAGTCCGGCCTCGCGGGCCCGAGCGACTCGCGGATAGCGCTCGGCCGAACCGGTCGAGAGGTCCGCGGCCCACTCGTACTGCCCGGACGCCCACACGCGACCGGGCAACCCCTCGTTTCGTTCGAAGGTGTAGCCCTCGGTGGACGCTGCGAACTCGGCGAGGCCCTCCTCGTAGTAGTCCGCCTCGGCCCGCTGGAGGGTCCCGTCGTCAGTCGGGACCCACGCCTCCCCGTACTCCCACTCGGTCCGGTCACAGACGGCCTCGAGTGCCGTCCGGAGGCCGTCGTCGTAGGTCTCTGCCTCGGCGATGGCACGGGTCGTCTCGTACAGGAGTGCCCGTTCCGCGTGGACCCGCTGTTTTTCGGTCATGTCGCGGACGATCTTGACGTAGCCGACGGAGTCTCCCTCGTCGCTCCGGACGGCAGTGATAGTCACCTCCGCCCAGAACCGCGAGCCGTCGGCCCGGAGCCGCCAGCCCTCGTCTTCGATGAGCCCCCGTTTTTCCGCATCGACGAGGTTCGACTCGGGGAGGCCGGCCTCGCGGTCCCCCTCGGTGTAGAACACCGAGTAGTGCTCCCCGCGTATCTCGTCTGTGGTGTAGCCCGTTATCCGCTCGGCACCGGCGTTCCACGTCTGTACGTGTCCATCGGGGTCGAGACGGAAGACGGCGTACTCCTCGGCCGCGTCGGTCACCGACGCGAGTTCCGCGCGCGTCGCCCGGTGCTGTCGCTCGGATTCGACGCGGTCGGTGACGTCCTCGTAGAGTTCGACTCGCCCGCCGGCGAACCTGCCGGACTCTATCGGCATGCTCCGGTGTTCGAGCCAGCGGCCGTCGAACTCGTTGTTGGTGTCGAGTCGACACTCGACGCGCTTCTCGACCGGGGTGGTGTCGTCGGCCGCCGTCACTCGCCTCACGAACCGCTCGGACGCCTCGATTCGCGGTGCGAGCTGGTTCCGGTACAGTTCGCGTCTGTTCGTACCGACCCCCTCCTCACGGTCGAGGCCGAAGTACTGTGCTGCCGTCGCGTTGATTCGGACGACATCGCCCTGTTCGTCGCAGACGATGACACCGACGGTGGCCGCATCGAGGACGTGGTCGGCGACCCCCTGCTCCCCGCTCGATTCGGAGTCGGATCCGGGCAGCCACCAGACTCGGGTGTTTCCGCCGACCTTCTTCGTCTCCAGTCGCCCCTGTTCGACGAGGCGTTCCAGCCGTGCGTAGGTGCCCCGCCGACCGAGTTCGAGACAGTCCGCTACCTCCGCCGTCGTCCACGGCCGGCAGGACTCGCCGAAGACTGCGAGTGTCTCCTCGAGCGGTTCGCTGGAGAACCCCTCGGTCATGAGTCGGGGCTCTGTCCCGTCGTCTGGTGTCCCGGCCTCGACCAGCGGTCGCCCGTGAGGTCGGTCGCAGTCGCTGTGCGTGTCGGACAGGTGGACGCCCAGAATCCGACGTGGGACCCCCGAACGCTCACCGCGGCCGCTCTCGCGTCGTCGGACGGGCGCGAGTGACTCACGGGGGGCGTGTCGACTCTCACCGGCGCGCTCGGCCACTGCCCGACGGACCCGGAGACGGGCGAGCGAACGGCACTCGCGGGTGGAGAGGCCGTCTCGCCCGTCGGGCGTGAATCGCGGGGAGCCGCGTTCTTTGCGTGGGACATCGTGGTAGCGGTAATCCACCGCCCCTGATGAATGTACCTACGGCTTGGTTCACCAGCTGATTCGTCTCGACTCGCCCGGCTCTCTCCCCGGCAGTACTGGAGAGACTCCGTTTCGGTCGTCGCCTGCCGGGCGGGGCACGCAAGCCGCGGCCCCAAGCCCCCGGAGCCGTTTGTCTCGACAGTGAACCGAGACACGAGATTGTCAGCGCGTGACGTCGGCAAACGAGTCGTCGACGGAAGCGGTGAGCTCGTCGGTTGCGTCGTCGAGTTCTCGGCGGGGTCCGCACACGTCGACCCCGACTCCGACGTGTTCGTCGCGTCCGATGAGGGCGGCAGTCGACGCGACGAGGACACCTTTCGCATCAACGACGAGCAGGTCGAGAAGGTCACCGATACCGAGGTACTGCTCCGGTCTTGACCTCGCCTCCGGATTTGTGACTGTTCGTCGCGTCACTGCAGGGGTCGAAGACTCCCGGTCGCAGGCAAGTCTCAGGCCTTGCGACCGCGGAGCGAACGGAGGAGCTTTCTGAGGAGGTTCACCGCGGTGATGACACTCGATGCGTAGTACGCGAACTTGAGGAGTCGCTTTATCATGGCTACGAGAAGGGACGCGCCACACGGACATCACCGACGTGCTTGCACTGGCAAGCCGAGGCGGTTCGTCTCGGGACGGGCGTCCTCAACACCTCGGCTCAGGTCGTGAACACCCGCACCTGAAACGGGGACAGCGACAGCGTCGCCGTCTCCTCGTCCGGTGACTGCTCGAAGGTGGCCGTCCCGAGGGGCTCACCCCGTTCGGTCACACGCTCCGGGTCCGTCCACGGCCACCGGAGTTCGTACTCGTCGTAGGCCTGTGGCCCCGCGTTCGCGACGACGACGACCTGTTCGTCGCCCCCGAGTGGGGTCCCGGCGGTCCGACAGTACGCGAACACGCGCCCGCCGTCGGGGTCGTCCACGCCGGGGTCGAAGTAGAAGAACTCGACTTCGTTCCGCTGGAGAGCCTCGGTCGAGGTCCGGAGGTGAACGAGGTCGCTGACGCTGTCGTGCAGGTCCGCGTGGCCCGGATAGTCGCGCCGGGTCCAGTCGACCGGGTCCTCCATCTTGAGTTGCCAGTCGGTGTGATCGAGGTCGTGGATGTCGCCGAACTCCTCGCCCGCGAGAAACATCGGGATGCCGACGGACGTCAGGAGGAGGCCGAAGGTGCTCCGAAGTCGGTCGACGGCTGCGGTGTGTGAGCCGATCTGCACGTCCCCGTCTGCCGTCACGAGGTCGTCGACGAGGTACTGGACGTTCTCTATCGAGCCGTCGCCCTGGTCTCGCTCCCGAACGAGTTCCCCGAACACGAAGTTCATCAGCCGCTGGTCGCCCTCCGAGCCGACGTCGTGTGAGGTGACGTAGTTCACCGTCTCGGTGAGGTCCGCGAACCCGTCGTCGAACGTCCCGGTTCGGTCGTCCCACGTCCGGTCTCCCGATATCAGGGCCCTGAGACGGTCGCTCCGGGGCGGCTGTTCGTCCCCGGAACCGATCTCCGCCCGGAGGAACCGGCGGGCTTCCTCCTGGAAGGGGAAGTTCCACATGCTGTCGACGACAGCCCGTCCCTCGGGGTTCTCCTCGTGGTCGCGGACGATCTGCGGCCGGGCGTGAGAGTCCTCCGCGATCACGAGAAACGGCCGGTCGGGGAACAGGGCGTCGTGTGTCTCCCACGCGCGGTCGCGGAACTCCTGGACGAACCGCCAGTGGTCCGCCCCCTTGAACTCGTCGAGCCGGAAGCCGTCGACGTGGTACTCCTCGATCCAGTACTCCGCCATCCGGCAGAGGAACTCGCGGGCAGGGTGGACGCCGTCGACCGCAGACTCGAAGTCGAACCGCCGCCCGCCCCAGGTGGGTCGGTCCGGTTGCTCGTCCGGGTGCAGGAAGAACCACTCGTCGGCGAGCGTCTCCAGCGGACACCCGGTCGCGTGGTTCACGACCACGTCGAGGAACACTCGTATCCCCCGCCGGTGGCAGGCCTTGATCAGGAACTTCGCGTCGACCGGTCCGCCGAGGTCACTGTCGGGCGCGAAGAAGAACCGGGTGCCGTAGCCCCACCCGAGACTCTGTGGGGCGTCCTGAATCGGCAGGAGTTCGATGGCGTTGATGCCGAGGTCGGCGAGGTCGTCCAGGTGATCGGTCAACATGTCCTGGAAGTCACCGTCGGGGACGTTTCGACGGTAGTCGTGGGCCGCCGGGGACGCCCACCGCGGGGGGAACTCGTAGAGCACCAGTTCGTTGTTCGCCGGGAGCGCCCCGTCGGCCAGTTCGTCGTCCCAGGAGAACGACGGGCGGAACCGCTCGCCGTCGCGGATACGGAAGCTGCCGCGATAGCCCTGAAACCGAGTGATCTCCTCTGCGAAGGGGTCCGGAGCGACGTCCGGATCGTCGCCGCCGCGGTCGAGAACGTACTCGTACTCGTACCGGCCGTCGTCGAGACCGAGGTCGTCCAGATCGATTCGATACCACCCCGGCGAGTCGGACTCGGGCGACAGCGCCTCGTGTTCCCAGTTACTGGGGTCGAAGTCCGCACGGGAGAGTAGCGGCGCGTACCGTATCTGCACCTCGTCGGCGTCGAGTGCCGGGATTCGGAGGACGCTCGACTGCCGGTCGGGAGGGAAGTTCGAGTCAGTAGTGTCTGCCACACGAACTACGTGGCAGGTGTGTCTCATGAGGACAGCCCTTGTGGTCGCAAGGTGTCGTCGGGTGCGTGGGGTCGGCACCGCGCGGCGGCGGAACGCGGGAGACACGCCCGCGAGAAAGCCGCGGGACGCACGAGACCACGACGGTTGCGGCCGGTACGCGGGTGTGAGTGTGTGGAGTGGCGGGTCACACAGTGGGGCTGGAGAGTCACACAGTGGGGCTGACGGAACGGAGAGGGCTACACGGCACGGGCTTGGCACGGGATGGTGTGACGTGCACCACTCCACGTGGACGTTCCTCGCTCG
>JBEPXT010000120.1:0-10922 GCA_041641795.1 Salinigranum sp.
TTGGTGGTGAACGCGAGACCCAGCGCGACGCCAGCTGCGGGGAGGTAGCTCCCTCGGGCGGCGTCCCACGCCCGGACCGCCAGGCCGACGGTCACGAGAGCGAACACCGCGAGGAGGAGGTCGTTCCGGGCGAACCGCGAGTAGAACACGAACAGCGGACTCGCGGCGAGAATCGCGGCCAGCGCGAGCGTCTCCCCCCGGGTCAGTCGGGTGCGCAACAGCCACGCCGCGAGCGGGCTCAGGCCCCCGACGACTGCGACGACGAGTCGCATGGTGACGTCCGTCGCCCCCAGCGTGGCGAACGCGAGTCGGTTGACGTGAAACAGGAACGGGCCGTGGACGATGGGGTGGTAGGACCAGGCGCCGCGTTCGAGGTACTGCAGCGTCCAGTAGGCCACGCGCGCCTCGTCCCAGTGAGCGACTCGCGCGTCGAGGGCGAGCAGTCTGACGAGGAGCGCTCCGGCGGCAACGGCCGCGAGAACTGCGGGAAGGGACCGGCGCGCCATCTCTCGCGAGAGTCTGGCCGGCCGGGCAATATGTCTTCAGGTTCGGCGCCGCCGGCGGCCCTCGGGTCGGCGGGCGCCGGCGCCGAACCGGGTCGTCACTCCGCCGGCGATTCGCGCTCGACGGTCAGGTCCGCGAACCGGTCGCCGGTCCACCGCCACGCGTCGACGGACGGGTCACCGCCGGCGAGCGAGACGACGAGGTAGACGTACCCGCTCCAGGTGGCCCGCTCTCGGTCGGTGGAGCTCGGACGGGGCGGTCCCTCGGGGTGCGAGTGATAGAAGCCGACCACCTCGTCGCCGCCCGACTCCACGTCGTCGACGGCGCCGAGCGTCGCCTCGGGGTCGAGTTCGTACCGGGACCGGGGGTCGGCCGCCACGTTCGGAACCCGCACCGGTTCCGAGACGCGGTCCCGGGTCGTCCCCCGCTCGCCGGCGAGGACGCCGCACACTTCGACCGGCGGCGTCTCGTCGGCGCCCTCCCTCGCGTGTCGCACGATGGCGTCCCAGGCTTCCGGAGCGACGACGAGTCGGTCGGCGGTCACGGGCCGGTCACTCGAAGTCGCGTCGCATCGCGATTTCGAACCAGGGGCAGAGGCGGAGCTGTCGGTACCACCGGGGGTGGTCGTGGAGGTGTTCGTAGTCCACCCAGAGCATCCCCGCTATCTCGTCCTCGTCGGGGTCCAGCGAGATGTCGTCGAGCGTCACTTTCAGGACGCTACAGACCTCCCACTCGACGCCCTCGTTGGGGTAGTAGCGCCTGTACTCGAACTTGTCAGTGACCCGCAGGTCCTCGTACTGGTCGGGCGTCACGCCGAGTTCCTCGTCGAGGCGGATGCGTGTCGCCTCCTTCTGGGTCTGGCCGTCACGGGGATGTGAGGCCACCGTCCCGTCCCAGTAGGTGTCCCAGAGCCGCTTTTTCGGGCTCCGCTGGGCCAGCAGGACGCGACCCTGACTGTCGAACACGAGCGCCGTGAACGCCCGGTGTCGGGTCCCGTCACCGGTGTGTGCCTCCAGTCGATTGACCAGTCCCTCCCGCTCGTCGTCCTCGGTCACTGCGATGACGGTCTGTTCGGCGTTCGGGTGCGGTTCGGTCTCTCCCTCCCCGTCGGCGTCTCCCGCCGCGGGCCCGGCCGTACCATCGTCCGTGCTCATGGTGCAGTGAAAGACCACCTGGGTCAAGGAGTCTTCGATGCTCGCCGGTCCGCGAGCGCTGTCAGCCGAGGCGCTCGTCGAGGATGAGGCGCGTCTTGGTGCTCTTGACCTCGTCGAGTTCTCTCGCGCGCGAGATGAGGTCGTTCACCGCGCCGGTGTCCGCGGCGTCGACGACCAGCACGATGTCCTCCTCGCCGCTGACCTGCCACGCGAAGTCGACCTGGTCCCACTCGGCCATCTGCTCGGAGACGAGCGTCGTGTTGACGTCGACCGCAACCGACACCTCTATCATCGCCTTGACGTTTCCGGTCCGCGTGGCCACGGTGAACCGCTCGATGATTCCCTCCTCGGTGAGCCGTTCGACCCGGTTTCGGACGGTCCCCTCGGAGGTACCGACGCGGTCGGCAATCTCCGTGTAGGGCGTGCGAGCGTCCCGGCGGAGGATGTTGAGAATCTGGTGGTCGAGGTCGTCCATGGTGGTCCTTCCGGGCCGAGTCCCTTACCGATTACGAAATTCGTAACTGAGCTTCGAAAGCAACATTTATACGCCGGCATTTCGTGTGTTTCTCGTAATGTCGGACGCCTATCTGGCCCTGGAGGACGGCCGCGTCGTCGAAGCGCGTGGTCGCGTTCCGGGACGGACGCGCGGTGAACTGGTGTTCACGACCGCATACACGGGGTACGAGGAGAGCCTGACCGACCCCTCCTACGAGGAGCAGGTCCTCACCTTCTCGTATCCGCTCATCGGGAACTACGGCGTCCGACCCGAGCGATTCGAGTCCGACCGCGTCCACCCGCGGGCGGCCATCGCGCGCGAGTTCACCGACGACGTCGCCTCGTGGCTCGAGACCGAGGGCGTCCCGGCGCTCGACCACCTCGATACGCGCGACATCGTCACGTCGGTGCGCGAGGAGGGCGCGATGCTGTGTGGCATCGCGGTGGGGCCCGACGCGACCCCCGCCGACGCGAAAGCGGAACTGGACGCGGCGAAACCGATGTCCGACCACACCGACATCGGCGCGCAGGTGACCTCGGGACCCAAGTACTACGGCGGGACCGGCGACGTGACCGTCGCCCTCGTCGACTGCGGCGCGAAAGGCTCCATCGTCGACTCGCTCGTCGAGCGGGGCGCGAACGTCCAGGTGCTCCCCTACGACGTCTCGCCGGCGGAAGTTGCGAACGTCGACCCGGACCTGCTTTTCATCTCGAACGGTCCCGGCGACCCGGCCAACTTCGAGGCCGCGACCCACCTCGTCGAGGAGTTCACCGGCGAGGTGCCGATGGCCGGCATCTGCCTCGGCCAGCAGGTCGTCGCCCGCGCGCTCGGCGGCACCACGACGAAGATGGACTTCGGTCACCGCGGGGTCAACCAGCCGGTTCGCGACCTGCAGAGCGGGACCGTCGTGATGACGACGCAGAACCACGGCTACTCCGTCGAGGACCCCGGCGACCGCCTCGACGTCACCCAGGTGAACGTCAACGACGGGACCGCCGAGGGGCTGGCCAACGAGGAACTGGAGATTATCACCCGCCAGTACCACCCCGAGGCGCACCCCGGGCCGCACGATAGCCTCGGGTTCTTCGACGACGTCCTCTCGCTCGCCACCGGCGAGACGCCCTTCGACGAGAGCCGAGTCGCCGCCTCGGACTGACCACGCGCGACTGCATCCGCCATCCCCGGACCGAGCACCAGTCTCGCACCTCGACTAGCGTCGAGTCGGAGCCCCCTCGACCTCGTTCTCCGCGTTCGGAACCCGTGCCGTCGCCGTCACTCACTACTCGCCGTGACTCGACTGTCGCCGTCTCTCAGACGGCTCCGCCCTTCAGCCCTCGCCGCCCCGCAGATGTCCCCGTCTCTCAGTTCTCGCCGTCCGGGGCCGTCTCCCCCACGTCGGTCAGGTCGGCCGCCATCACGAACGTCGGCATCTCCGCAATCTCCGCGCGGGCCACCGCGGCGTCCGAGACGTGCGCGACCGTCTCCGGGACGAGTACGCGCGTCCTGTCGGCGCCCGCGTCGGCGGCGTCGCTGGCCACCGCGTCCAGCAGCGATTCGAGCGCTGCCTGGTCGGTCCAGGCGGCGACGGCGTACTCGGCCCACGTCACGGGGTCGTTCTCGTCGGTCTCGCGGGTGTCGGTCCGGTTCCGGTAGGTGAACGCCCGCGTTCCCCCGTCGCGGACGACGAACAGTCGGTCGTCGTCGGCCGCGTCGTGGAGTCGCTCGCGGGTCAGCGACGACACCGCCCAGGACTCCTCGTCGTCGAGGGCGAGTCCGCGGAGGCGGGCGGCCGCCTCGCTCCCGGTCCAGAACGACCAGGCCGCGTCCGGGTCACCGGCTATCGTCAGGGAGGGCGCGGCGTCGGCCGCCGGTTCGGGGTGGACCCAGCGGAATTCGGTGCCCGGGTCGAACCCGGCCGTCCGCGAGAGCCCCAGGCTCACCCCGTTCCAGGAGAAAATCATGTTCCGGGCCACCGTCGCTCCCCGCTCGCGCGCCCAGTCGAACGCCTCGCGGGTCAGCCTGGTCGCCAGGCCCTCCCCCCGGTACGCGGGGTTGATTCGCATCCCCTGGAGCCAGGCCTCGTACTCCGAGAGCATCACGGCCTGGGCGATGCCGGCCAGGTCGTCGGTGTCCCCCGGGTCGAGCACGAACGTCCGCTGGGTCGGCCCGTCGCCCGCAATCCACTCGTGGTAGATGTCGGGGATGTAGTCGCTCCCCTCGCGGTCGGGCCAGGTGTCCCTGGTGAACGCGGCGACCGCCTCGTAATCGTCCTCGCGGGCGCGACGCGTGCGCATTCAGGTCACGCCCACGGCACAGACCGCTCCTGAAGTTCGCCGGCCAGCGACCGCTCCATCGCGGCCGCCGGGTCGTCCAAGTTCGCGACAGCCCACATGAGTTTGACCTTCGCCGTTCCGGGTAGCGTGTCCCCCGCCTCGACGACGCCCGCGTCGAGCAGGTCCCGTCCGGTGTCGTACACCCGGTCGCAGACCCGCCCCTCGATGCACTGGCTGGTCATCGCCACGACGGTGTCGTCCTCGACGAGCGATTCGATGTGCGGAATCAGGTCTGTGTGGACGTGTCCGAGGCCCGTCCCTTCGATGACCACGCCGGACTTGTCGGCGAGGTAGTCCAGCGCCGCCGGGTCCATCCCGGGGGTGAACTTCACCAGTTCCACGTCCGACGCCAGGTCCGCGTCCAGCGCCAGGTCGACGTCGCCTCGCCGCTGGTACTCGCGGGTGAACAGGACCTCCTCGCTGTCGTAGCCCACCTGCCCCAGCGGTTCGCGGCCGACGGTCTGGAAGGCGTCGCGCCGGGACGTGTGGTTCTTCCGCACCCGGGTCCCGCGGTGGAGGGCGCAGACGTCGTCGCTCTCGGTCGCGTGCATGCAGACCATCACTTCGGCGGCGTCGGATTTCGCAGCCTCGACCGCGCAGACCGCGTTCATCACGTTGTCGCTGGACGGTCGGTCCGCGGAGCGCTGACTGCCCGTGAAGACGATGGGAACGGGGGTGTCGAGCATGAACGACAGCGCGGACGCCGTAAACTGCATCGTGTCGGTCCCGTGCATCACCACGACGCCGTCCGCGCCGGCCTCGATTTCGTCGACGACGGCCCGGGCTAGGTCCTGCCACACCGCGGGAGTCATGTTCTCCGAGAGGATGTTGGCCACGACGCGTCCCCGGTAGTTCGCCCGCCCGGCGAGGTCCGGAACTGCCCGCAGGACGTCCTCGGCGTCGAACTGGGCCGTGACGGCGCCGGTCCGGTAGTCGACGGTCGAGGCGATGGTCCCGCCGGTCGAAATCAGCGAGACGGTCGGGAGGTCGTCGTCGAACTCGATTTTCGACGCGGACTCGGTCGTCTGGGCCTCTTCGACGTCGTAGACGTCGGATTCGAGTACCTCGACGTCGGCGTCCTCGCGGGCGACGCCGACGTTGTACCCGCCGTCGAGTTTCACGACGAGGTAGTCGGCGGTCGTAGAGGGCATGAGGACGCCCTCGTTCGTGACGCCCGCGCGTTCGACGCGGACGCGGTCCCCTGGGTTCATACGCCGGGATATCCCGTCTATCGACTTGAATCCACTCGTTTTCCCGAGGCGACCGCTGTCGCGACAGGACCCACCGCGCTCGTCCCGGTCACGCACGAGCCGTTGTCGCCGCGCTCGTCCCGGTTGCATAAGAGCCATTGTCGCCGGTCACGTCAGTCCGTCCATGCAACGAACCGACCAGCGAGAGTGGGAGCGCGACCGCTCCGGGTCGGCGGGGGGGACCGCCGACTCCGAGGGGACCGACAAGCGGTCGTCGGGCCGCTCCGGCGGGCGCCTCGGCAGGGTGTTCTCCCTCCGGACGTTCCTGGTCGCCCTGGCGCTCTCGCTCGTGGCCCTGTTCCTCGGCGGGGCCATCCCGATAATCGGGTTCGCGGGACGGTTCGCCGGCCTGTTCCTGGTCGCGTTCCTCCTGGGGGCGGTCGGGAGTCGCCGGCGGTACCTGGAGGTCGGGCTGGCGGGCGCACTCGCGTCCGGCCTCGGCTTCGTCGTCTCCGCGGTGACCAGCGCGTTCTTCCCGTTCGCCGTGAATCTCCTGGCGGAGTACGGCGTCGGCATCGCCGGCGTCGGCGCGGGTGTCGGGCTACTCGTCTCGCTCGCGGGACACTACTTCGGCCGCGACCTCAGGGACGGGCTGACCCGGGACCTGTAGCGGGTCCGGGACCCCGCCGGCCGCTCAGGCGATACCCCAGCCGTCTTCCTGTCGCGTGACCAGCCCGCTGTCCGCCAGCGACTGGAGCGCGCTCTCGACGACGTGCTCCGAGGCCCCGACCTCGTCGCTGATGTCGGGGATGGTCCGGTCGCCGGTCGCGATGGCCGCCAGAACCTTCGCGAAGAATCGACTGTCCGCGTTGGCGCCGATTCGCTCGTTCAGCCGGTCCAGCACCTCCGTGAGCTGGCCCTGGACCCACCGCTGGGCGAGCGAGAGTTCGTTCTCCAGTTCCTCGAGGTGGCCGAGAGTGGCCGCGAGCTCCGACAGCTCGTCGGACTCGTTGGCCGGCACGTCGAGCGAGACGTGGCGACAGCGGCCGCACATGTCGAGGCTCGGGCTGGCCGGGTAGGCGCTCTTGGCGCCGAAGCCGTACGGCGAGAGGCTCACCTCCAGGCGGAGGTTCCTGGAGATGTGGAAGTACTTGCGTCGCTGGTCGTCGGTGCGACTCTCGACGAGTCCGGCCTCCTCCAGTTTCCGGAGGTGGTCGATGACCGCCTTCGGGCTCACGCCGAGGTACTCACTGATCTCGGTCACGTAGCACGGTTTGTGGGAGAGAAGCCGGAGGATACGCCGCCGGTTTTCGTTTCCCAGGAGATCCAGGAGTACCGCGGAATCCATCGAAGTGGACTAGGCTACGGCCCCTGAAAAGGTTGACTCCCGGCGAATGTGTTCCGAACTGACCGAAATGCGGAACGTTCGGCGGGCGAGATGCCCCCCATTGCCGGGGATTGCGTCCGTCCACCGGGCGCGTCTCAGGCGTCGAGTCGCTCGAAGGCGTCGCTCGCCAGCCCAACGGCGACGACCGAGAGCGCCACGGAGATGCCGACGAGGAGGGGGCCCGCCTCGTAGCGAAGCGGCGGGTAGTACCCGAAGCCGTAGTCGAAGACGTCGTTGACGAGCAGGGCGCCGAGGGCGAAGAGGAGCGCCCCGCGGGTCGTCCGGCCGTAGAACGGCAGGAGGTACGCCTCGACGAGAAACGCCGCGTGCGTGAGGACGATGCCCCAGTAGTCCCAGAGAGCCGCCCCCGAGAAGCCGACGTAGAGGTCCGGACGGAGGTTCAGGGCGACCACCGTCCAGACGCCGTACTTGACCAGCCAGACGAACGCCAGGGTGTGCAGGTACGCCAGAGGCCGGTTCTGCGGCGCCTGCGTGACACGGCCGCCGAGGTGGGGGAGCAGCGTGGCGAGCGAGAGCGTCGCCAGGGCGATTGCGGTCGGCGAGTCCCCGAACAGCGGATAGAAGAACGTCGGCAGGTCCCGCAGCGACGGGTCCGAGTGGACGTAGAAGCTCACTCCGACGAGGAACGCCGTCGCATTGGCGACGAGCAACCAGACGAGACTCGGACCGTTCCCGAGGTAGTACTGGACGTATCGCTCCGGGATGAGTCGGCGGGCCGGCATCGGTGGCTCCGACGGCGTCTCCCGGGGAAAACCTGTCGAGACGCGACGACCGCGCGGCGCGACCGCACCCGAGTCTTCCACACGAGTCCGCTCGTTTCACGTCTCGTCGCACGTTCGTTCGATACGCGTCAGTTCGAACCACACTTAACTTCAAAATTCGCCAGCAACGTGGTCGTTCGTTCGACTCACTCCGAGTTATCCGTTCGTTCACGAAGAATAATGTGACATACCGAAACAAATCGGTACGCCTGCAAGGGAAGATTAACTTACCCGCGGGCAGAATAATCCGCCCATGAAAGCAGCGCTCATCATTCTGGACGGGTGGGGACTCGGTGACCACGACCGGCGAGACGCCGTGAAAGCGGCCGACACGCCGAACTTCGACCGCTTCGAGTCGACAGGCGCGTACAGCACGCTCGTCGTGGACGGCCGCCAGGTCGGACTGCCCGACGACCAGATGGGCAACAGCGAAGTCGGGCACCTCAACATCGGTGGCGGCCGCGTCGTCAAGCAGGCGTACACCCGCATCAACGACTCCATCGACGAGGGGTCGTTCCGGCAGAACGAGGCCATCGCGGGCGCGTTCGACTACGCCGAGGAGCACGACGGACGCGTCCACTTCATGGGTCTCGTGAGCGACGGGGGCGTCCACTCCGACCAGGAACACCTCTACGCGCTCGTCGAAATCGCCGCAAAACGGGGCGTCGAGGCCGTGACACACGCGTTCACCGACGGGCGGGACACCGACCCGCACGGCGGGAAGACGTACCTCACCGAACTGCAGGACGTCGTCGCCGAACACGGCACCGGCGACGTGGCGACGGTCAGCGGGCGGTACTACGCGATGGACCGCGACACGAACTGGGAGCGGACGAAGCGGGCCTACGACGCCATCGTCGAACGCGAGGCCGACCACGAGGCGGCGACGGCCGTCGAGGCGGTCACCGACTCCTACGAGCGGGGCGACACCGACGAGTTCATCGAACCGACGCTGGTCGAGGGCGGTCCCGCACTGTCGGACGGCGACGCGGTCATCTTCTTCAACTTCCGGGCGGACCGCGCCCGGCAGCTCGTCCGGATGCTCACCGACACGCGCCCGGAGTGGGAGTTCGAGACGTCGCCCCCCGACATCAAGATGACGACGCTCACGGAGTACGACAAGACGTTCGACTTCGACGTCGCCTACCCGCCGAACCAGCCCGCGGACACCATCGGCGAAGTGGTCGCCGCGGAGGGGATGACCCAGCTTCGCATCGCCGAGTCCGAGAAGTACCCGCACGTCACCTACTTCCTCAACGGCGGGCGCGAGGTGGAGTTCGAGGGCGAGATGCGACACATCGTCGAGAGCCCGGACGTCCCGACGTACGACCTCCAGCCCGAGATGAGTTGCGAGGGGGTCACGGACACGGCCCTCGACGTCATCGAGACGGACGACCCGGACCTGATGGTGCTGAACTACGCGAACCCCGACATGGTCGGTCACACCGGCGACTTCGACGCGGCGGTCACCGCAGTCGAAGCGGTCGACGAGCAACTCGGCCGCCTCGTCGAGGCGGTCCAGGCTGCCGGCGGCCACGTGCTCATCACGGCGGACCACGGCAACGCCGACGACATGGGGACCGAAGAAACGCCCCACACCGCGCACACGTACAATCCGGTCCCGCTCGTCTACCTCTCGCCCGAGGGCGACGACGGCGGCTACGCGCTCCGCTCCGGCGGGTCGCTCTGTGACCTGGCGCCCACGCTGCTGCAACTCATGGGGGTCGCTCAGCCCGAAGCGATGACCGGGACGTCGCTGCTCGAGTAATCGTCGCGAACCGACCACGTCTGTCCGCTCGACGGGCAGGCCGGCTCTCCCCCCGAACGGGAACCCGGCTCTCTCCTCGCCGTCCGATTCGTCTCCAGCGACGCGTCCACTTACTCGGCCGTCACCGGTCGCCGGCGCCGTCGGCGTTGACGAACCGGTAGGTCGGCCGCGCTAGCAAGAGGACGGCCACCAGTGCGGCGGCCACCACGAGCCGCAGGTCGACCCGGAGGGTTCCGGCGCTGGCCAGCGAGTCCAGCGAACTGCCGGCCAGGACGCCCGCGACGGCCCAGGGTATCTCGCCGAGCGCCGTGCCGACGACGAAGGCGCCGAGAGGCACGTCCGAGACGCCGGCGCCGACCGACACGACGTCCGAGGGGGCGGGCAGGAGGCGACTGGCGACGACGCTCCGCAGGTCGCCGGCCACGGACACCGCACGTTCACCGCGCGTCGAGATGCCACGGAGTATCCGATGGCCGGTCGTGTCTCCCGACGACCCCCTGACGCGCCGCGAGAGGTAGTACGGCGGGACGCTCGTCAGGACGATGAGCGCCAGGGCGAAGGGGACGCCGGCGAGTCCGTAGGCGTAGCCGGCGGCGACGGCCAGTACCGTGGTCGGCCAGGCCAGGAGCGGTCGCACGGCCGCGAGTGCGGTCAGCGCGACGCCGAACCGCACCGGGTCCGCCGCGAGCCACGCAATTCGGGAGAGCACGGCTTCGGGGGACGTCGTCCACGCGGCGACGGCGAGAGCGACCACGGCGAGGGCGACTGCGAGGTGTGCCCGTCGCTGCATACCTCCCTGTGACCGGGCAGGCGGTATGGGCTTTCCCCTTCGCGGAACGCTTAACGGGGCGGGTGCGGTAGCTCCGGTCGTGCCCGAGGATTCGCCAGACGCGCCGGTCTCCCGGTCGGAGAAGCTCGAACTGGCCCTCGATTTGCTCGCACACCTGGAGGAGGACGAACTCCCGCTGGCGGCGGTCGTCGACAGAGTCGAGACCGTCACCACGGACCCGTCGCTGACGCGGGACATCCTCGACGCGGCGGAACTCAGGGGCATCATAGAGCGAGAGGACGGCCGCGTGCGAACTCGCCGGGGCGGGACGTTCGTCCGCTTCGACAGTCAGGTGGTGACCCGCGAGGGCGAGTTCACCTGCCGGCGCTGCGGCGCCGACATCTCGACGGGCCACTTCGTCCAGTTCGAGTCGGGGGAACTGGGCCCCTTCGGCTCCTCGTGCGTGCGGAGGGTGACCGGACGCGAGTGAGGAGAGGAAGACAGTTTGCCGGAGTGACGACTCACGGCCCAGCGAATCG
>JBEPXT010000121.1:0-10916 GCA_041641795.1 Salinigranum sp.
GTCCCCTGGATTGGCTGCCTCCACGCGCCGGAGGTACTCGATGTACTCGCGCTCGCTCAGCGTCGCGTGTTCCTCGACCGCCGTCCGACCGGTCGCGTCGTCGCGCTGGTCACACCGGCGCATGACGTCGGCCCACTCGGCGCTCGTAAGCAGATGTCCGCCCGCGGGCGCACTGCCGGGTCCCGGCGAGGCGCTCCGGGCGATGGTTGGCGGGAGCGGCTCCCTGCAGTGAACGGCGAACGGTTCAACCGCCACGAGTAACTGCTGAGCGAAGGCCCGAGCGGCCGGGTCGTCCGGCCCGATGTGCTCTCCCATGGCTTCCGCCAGTCGACTGAACCACTCGGAGTCGTCCGCCACAGCGGCGGGGTCGTAGGTGACGTTCCCCGGGCCGTGGCCGTCCCAGGCGACCCTGGCGGCTCTGTCGGCCGACCCCGCGAATTCGGTCGACTCGACTGCCTCACAGAAACTGTCGGCGGTCGACACGGACTCGTCGTACTGCCAGCGGACCTCGAAGGAGATGGTCGTGGCCCCCTCGGCCTCTGACCCAGTGGCCCCCGTCCCGGAACCACCCTGTTCGGACTGGGTTCCGGGTCGACCGTAGGTGCAGCGCACGCTCATCACTCCTGGCCAGGGTGTCAGCAGACCTCCGGTGGCGTCGACCAGTGGCCAACTCCCCCATCGACCGGATGGGTACGACGACGGACAGACGTCCTCGGGTGTGGGCTGTCCGTCGACCGATCGGTTGTTGTCCCGGGCGATTCGCGTCGTGTTCGGGGCCGTTCCCGAGGCGACAGCCGAAACGACCAGTGCGACGATAACTGCCAGTACGATTAGTCGGACGAAATATATCTGACTCATGATATCACCTCGGGTGGCAGACGACGTCCCGCGGAGACGACCGTTCAGTTTGCCTAGTAGTATATTGTCAAATGTTAACGATAACCGAAATGATTGTTCTCACTCCGCAAGAATCGTTCGATGCTATATGTGGCCGGGTGTTCAGTCCGTCCGGCGTCGAAACACGCATCGTGGCGTTCGACGAGAGAATGTCCGCTGAACCGCGAATAACCGGCTGTCGCACGTCCCGCCTCCGGGGCGTCGTCGGGGCTGGAACGACGGGCCGACACGAATCGTTACCGACAGGAACCCTGGACGACGGGAAACAGAGACAGTTCGAATCGGAGTGCCGACGCCCGCACGCCGGGCTATTTCTAACCCCCGGTCCAACGACCTGTATGCGCGATTCGATACCCGTCCCGAGCAAGTTCGGAGTGGCCGTCTCGCTGGTGCTCGCCGCGCTTGCGGCGACGTTCGGCGTCGGGGGGTCGTTCGACCCCGGTGCGTTCGTCTTTGCGTTCGTCGTCTACCTCGTGGTAATCACGCTCGCCACCGAGGCGTGGAAACTTGTGGCGTCCTGGCGCGACTCACCCGACCAGCCCTGATTGGTCTCCGACCGCAACGTGGCCGGTCGAATTTTAATTCGTGGGAACTCGTCGTAGATTTAACGATTGTGTTCGAATTGTAGGGATTAGTCGAACAAAACACCTATGGTAATCTGTCGAAAACCGCTGAATCGGCTATCTCCCGGGCACGAAAGGATGACGACAGACCAACCCATGTCAGAGGCAGACGGTGGACCGCGCGCGAACGACTCGGAGTGGACGGTACGGCGAGTGACAGACGGCGACGTCGCGACGGCTCTGGTGCTGGCCATCGCTGACGCTGAAGAGACCGACCCCCGCGAACTGGACTTTACGCTCGGGAGGCTTCTCGACCCCGACGCGCTGAACCAACTCCTCCAGAGCGGGGCAGAGGGTACCGACGCGGTGCTCTCGCTGACGATCTCGGGGTACGAAGCGCGGATTCGTCCCGGCGAGGTTCGGGTCAGACAGTAGACCACCGGACACCGGTCCGGCCCTGAACTGAACGTTCGCGCCCGGGACGCCGTCCCGCGCGTGCGGTTCGCTCTCAATCGACAGTTCGCGGAAGACGCCCGCGTGTTCTTCGGGCGACCAGCGCGGTCCGTCAGTCGTCGGCGGGTACGCGGTCCGGGTCGGCGGTCAGCAACCGGTCGAGCGCTTCGACCATCGCCTCGACGCTCGCGACGGTGATGTCGGCGTCGGAGGCCGCGACAGTGACCCGCCGGTCGCCGCGGGACATCTCCACTTCGACGGTCACGAGGGCGTCGGTGCCGCCGGTGATGGCGTCGACGTGGTACGATTCGAGCTGCGCGTCGGCCTGTCGGCCGAGCGCCGACCGGACGGCCTCGACGGCCGCGTCGACCGGGCCGCTTCCGGTCCCGGAGGCGACGCGCTCCTCGCCGTCTACTTCGAGGCGGACGCTCGCGGTGGGCGTCCCCCCGCCGCTCGCGGCGGTGAGGTCCAGCAGGCGCACGCGCCGGTCGCGCTCGCGGTCCTGCACCTCCTCGGCGATGGCAAGCAGGTCCGCGTCGGTCACCCGCTTGCCGCGGTCACCCAGGCGCTTGACGCGCTCGACGACGGCCGAGAGCTCCTCGTCGGAGACGCTCACGTCGTGCTCGTCGAGCGCCGCGCGGACGCCGGCACGCCCCGCGTGCTTCCCGAGGACGAGCCGTCGTTCGCGGCCGACTCGCTCCGGCGGGTACGGCTCGTACATCGCCTCGTCCTTGAGCGTTCCGTCGGTGTGGATGCCGCTCTCGTGCGTGAAGGCGTTCTCCCCGACGACGGCCTTGTTCGGCGCCAGCTGGATGCCCGTCAGCCGCGCGACCCGCTGTGCGAGGTCGTACAGACGCTCCATCTCCACGGTCTGGACGTCGTAGCCGTGGTCGAGCGCGATGGCGACCTCCTCGAGGGCGACGTTGCCCGCTCGCTCGCCGATGCCGTTGACCGTCGCGTGGACCAGGTCCGCGCCGGCGTGCAGGCTCGCGTGGACGTTCGTCATCGCGAGTCCCAGGTCGTCGTGTGTGTGGGTGCTCGTGGGTCCGAACTCCGTCAGGCGGGAGACGGCCCGGTAGGTGTGCTCCGGCGTCGCGTGGCCGACCGTGTCCGCGTAGCAGAACCTGTCGGCCCCCGCGTCGTGGCTCGCGGCCGCCAGCCGTTCGAGGAACGACAGGTCGGCCCGCGACCCGTCTTCGCCGATGACCTCGACCCAGAGCCCGTGGTCGGTGGCGTACTCCACGAGTTCCTGGGTGGTTTCGAGGACGCCCTCGAACGTGGTTCCGACCTTGCTCTCGACGTGGCGGTCGCTCGCCGGCACGACCAGGTTGACGCCGTCGACGTCACAGTCGAGCGCCAGGTCGATGTCGTGCTGGACGCCGCGGGCGAAACTCGTCACCGTCGCGTCGAGGTCGAGCGAGGTGACCCGGCGGATGGTCTCTCGCTCGCCGGAACCGGTGCAGGCGCTCCCGGCTTCCACGTACGAGACGTTCGCCGCGTCGAGACCGCGTGCGACGTCGGCTTTCTGGTCGGGGGTCAGCGAGACGCCTGGCGCCTGCTCTCCGTCCCGGAGCGTCGTATCGAGCAACTGTACAGTCGTATCAGAAGAGAGTGGGGTGGTGGGGTATCCACCGCGCCCAGAGAGCTCGTCCTGAGTGTTTTCATTACGTTCGGAGAATTTCACGGCCAGCCGCCTCGCGGCGACTTACCCTATCCTCCGTCGGTGTGTCATCCGACATTGTGGCAGTCCCTTGCAGGTGACCATTGATTAACACGGCACATTCCGGCAGTATTCGCGGCATCGGTCGTTGGGGTGTCATTAACCTGCCCGCCAGTATATAAATGGACAAATCTGTCAACAATCTGTCTCTGAACTCTCTAGCGACCGAAACTGCCGAATTCGAGCGTTATGAAGCGTATAACTGCATTTTTACTCACCTCGTAGTACCTTTTGAAACGCATCGTTATCCCCAAAATTACGAAGATTTAAGTATGTTGTGACACGATTCAGAAGCGACGAATAATGACGGTTGTCACTTGCCCCCACTGCGGTACCAGTCAGACGGTAATCGTGAAGTACTCCTCGCCGCTCGGGAGAGGTGGCCAGAACACCTCCGTAAAGTCGGAGCCCGACACCCAATCGTTCGTAACGCAGGTGTGTCCCTCCTGCGTCAACGAATTCTACTCCTACTGAGGGAGTCGGAAATCGCCGTCCGCCCGGTCCCGGAACGCTCCAGCGAACGCTTCGGCGCGCTGAGCGACGCGTGGAAACCACCGGAACGCCGCCCGAAAGAAGGCGCCGCGAGAGACGAATAGAGTGGCCGTTTCCGGCGGCGGCTACGCCTCCACGTACACCTCGTCGCCGACGGTCACGTTCTCGGCAGCACCCGCCGGAAGTTCCACGATGGTGTCCCCGGTGCCTCGTCCGAACCCGGTCCACGCCGAGAGGCGCGCACGCTTCTCGACGCGCCGTCCTGACAGCCACAGCACGTCGATGTCGAACGGGACGAACACCATGTGGAGGCTCCGACTGACCGCCGAGTCGAACTGGAACACCAGGGCGTAGTCCGCGCCGATGCGTCGCCGGAACATCAGTCCCCGCGCCCGCGAGAGGAACGTGTCGGCGAACTCCAGGTCCGACGCGAGGGTCCGTTCCGTCCCGTCTCGACGATGAACGAGTCGCACGCTCACAGGTCGCGCCCGGGACACAAATCTGTTCCCCGGCACGGACTGACACGTCGGACCCGCCGAGACGGGACTGGACGGGACGAGGCTGTCCGACCGTGGACGAGAGGGAAGAGACCGCTCTCTGCGTCCCACTTCGACCGAAACCTCGTGCCCACCGACGTTCCCCTTCCCCTCCCTCGCATCTGTGGGAGTACCTTCATGGGGGCGGGAGCGGAGGACTATCCATGGAAGAGACGCCGGAGGGGACGCCCGTCGGCGTGGACGACCCGTACGAGTACGCCGGGGTCTGTGACCACCTCACGTCGGACGGCCGGTGCCGGTTCGCCCTGGCCTACGCCGGCAACGACCCGGAATTCGCCGCCGACCGCCGCGAGAACGACTACGAGTGCGTCGTCGCCGACGAGGACACCGAGTGGCGCGACTGTCCCCACTACCGGTCGACTGCCGACGAACGCGAGTGCGTCCGGTGTGGGCTGACTGACGTTCCCATGCCCGGAGACGACGAGCGACCGCTCCTGGAGGAACACCACCTCTCCTACGGCGGCGACTCTGGGACGTCCGGGACCGGTGGAGACGCCCGACGCCCGTCCCACGAGATTACCGTCACGCTCTGTCGCTGGTGCCACACCAAGGTCCACCGGTCGTTCGCGCGAATCGACGACGACGCCGGCCCCGACCCGGAGGCGATAGCGGTCCGCGAACAGCGACGGGGCAAGGAACTTGACGAGTTGTCGTTCCGGACCGCGGCCGAACGCTACGACCGCGACACCGAGTGACTGCGCCCGACCCTGACGGGGAATAGCACCGAGGGCCTGAACCGAGCGGACGCCGAGCGACTCCGTTCGACCGAGACGGCGGTGACACCGAGTAACCGTCGTCGGACGAATCGGCGCGGGCCTCGACGACTGGCGCGGTCCCCCGACTCGACGCGCGCCGTCGCGGCAACGGCTTTCTCTCAGGGGACCGTCCACCGGTGCATGTCTGCATCCCCCGTCGAACTGGGTCACGTCCACCTCAAGGTCCGGGACGTGGAACGGTCCATCGCGTTCTACACGGAGGTTCTCGGCCTCGCGGTGTCAGAGCGAGTCGGGTCCTACGCCTTCCTCTCGGCCGGCGACCGGCACCACGACCTGGCACTCCAGGCCGTTCCGGAGGACGCGCCGGCGCCCGGTCCCGGCGTCGGTCTGTACCACGTCGCGTGGGAAGTCGAGAGCCCCGCGGACCTGCGGGCGGCGTTCGACCGCCTTTCCGCGCGGGACGTTCCCGTCTCGCCGGTCGACCACGGAATCAGCCAGGCGCTGTACTTCGACGACCCCGACGGCAACGGCGTCGAGGTGTACCTCGACACGCGGGCGGCCCGCGACCGCTCCGAGTGGGGCGGAGAGAACCGCCGGTTCGACCCCGCCCAACTGGGGTGACGACCGGACCGGAATACGGCCCTCGGTACGCTGTCACAGACCGACACCCCGGTGGCTATAACCCCGGCGGGTGGACCACCCTGCATGGACCGGCCGGCCGACCCGGAGCGACGCGCCTGGGTAGTCGTCACGTTCTGCTTCGCCGCGCTCGTCGGCGTCCTCCTGCAGGCCCGCGGGGCCCTCATGCCCAGTTTCCAGACGACCTTCGGCGTGAGCGAGAGGCAACTGGGTATCATCGCCCCCCTGGCCTCGCTCGGCTACCTCGCCTCGACGATGGTGGTCGGCATGTACGCCGGCCGCGTCGACATGAAGCGGTTGTTCCTCGCCAGCATCGGGGGCGTGGTGGTGGCGCTGTTGTTGCTCGGGTGGTCCCCGACGTTCGGTCTGCTCCTGGCGTTCGCCGTCCTCCGGATGGTCATGTCCGGGGTGGGACGCGCGCTCGACCGGCCGATTCTGAGCCACCTCTACCCCGCCAGCAGGTCACGGATGTACAGCCTCTACGACATGGCGTGGGCCGTCGGCGCGACGCTCGGCCCGATTCTGGTCACCGCGGTCATCGCCGTCGGCGACTGGCGACTCACCTACTGGCTCGTCGCCGTCGGCTTCGTGGCGCTGTTCGCCGCAGTCTGGCGACTCGACCTGCCCGCCGACGACGGGGCCGAGCAGACGCTGTCGGTCGGGGACCTCCGGTCGCTCGCGGTCCACCCCACGATACGAGTCATGGTCGCGGCGCTGGTGCTGGCCGTCGGCGTGGAGGCCGGCATATTCACCTGGCTCCCGTTCTACGCGAAGACGTTCCTCCCGCGCGAGACGGCGAACCTCCTGCTGTCGGCGTACCTGGTCGCGTACGTCCCGGGGCGGTACACTGCGAGCCGGGTCGTCGGACGGTACGGCGCCGACTCCGTGCTTGTCGCGAGCGCGCTCGGTGGCTGTCTCCCGCTGCTCGGGATGCTCGTGTTCAGGTCGGCGCTGCCCCTGTTTCTCGCCGTCTTCGCGCTCGGATTCTGCGTCGCCACGGTCTTCCCCACGGTGCTGTCCTGGGGTACCGACGCCGCACCGGGGTTCAGCGGCCCGGTGAACGCGCTCGCCAACGCGGCAGCGACCGCCGGCTTCTTCGTCGTTCCGCCGGTCGTCGGCGTCCTCGCCGACGCCTACGACATCACGTTCGCCATGTGGGTCCTCCCCGTGTTGCTGGGGGGACTGGTTCTGCTCGGGGGCGCCGTCCGGTTCGGTCCGCTCCGCGCGCCGGTGAGCGAGGCGGAGGGGTAGGCGGCTCGTTCGGGGTGGATTCGACCGGTCGCCCCTCGAACCGGTCGGCACACGCCTCGACGACTGACGGACGCGCCGCCCGGACGTTTCGAGTTTCTTTTATCGCCCGTCGGTCTATCCGGCGACAATGACCAGAATCGTCGTCATCGACAACCACGGCCAGTTCACGCACCTGGAGGGGCGGGCCCTCAGGGACGCGGGGGTGGAGACGGACATCGTCGACAACACCACGCCGCCCGAGGACATCGACGCCGACGGCCTCGTCCTCTCGGGTGGCCCGTCCATCGAGCGCGTCGGCCGGACCGACGAGTACCTCCGGATGGACGTCCCCGTGATGGGCATCTGCCTCGGGATGCAGGTGATGGCCGAGAAGCTCGGCGGCCGCGTCGGGAGCGGCGACTACGGCGGCTACGCCGACGTCGAGGTGGAGATCGTCGACGAGTCGGACCCGCTCGTGGGCTCGCTCGCCCCTACCACCCGGACGTGGGCCAGTCACGCCGACGAGGTGACGGAACTGCCCGACGGATTCGTCCGAACCGCCACCAGCGAGGTGTGCGACATCGAGGCGATGAGCGACACCGACCGTGACCTCTACGGCGTCCAGTGGCACCCGGAAGTCGCACACACGGAGGCGGGAGCAGAGGTATTCGAGAACTTCATCGACATCTGTCGACGGTAGCGAGACAGGTGGATTTACGAGTGTACACCGAAATTCTCCGACAATGACAGCGACGCAGAGCAATCTCGCGGGGCTGTCGCGGTTCATCTTCCGGGCGCCGAGCTGGTACTCCAGCCTGGCGTTCGCTCTGCTCGTCGCGGCCGTCGCGGGGGTCGCCGCGTTCGACTCGGGAGAGGCCACCGCCGTCTGGCGGGGGCTGTTCTTCATCGGGAAGGACGCCTGGGAGGGCATCTTCTTCATCGGCGTTCCCACCGTCGTCGCGGCGTTCGGAACGGCCGGCGTCGACCGCTTCGTGGGCGGGAAACTCACGCCGAACCGGGCGTCGCTCCTGGCGCTGGCCTGCGAACTCATCGTCGTCGCGGTGGTGACGGTGGCCGCCGTCTTCGCCGTCCTCACGCCCCTCGACCAGCGGTTCGTCTTCGACGCTCTCATGGTGGCGCTCGCGTCCATCTTCGCGCTCCGGCTGCTGGTCGTCATGGCCGTCTCGCGCTCCTCGCTGCTCGCCGCCAGCGTCCCGGCGTCCATCCAGACCGTGGTCGCCGCCGTGTTGCTGTTCGTCTACAGCGGCACCGTCCGGTTCCTCGAGGTGGGCGGACCGCTGTTGGACGCCTACCTGCTCCCGTACCTGGCCCGGGCGGACCGGGCGCCCCCGGAGTTGCTGGCGCTCTCGACGGACCACTTCGTCCTCCTCACCATCACGAGCGTCATCTACGCGCTGGCGGTGTACGTCTTCCTCGCGGTGGTCGACAGGCCCTGGCGGCAGAACCTCGGCGTGTCGGTGCTGGATTTCATCCGGGGGTTCATCGGTCACATCGCCGAGGGCTCGCGCGAACTCGAGGACTTCTTCGAGCAACTCGGCCAGAAGGCCATCGTGCCGGTGACGGTGCTCGCGTTCGAGCGCCCCGACGGGTCCGAGAAGGCCCGGTTCGTCCTCCCGATGATCCACCCCGGCCCGATGGGCGAAATCGGCGGCGGAAACTTCCCCGAACGGGTCGCTCACCAGTCCGAGGGCATCGCGTTCCCGCCGCACGCTACCGCCGGTCACGACTTCAACCTCGTGACCGAGCGAGAAGTCGACACCATCCTGGACGCCGCGGAAGCCGCCCGGGAACGCATCTCGTTCACCTCGGAGGCGAGTACGAGTGTCAGGGCGTCCGCGGGGGAGGTGTCGGTTCTCGGCCAGGCGTTCGGGGACGACGGGCTGCTCGTCTCCTCGTTCGCGCCCAACTTCGCTGACGACGTCGAGTACGCGGTGGGGCTGGCGGCGACGTCCGAGGCGCGAACGTCCGGTCTCGACGACGTGCTCCTGGTCGACGCCCACAACTCGAACAACGGGCTCGACGGGCCGGACCTGGGGCACGTGACCCCCGGGAGCAGTCGCTCGTTCGACCTGATGCAGGCCGCGGGCCTCGTCGGGGAGCGGCTGGCCGCCGCCGACCACGGCAACCTGTCGCTCGGGGTGGCCTGGGACCCGACGCCGTGGACGCCCGAGGAGGGCATCGGTCCGCTGGGAATCAGGGTAGCGGTGACCGCCGTGGCGGGCCAGCGTACCGCGTACGTCCTCGTCGACGGGAACAACATGGAACCGGGGCTGCGTGACCGCCTGGTCGACGGCCTGGTCGGCCTGGACCGGGTCGACGAGGCGGAGGTGATGACGACGGACACGCACATCGTCAACACCGTCGAGGCGGACAACCAGGTCGGGGCCGCTATCGACGACGACGCCCTCGAGGAGCGCGTCCGGCGCCTGACGGACGACGCGCTGGCGGACCTCGAACCGGTCACCGGCGGGATGGCCGTCGAGCGAGCCGAGGTCACGGTGTTCGGCAACGACCGCACCGAGTCGCTGGCGAGTCACGCGAACGTGGCCGTCTCGATGGCCGGTGCGCTCGCCGCGTCGGTCATCATGACGGCGATGGCCGTCAGCCTGCTCATCTTCCTGTTCGCGTGACCTCGCGGCGCCGCGCTCCTGTTCATCTAACCTCGCCACGCCGCGTTCCCGCGCACCCGGGAGGCGTCGCTCGGCTGGTCTCCGTTCCGGTGGCGACGCTTCCTCGACGCTGGGGCGGCCGGCCGGGCGCGTCCCGCTCTGTCACTTCAGCCTGATGGTACGCTCGTCGACGGCGTCGCAACTCGGACAGACGTGCTGGTATCGGACGCGACGGCCGCTCGTCTCGGCCCGCCACCCCTCGTCGGTGTCCACGTGACCGCACTCTGGACACCGGGGCTCGGACCGATTCAGGTAGTCCCTGAGTCCGTCGAGCGCCGAGGTGCCGCTTCGCTGGTAGGCAGACATATGTTATCATTAACCATGATAGACCTTAACTCTGCGGGTGGCTCCTCGGCGGCGTGCTGAACGGGAGGCCGGGACGGACGCTCCCGGGCGGCGTCGCCGGGAACCGCCGTCACTCGGTCGCGAAAAGCTCGTCGACGGCGTCCCGTGCGGCCCGGGCAGCCTCGTCGGCGACGCGCTGGGCGTCGTCGGCCTCCTCGGGCGCGTTGAGGTAGACGTCCACGTCGAGGACGCCGTCCTCGAACGTGACGGTCACGTCGAAGTCCGTGACCGCCGACTGGCTGTAGCGCTCGAAGATGACGCCCTCCGCGGCCTCGGCGGCCGTCTGGACGACCGCCTCGTCGGTCGGTTCGTCGTCCGGTACGTCGGTCGGCATCTCAGTCGCCGCCGGCGCCGGGGCCGCCCATGCCGGGGCCGCCCGGCCCGCCCGCGCCGCCCTGGAGCATCTGCTGGAGTTCCTGCTGGAGGTCCTCGAACTGCTCCTGGACCCGCTCTTCCTGCTTGTTCAGCTGCTCGACGCGGATTTCGAGGCTCTCGACCTTGTCCGAGAGCTCCTCGTGGGCCTCGTCGTACTCGGTTTCGACGAGCAGTTCGCCGATTTCGCGGTACATGACGGTGTCCTCCTCGATGTCGTCGAGCGCTTCGAGGGCCGTCTG
>JBEPXT010000122.1:0-10853 GCA_041641795.1 Salinigranum sp.
CGGTCGACTGCCTCCTCGAACAGTGACATGCGCCTGCCGTAGGCCACCTGCTCGGCGAGGCCGGCGTCCAGGCCGTACTCGTCCTGGTAGCGCTCGACCTTCTCGGTGAGGAGTTCGGGCGTCTCCACGTCGCTCGGGTCGAGTTCCACGGGCGGCACGTCGGTCTCGGGGTACATCCGGGCCGCGCCGGGCAGGGGCCGGAGGTAGCGGGTCGTGCCGTCCTCGTTCGCGCCCCTGGTCTCCTCCGGGACGCCATCGATTGCGTCGGCCGCCCGCTCGGCGACGGCGTCGATGGCCAGGTCGGCCGTCTCGGGGTCCGTGGCGACCAGCGCGACGGCGTCGTCCTCTCCCGCGCCGACCGCGTCGCGCAGGGCGCTCACTTCCGCTTCGGTGATGCCGTAGGCCGGGAGTTCGTCGGTGTGGAAGATACCCCCGGCGCCGTGTCGCTTCGCGTGGTCCGAGAACTCGGTGCCGAGTCGGCGGTCGGGCTGAATCTCGCGCCCGACCAGCCCGTCGAACCCGAACAGCGGCACGGCCGCGACCTTCCCGCCCGACTCCAGTGCGCCGGCGACGACGCCGCTCTCGGTGTCGGCGAACACGTCGCTCACGTCCTGAACCTCGCCGACGGTCGCGTCGCGTTCCGCCAGCGTCTCGGCGACGTCGAGGAGTTCGACCTGGCGGCCGACCTCCCGGCGGACGATTTCGTCGATCTGGTCGAGGGCCTGGACGCCCTTGATTTCGACCCGTGCGCCCTCGGCGATGGAGACGTTGACGTCCTGGCGAATCGTCCCGAGGCCCCGCTTGACGGTGCCGGTCGACCGCAGGAGCATCCCGATAGTCTCCGCGGCCTCGCGCGCCTGAGCGGGCGACGAAATGTCTGGACTGGTCCCGATTTCGACCAGCGGGATGCCCAGGCGGTCGAGGCTGTACCGGACGCCGGCCGCCGTCTCCTCGACTCGCTGGGCGCTCTCCTCTTCGAGCATCAGGTCTTCGACGCCGACCGGTCCGTCGGCGGTCTGTATCTCCCCGTCCTGGGCGACGAGCATCGTCCGCTGGAACCCCGAGGTGTTCGACCCGTCGATGACCAGTTTCCGCATCACGTGCGACTGGTCGGTCACCTCCATGTCCAGCAGGTCCGCTATCTGCATCACGACGTCCCGGGCCTCCCGGTCGACGTCGTGGGGCGGTTCCTCGTCCTCCTCGACCAGGCAGGTCGTGTCGTACGCCAGGTACTCGAACTCGCGGTCGACGCGACTCTCTTCGAGGGCCGCGTCGTCGAGTTCCCCCAGTTCGCTCTTGGTCGGGTGCAGAAAGCGGGTGACCCACCGATTCGCCTCCTCGGGGTCCCGACGCTCCGTCGGGCACGCGCAGAAGAGTTTGGTCGCGGTGTCGAGTTGCTGGTGTATCTCCAGCCCCGCGACGAGTCCGAGTTCCTCGTAGTCGTACTCGCTCATTAGGCGCATATGGGGATGGGGGGAGTAAAAAAGGATTCAGTCTCGACCGGCGTCCCGGGGGCGGTCGCCGGAAGCGACTGCGGTTCGGTCGAGAATCGGGTCGGCCGGGAGAGTTCCGGCGAGATGCTCCACGGCGGGCCGGGAGCCTCCCGGGTGAGGGTGGGGGGAGAGAAAGGGTCGCAGCGGGGGCGGTCGCCTATACGCGCCGGAGGCCGTCACCGATGCCGGTGCCGTCGCCACACTCCGGGCATCGATAGTGCCAGCCGTCTGTCGTCGCTTTGCCCTCCGGGAATTCGGCGCCGCAGGCGCGGCACTCGAGGTATTCCCGGCCTCGTTCGCGCTGGTGGAGCATCTCGGGCATACGTAGAAAATCAACGGGTTACGGCTTTAATATGTCGATACGAGACAGATTCGCGACTGGTGACTGCTACCAATTGTATTGCCCCGCTGTCTGGAGCGTCCCATTTCGGCCGCCGCCCCGCTCGGACCCGTAGACCGCCGGGGTCGTGACTTGGGGATGCGCCGTCGTGACCCCACTGACCGACTGAAAATCGTCGTGTCGGATGCGTCAGACCCCGGTTCTATCAGATTCTTTGGTAATGTCTGACGTGGCACACGGTGTGCGTGAACGGGGGAGGAAAAGCTAACCGGTCGGCCGCCCACTCCCCTGTCGACGGTAGTCGCTCGTGGCCCGTCGGCGCCGCACTCGTCGCGGCCAACCTGCTTCCGCCGGCGGGTGCGTCGCCTGGTTCGGGCGGGGCGTGTTCGACGTTCTCCTGGTGTACCGGGTCGAGAGCGGCGTCGTCGGCCCGTTGAGCGTCCCGAAAGTGCTGCTGGCGACCGGGTCCGGCGACGCGGGCGTGACGTTCGTCGCCAGCGTCGTTCGTCGCCAGCGTCGGTTGCCGCCCTCGGCCTCAGTCTTCGCCGAGGATGCCGCGGTGGGTCATCCGCTCGGGGTCCAGCACCTCGTCGGCCTCCGCCTCGGTCAGGTAGCCCTTCTCGACGACTACCTCGCGGACAGTCTTGCCCTCCTTGAGCGCCTCTTTGGCCACTTCCGCGGCCCTGTCGTACCCGATGGAGGGATTGAGCGCCGTCGCCAGCGCCATGCTTCGGTCGACCTGCTCCGCACAGACCTCCTCGTTGGCCTCCAGTTTCGCGACGAACCGCTCGGCGAACACTTCGCTGGCGTTCGAGAGGAGCGTGGTGGATTCGAGGACGTTGTGCGCCAGCACGGGCTTGTAGAGGTTGAGGTCGATCTGTCCCTCGGCGGCCCCCGCCGACACGGCGGCGTCGTTGCCCACGACCTGCTTGTGTACCTGGTTGACAGCCTCGGCGACGACGGGGTTTATCTTGCCGGGCATGATGCTGCTCCCGGGCTGGTTCTCCGGTTGTTCGAGTTCTCCCAGGCCGTTCCGGGGGCCGGACGCCAGCAGGCGCAGGTCGTTGGCGATTTTGTTCAGCGACCCCGCGACGGTCCTGAGGGCGCCGTGGGCCTCGGACATCGCGTCGTGGGCCGCCTGGGCCTCGAAGTGGTTGTCCGCCTCGCGGAACTCGATGCCGGTCTCCTCGCTGATGTACTCGGCCGCCTTGCCCGGGAACTCGGGGTGGGTGTTCAGCCCGGTTCCGACGGCGGTTCCCCCGAGGGCGAGTTCCGCGAGGTGCTCGCGCGTGGCCTCGACGCGACTGACCCCCTTCTCGACCTGGGTCCGGTAGCCCGAGAACTCCTGACCGAGACGGATGGGCGTGGCGTCCTGGAGGTGCGTCCGACCCGTCTTGACCACGCCGTCGAACTCCGACTCTTTCGCTTCGAGAGCCTCGCGGAGCGTCTCCAGCGCCGGGAGGAGGTCCTTCTCGACGGCTTCGAGCGCCGAGACGTGCATCGCCGTCGGAATCACGTCGTTCGAGGACTGGCCGTAGTTGACGTGGTCGTTGGGGTGGACCTTCCGGTCGCCCACGTCGGCGCCGAGAATCTCGGCGGCCCGGTTCGCGATGACCTCGTTCGCGTTCATGTTCGAGGAGGTGCCGGACCCGGTCTGGAACACGTCGACTGGGAACTGGTCGTCGTGCTCGCCGGCGATGACCTCGTCGGCCGCCTCGACGATGGCCTCGGCCGTCTCGTCGTCGAGTTTTCCGAGGTCCCGGTTGGCCTGCGCCGCCGCCTTCTTGACGACGCCCAGCGCGCGGACGAACCGGCGGCCGAAGGTGATGCCGCTGATGGGGAAGTTCTCCACGGCTCGCTGCGTCTGTGCGCCCCAGTAGGCGTCGGCCGGAACCTGCATCTCTCCCAGACTGTCGCGTTCGGTGCGGAACTCGTCGCTCATGACGAGTTCTGGTGACACGGGGCGAACCTAAAACGCTCGGGGAGGGGGCAAACTCGCGCCCTCGGCGACCGATACCGGGATGGACTCCCCCGACTCCGTCACTTCACGGTCAGCGTCTCTGTCATCTCGCCGACGCGCACCCAGTACTCGCCGGGCAGGACCTGGAGTTCCTCGCGGCTGAACACGTCGCCCGGGACGGTGGCCAGCGGGAGAATCGACGCCTTCACCGTGAGCTTCTTCGAGGCGCCCGGGTCGAGGCTGACGCGCTCGTATCCGACGACCTGTTTCTGGCCGTACAGCACCGGCCCGTGCTCTCGCCCGGCGTAGACCGGAACGACGGTGTCGCCGGCCGCGTCGCCGGTGTTGGTGACCGTCACCGAGACGTTCACCTCGTCGTTCTGGGCCACCTCCGGGAGCGAACTCGGCGCGAGCGTCAGCCCCTCGTAGCTGAACTCCGTGTAGCTCTCGCCGTGGCCGAACTCGAACAGCGGCGTCGGGTCCGACTCCGGCGGTCGGTCGTCCTCGCTCGACGCGAACTCGGCCGGCGGGTAGTGATTGAGCACGTTGAGCAGCTGTCCGGTTCCCTCGGGCCAGGTGAACGGGAGCCGCCCGCTCGGGTTGTTCTCCCCGAACAGGGTGTCGGCGACGGCCGGTCCAGCGGCGGTCCCGGGGAGGTAGGCCATCAGCGACGCGTCGAACTGGTCGAACACCTCGGTGCCGCGGGGCCGGCCGGCGATGATGACGCCGACGACGGGCGTCCCGGTGTTCGCCAGCGTCTCCACGAGGTCCTGCTGGGCGTCGGCCAGTTCAAGGGTGTCGGTGTCGCCTTTCTCTTCGGCGTACGGCCCCTCGCCGACGACGGCCACGGCGACGTCCGCATCTGTTGCGTGCTCTCGGACGCTGTCCTCGTTGTCGAATGTGGTGAGCCCCGTCGGTTCGTGAATCACCGACGTCCCGTCCGGGGCCGCCTCCTGAATTCCTTCGAGGACGGTCACCGCCGGCGGGTTCGCGTCCTCGCCCATCTGCTGCCAGCCGAGGGTCCACCCGCCCATCTGGTTCTCGACGCTGTCGGCGCTCGGCCCGGTGACGAACACCGTCCCCACGTCGCTTCCCAGGGGAAGCGTGTCGTCGTTCTGCAGCAGCGTCATCGAGTCGGTCGCTATCTCTCGGGCGAGTTCCCGCCCTTCGCTGACGACGTCCTCGACGGCGTCCGGGTCTGCGTACGGGTCCGTGAACAGGCCGACCTGTTCTTTGAACGTGAGGATGCGCGTGACCGCCTCGTCGATGCGGTCCATCGAGACGTCTCCCGACTCTACCAGTTCCTTCAACCGGGTCTGGTACCCCTCGACGTCGTCGCCCTCGATGCCCGCCGCGGGGACCATGTACATGTCGACGCCGGCGTTGATGCCGAGCTTGGTCGCCTCCTTCAGGTCGGCCGCGAAGCCGTGGACGGACACCATCCGGTAGAAGTCGTGCCAGTCGGAGACGGTCATGCCGGAGAAGCCGAGCATCTCGCGGAGAATCTCGGTCAGCAGCTCCTCCGACGCGTGGGCGGGAATCCCGTTGAGGGACCCGCTGTTGACCATCACCGTCTCGCCGCCCGCGTCGATACCGGCTGCGAACGGCGGCAGGATGGTGTGTCTGAACGTCCGGAACGGGACCAGGGCGGCGGTCCGGTCGTTGCCGTTTCGCGGCGCGGAGTAGCCGGCGAAGTGCTTGACCGTCGCGCCCGTGCGCTTGTACCCCTCGGTCTTCTGTTCGTAGCCCCGTACCTTGCTCGCGACCATCTGGGAGGCCAGGTACGGGTCCTCGCTGAACCCCTCGTAGAACCGGCCCCACCGCGGGTCCCGGCAGATGTCGGCCACGGGCGAGAAGTTCCAGTGCGACCCGGTCACCCGGAGCGTCTTCCCGGTTATCTCGGCCATCTCGAAGGCGTACTCCTCGTTCCACGTCGCGCCGAGGCCGTGGTTGTGGGTGAAGATAGTCGCGCCCTCCAGGTTGTTGTTGCCGTGGACGGCGTCGAGGCCGTAGACGAACGGGACGCCGATTACCTCCTCGGCCGCCTTCTGTAACCTGTTTGCCTCGTTCGCCTGCTCGGTCGGGTCGGAGGAGACGGTGTACATCAGCGACCCCGGCTTGTACTTCTCGAAGTACGTCTTCGGGTCGTCGGCGCCGGCCATCTCGTAGGCCGCCACCTGCGTCATCTGGCCGATTTTCTCGTCGAGGGACATCTCCGCCACCGTATCTTTCACGTGCTGGCTGGCCGCCTGGAGGCCCGCTCCCGGCACGTCTACGCCGAGATATCCGCTCAGGGCTGCGGTGGTCGCGACGCCACCGGTCGCCTGCATGAACTCTCGTCTCGACGCTCCAGCTTCGTCAGAGCCGTTTCGTGTCAATTAGATTCACCTTCGTCTCCGCATTTCTACACCATAGATAATTAAATTAAGTATACTTATAAAAGATTGAACGTTCTGAAACACTGTATCGCGAGGCACTCGGTTCTCGTAATCGGGCCCGAGGTGGGACGTGCCTTCGGCCCACACTGGTCGGCATGCGGGGTCGGGTCGCCACCCGACCCGGTTGCCAGTCCCCCCGGACGTCCCGTCGTTACCGTTTCCGCCGGGATTCGAGCGTGAAGGAGGTCTCCTGGTCTGCGACCCACAGTTCGTACTCGCCGGCGGGGACGACCCGTTCGTCGGCGTCGCCGGGCATGTCGCCCGGAACGACGGCGAGCGTCGACAGCGGCGCCTCGATTTCGACCCGTTTCGTCTCGCCGGGTTCGAGGGAGACGCGCTCGAATCCGACCAGAATCTTCTCCGGGTAGATGACCGGCGCCCCGTCTCGCGTCGCGAACACCTGAACGACTTCGTCGCCCGCGCGCGACCCCTCGTTCGTCACGGACACGCTCACGTTGAGCGTCTCCGGACTCGGCATGACCTGCAGGTCCGCGTAGCCGAACGAGGTGTACGAGAGACCGTGGCCGAACTCGAACCGCGGTTCGTTGTCGTTCGGGTGC
Source organism: Salinigranum sp. (assembly GCA_041641795.1). Classification (GTDB taxonomy): domain Archaea; phylum Halobacteriota; class Halobacteria; order Halobacteriales; family Haloferacaceae; genus JBEPXT01. The sequence continues at coordinate 6,792 of JBEPXT010000122.1, forward strand.
AGTTCGTTGTGGACGTTGACGACCTGTCCGGTCACCTCGGGCCACCGGAACGGCAGGTGACCGCCCGGATTGAGGCTCCCGAACACCGTCTCGGCGACGGCGGTGCCCGTCGCCGTCCCCGACTGGTAGGCCATCAGCGACGCGTCGAACTGGTCGAACACCTCGGTGCCGCGGGGCCGGCCGGCGACGACGACGCCGACTGTGGGCACGTCGGTGCCGGCCACAGTCTCGACGAGTCGCTGCTGTGCCTCGTGCAGCGCTAGTTCGTCGATGTCACCCGGCCCCTCGGAGTGTGGTCCCTCCCCGACGACGACGATGGCGGCGTCGGCGCGTTCGGCGGCGCTCTCGACGGCCTCCTCGTCGTCGAACGAATACTCGTCGGGTCCGCCGTAGACGTCCCACTCGTGGGAAATCGGCTCGGCCGTCACCGTCGTCCCCTCCGAGACGGCCGCCTCGACGCCCTCGAGGATTGTCACCGCGGGGACCCTGTCGAGGTCCACGTTCTCCACGTCGAGTCCCTGCCACCCGAGGGTCCACCCGCCCATCTGGTTCAGCGGGTGGTCGATGCGGACGCCGGTGACCAGCACCTCGTCGAGACCCGGGTCCAGGGGGAGCGTGTCGTCGTTCTGCAGCAGCGTCATCGCCTCCCGGGCGGCCGTCGCGGCCTCCTCGCGGCCGGCCCCTTTCACCTTCGAGTCCACCTGCGAGGGGTCGACGTACGGGTCGTCGAACAGGCCGAGGTTCTCCTTGAACGTCAGGATGCGGCGGACGGCCTCGTCGATGCGACTCCGCTTGACCTCGCCGGACTCGACCAGGTCCTGCAGGATACTCGTGAACTCCGCCGGGTCGTCGGGGTTCATGTACATGTCGACGCCGGCGTTGACGCCGAGTTTCGTCGCCTCGCGGAGGTCCGGGGCGTAGTTGTGGATGGTCACCATCCGCTTGAAGTCCTTCCAGTCGGAGACGACCATGCCCTCGAAGCCCATCTCCTCGCGCAGCACCGTGGTCAGCAACCACTCCGAGGCGTGGGCGGGGACGCCGTTGACCGACCCGCTGTTGACCATCACCGTCTCGACGCCCGCGTCGATGCCCACCTCGTACGGCGGGAGGATGGTGTCCCGGAAGTACCGCATCGGGAGGTGGGCGGCGTTCCGGTCGTTGCCGTTGTTCGGTTCGGAGTAGCCGGCGAAGTGCTTCTGGCACGCCCCGACGGCCAGGTCGTACTCGTCCGTCGAGGACTCGTACCCCTCGACTTTGGCCCCGTCGAGTTCGCGGGAGAGGTGGACCGACTCGCTGAACCCCTCGTAGAACCGTCCCCACCGCGGGTCTCGCTGGATGTCGTTCGCGGGCGCGAAGTTCCAGTGGGCTCCGCTCGCGCGGACGGACTGTCCCGTGATCTCGGCGAGGCGCTTCGACAGGTCGGGGTCCCACGTCGCGCCGAGCGCCAGGTTGTGCGGGAAGACCGGGGCGTCGTACACCGTCGCGTTCCCGTGGACGGCGTCCACGCCGAACACGAAGGGAATACCCAGTCGCGTGTTGTTCACCACCCACTCCTGGAGGGCGTTCATCTGCTCGGCAAGTTCGGTCGGGTCGTGCGTCGGCGGGGACGCACCGCCGGAGAGCAGCGACCCGACGTGGTGTTCCGTGAACAGGTCGCCGACCTCTGCGGGGTCGAGACTGCCGACGTTCATCTGGGTCATCTGCCCGACTTTCTCTTCGAGGGTCATCTTCGCGACCAGTTTGTTCACCCGGGACGAGTGGCCGCCGGACCCGCCGTTTTCGGACTGGGCGCCGACGGTGTCTGCGACCGCGGCGGCAGTCGCTACGCCGCCCGTGGCCTGGAGAACCCGTCGTCGGGTGGTTCGAATGCGTTCGCGGACGGAATCGTGCTGTGAGTCTGAATCGCTCATTCCAAACGTGCGCCGTGGTGACGCGGACCCACAGACAACCGGCGATATTTTAAATATTTTTCAATTTAAATTTAGTAATGTCACGATTACTCTAGTATATGCTACAGTTACTCGCAAAGAACGTTCGTTCGCCAGTTTCGGACCTTCTTACCTGTCAGGAGAGCGTACACACTCGACTCGGAACGCTGATATTACGTCCATTATATAAATTAACTTAGGTGTGTTACGCTGGGACAAATGGTTCACATTGTCCAGCAAATATCGGCTATTCGAGATATCCGTACTACGGGTGTAGTGAACGATTGATAATTTACACCTTTCATCGTAAATGATGGATAACGATTAAGTATGGGCCGGTCCGACGCTTTCATGGACTGATATGAGTTCACCTACTGATCCGGACGACGTTTCGCGGCGCCAGTATCTCGCACTGGCCAGCGCGCTCGGGGCGGCCGGTGTCGCTGGCTGTACCGGTGGCGGCGGTGGCGATCAGACGACCGAAGAGCCGACGGAGCAACCGGGCGGCACCACGTCGTCGGACGGTGGTGGCGGCGAAGCCACGGAGACGACGCAGTCGTCGGGCTCCGGGGAACCCCTCGAAATCGTCCACTGGTGGACGGCCGGCGGCGAGAAGCAGGCCATCAACGCGCTCCTCGAAGGCTTCAAGGAGAAGTACTCGGGTGCGCAGGTGACCAACAACCCTGCTCCCGGCGGGGCGGGGAGCGCACTGGACACGGTCATCAAGAACCGGGTGCTCAACCAGAACCCGCCCAGTACGTTCCAGATCTGGCCGGGACAGTCGCTCCAGCCCTACCTGGAGGGTGACGTCCTCAACGACATCGGCGAGAGCGTGTGGACCCAGGAGGTCCGGGACGCCTACCTCGACGGCGTCGAGGCCCTCGCCAAACCCGAGGACACCTACGTGGCGGTGCCCCTGAACATCCACCGACTGAACAACCTGTTCTACAACACGTCGGTGATGAAGAACGCGGGCGTCGACCCCTCGTCGATATCGAACCCGCAGGCGCTGCTCGACGCGATGAAGACCATCGACGAGCAGACGGACGCCGCGCCGATGGCCCAGCAGACGCAGTCTTCCTGGTCCACGATTCAGCTCTGGGAGGACGTGTTCATCGGCATGCACGGCGTCGACACGTACATGAATGTCCTCGACGGGAAGGTCAAGGCCAACGAGTCGGCCGTCCGGAGCGCCCTCGACATGGTCACGAAGTACCAGCAGTACTTCAACAAGGACGCCGGGTCCATCTCGTGGGACCAGGCCAACTCCAAGGTCATCAACGGCGGCGCGGCGATGATTCACCAGGGCGACTGGGCCGCCGGGCAGTACAAGGCCTCCGAGAGCTTCGAGTTCGAGAACCAGTGGAACTACGTCCCGTTCCCGGGCACGAGCAAGGTGTACCACATCGTCAGCGACTCGTTCGTGTTCCCCTCGAACAATCCGTCGCCCGACACGACCCGGAAGTTCCTCCAGTACTGCGCCAGCGTCGAGGGCCAGGAGATATTCAACCCCATCAAGGGGTCGATTCCGCCCCGGACCGACGTCCCCACCAAGGAGTTCGGGCCGTTCCTGACGAGCCAGATCGAGGACTTCGGGAACTCGAACCGTCAGCCGCCGACCATCGCCCACGGCACCGGGGTCACTCCGGAAGTCAAGAGCAACGTCGAGGGCGTGTTCGCCGGGTTCCTCGAACAGTGGAACGTCGACAAGGCCTACAACGGTCTCGTCAGCGCGTTCCAGTAACGTCGGCGAACAACTACTACAAATGCGTCGTTTTATTCAGCGAGTCCGAAACCACGTCCAACAGCGACGCGAGGACGTTCGCACGGACGGGGGGACGGTGAGCGAGTCGTCGCCAGTCGAGACGGGAACCTCGGACACGTTCCACCGCCTCCGCCGGTCGGAACTGGTCCGGTCGATGCCGTTCTGGCTGCCGCCGGCCCTGTTGATGGGCCTGTTCGTCTACGGGGCAATCGGGTGGAACGTCGTCATCTCCCTGACGGAGTGGTCGGGGCTCGGGTCGCCGGACTACTCGGCCCTGGACCTCTCTATGTACTCGGAGTTGCTGGTCGACCCCAACTTCATCAACGCGACGCGCAACACCTTCGTGTTGCTCATCGCGTTCACCCTGGT
>JBEPXT010000123.1:0-10830 GCA_041641795.1 Salinigranum sp.
TCGAACTGCTCGAACTCCACGAGTCGACGATGCGGACGGTGGCGAGGGTGACGGCCTACGCCAACCTTCGAAGCAGCGAGGACACCCGGAACCAGGAGTACCAGGCCCTGAAGGCCCGGGCCCAGTCGCTCTCCTCGGACGCGAAGAGCGCCGCGAGTTTCATCGAACCCGAACTCCAGGAACTGGACCGCGAGGAGGTTCGCGCGTTCGTCGAGGAGGAACCCGCGCTGGCGGAGTACGAGCACTACTTCGACGACGTCCTCCGGATGAAGCCCCACACCCGGTCGGCCGAAGTCGAGGAGCTGCTCGCCGACCTCTCGGAGGTGACCGGCGCCGCCAGCGACATCTACAACATGCTGTCGAACGCCGACATGGAGTTCCCCACCGTCGAGAACCCGGAGGGTGAGGGCGTCGAAATCACGCAGGGGAACTTCACCAAACTCCAGAAGGACCCGAACCGCGAGTTCCGCCGGGAGGTGTACGAGGCGTTCTACGACCGCTGGGCGGACGTGCGAAACGCCGTCGGGACGTCGCTGAAAAACAGCGTGAAGGCGGACGTGAAGCTCGCCCGCGCCAGAAACTACGACACCGCGCTCGAATCCGCCCTTCACGGGCCGAACGTCCCGGTCGAGGTGTACGACAACCTGCTGGAGACGGTCCGCGACAACCTGGGGTACCTCCACCGGCACGCCGAGCTGAAGCGGGAGGCGCTCGACGTACCGGACCTGCAGATGTGGGACCTCTACATGTCGCTGACGGGCGACGAGGGGCCGACCGTCGAGTACGAGGACGCCTGCGACCACATCGTCCAGGCCGTCGCCCCCCTCGGCGACGCCTACCAGGACCGCCTCGCGGACGGCCTCGACAGTCGCTGGGTCGACGTCTACGAGAACCGGGGCAAGCAGTCCGGCGCCTTCTCCTCGGGGACCTACGACACCCAGCCGTTCATCCTGATGAACTACCAGGACGACATCACGTCGATGTTCACGCTGGCACACGAACTCGGCCACTCGCTGCACTCGGAACTCGCCAAGGAGGCCCAGCCCTGGCAGTACTCCGGGTACGACATCTTCACCGCCGAGGTGGCCAGCACCGTCAACGAGACGCTCCTGACCCACCACCTGCTGGAGACCGTCGAGGACGACGAGTTCCGCATGCACGTCCTCGACGAGTACCTCGAACGGTTCCGGTCGACCCTCTACCGGCAGACGATGTTCGCCGACTTCGAGTTGCAGATTCACGAGGTCGCCGAGGACGGCGGGGCGCTGACGCCGGACACGTTCGACGAACTGTACGGCGACCTGAAGGCGGAGTTCTACGACCCGGCCGTGGTCGACGACCGGATACGGCGCGAGTGGATGAGAATCCCCCACTTCTACTACGGCTACTACGTCTACCAGTACGCCACCGGAATCAGCGCCGCCGTCGCCATCGTCGAACGCATTCTCGACGAGGGCGAACCGGCGGCGGCCGACTACCGGGAGGCGCTGGAACTCGGCGGCCGAGAGTACCCCCTGGACGTGTTGCAGACGGCCGGCGTCGACATGACGACGCCCGACCCCATCGAGTCCGCCCTCGGCGTCTACGGCGACTACCTCGACGAGATGGAACATCTCGTCACCGAGTAGCGGGGGCGTTCATCCGGACGCGGAGGACGCTCGGGAACCGTCAGCCGTTCGAAGAGGGTCTTCATAGCCAGCGGTCGTTCGTGCAAGTTCACCTGCGTACCCAAAGGCACATTTACGCGCGAACCCAACGAAAAGTGACCGATGTCCCGTAGCCCATCTCTGCCTGACCGTCCCCATCTGGACCTCGATCCGGACATGTCGGACGCAGAGCGACTCTCCGCCATCAGGCAGCACTACGAGCGACTCGTACGGGTCAACCGTGAACTGGACGACCGCCTCGAGGACGTCACCGACCGCCGCTCCGAACTCGAAGAGGAGGTCGACCACCTCAAGCGCCGCAACGAGGTGCTGAAGACGTCGTCGCTGTACGTCGCGACGGTCGAGGAAGTGACCGACGACGGCGTCGTCATCAAGCAACACGGCAACAACCAGGAAGTACTGACCGAACTCGCCCCCCGTCTCGAGGGCGAGGTCGAATCGGGCGACCGGGTCGCCATCAACGACTCGTTCGCCGTCCAGACGCTGCTCGACGACGAGACGGACGCCCGCGCCCAGGCGATGGAGGTCGAAGCCTCGCCGGACGTCCGGTACGAAGACATCGGGGGACTGGACGAGCAGATTCGCGACGTTCGCGAGACGGTCGAAGACCCGCTTCTCAACCCCGAGCAGTTCGAGAAGGTGGGTATCGACCCCCCGTCCGGCGTCCTCCTCCACGGCCCCCCGGGCACCGGGAAGACGATGCTCGCCAAGGCCGTCGCCAACGAGACGGACGCGACGTTCATCAAGATGGCCGGGTCGGAACTCGTCCGCAAGTTCATCGGCGAAGGCTCCCGACTCGTCCGGGACCTGTTCTCCCTCGCGGCCGAGCGCGAACCCGCGGTCATCTTCATCGACGAGATAGACGCCGTCGCCGCCAAGCGGACCGATTCCAAGACCTCCGGTGACGCGGAGGTCCAGCGGACGATGATGCAACTGCTCTCGGAGATGGACGGGTTCGACGACCGGGGCGAGGTTCGAATCGTCGCCGCGACCAACCGCTTCGACATGCTCGACCGGGCGATTCTCCGTCCCGGTCGGTTCGACCGCCTCATCGAGGTCCCCAAACCCAACGAGGAGGGCCGCAAGCGGATTCTCCGCATCCACACCCAGGACATGAACGTCGCCGACGACGTCGACTTCGAGTCTCTGGCAGCGGACCTCGACGACTACAGCGGGGCCGACATCGCCTCGCTGACGACCGAGGCGGGGATGTTCGCTATCCGCGACGAGCGGACCGAGGTCACCCGCGAGGACTTCGAGGCCGCCCGCGACAAACTCTCCGACACCGACGCCGAAACTTCGGGCTACGTGGACTACCAGTACTGACGCTCCGGACGCCGCCGGTCGGTTCCTTTCGTAACCCATTACACCACAGACCGACTCTTTCCGCCAATGAGCACCATCTACGTCGCCGCGGGGGCGGGCGTCGGCCCGACGGCAGTGGCGGCATACGACGCCGCACTCGCCGAGGCGGGCGTCCACAACTACAATCTCGTCCCGGTGTCGTCCATCGTCCCGGCCGAGGCCACCGTCACGGAGGTCGACGTCGTCCCGGACCGCGGGCCCGCGGGAAACCGCCTCACCGTCGTCGAGGCGCGGACGTCGACGGCCGAGGCGGAACCGGTGGCCGCGGGTCTCGGGTGGGCGACCGGCCCGGGGCCGGGCCTGTTCTACGAGGCGACGGGCACCGACCCCGAGACGGTCAGGAGCGACGTTCGGGCTGGACTCGCCGCCGGCAAGGAGTTGCGGGACTGGACGTTCACCGACGAATCGACGCTGGTCTCGACGGCCACCGGCACGCCGGACGACGAGTACGTCACGGCGCTCGTCGTGGCGGCCTACGGCACCTCAGAACCGATTCTGTAGCGTCGTGCTGCCCCCATCGTGCATCGCACGTTTGGGAGCTGTATTTGTACTGTTACGGTGCCTTTTTAGGTCGCGTCCCCCTAGGTCGGGTGGTAGATGAACGGAAACAATCCTTATGCGGGAGCACCTGGCGTACTCGAGGCCGGCCAGCCGTCGCAGGAGGTCGACCTGACCCCCGAAGAACTCCGGAGCCTCCGGCAGGCCGTGGCTGGTATCGTGACGCGAACCCGTACCTATCTCCCTAACAGCTACACCGTCGGCTCGCAACTGGGGCACGGGTCGAACGGTCCGACCGCCACCGTCGCCGTCCACCCGCCGGTCGGTCACCCCGTGAGCGCCGGGTTCACCCCGGACGACGCGGACCTCGAAACCGGCCTCTCGCAGGCCGACCGGGACGAGGTCGCCCGGGGACTCGCGGCCAGCGCCGCCCTCCAGGTGATGAACGCCGTGGGCGACGAACTCACCCCGACGGCCCGCTGACTGGCTCTCGCCGTTCGGTCGGCATCGCTCTGTTCGTCTCTCTGTTCGCCCGGTCGTGGGCGTCGTTGCTCAACCCCTCCTGTGGCGAACGGTCTCGCGTCCTGTCGACGACTCGTCTTCTCGCTTCCCCTGCCGCTTCGACTCGTCTCGTCTCGTCACTTCGACCTGCATCGTACCGTCTCTTCGACCTGCGTCGTCGGTTCGGCTCGCCTGTTCTACCGGTACGGCTCCGGCCTCAGGGTCCGGCCGGCCAGCCACCAACTACAGCTACCGACGACCGGGGACCGGATACCGAACGCGGCGCCGACTGGCTACCGTCCGCCGGACGCAGACCGGCCGCCTGACCGGGGTACCGACCGACCCGCTTCTCGCACGGGGCTGGGTGCGTCGACGAACAGACCGTAGGCCAGCAGCAGCGCGGAGGGGAGGCCGCCGAGTCACTTCCCCCAGAAGGGGTCGCGGCTCCGCTGCTTGTCGAGGTACCCCTGGAGCGCTTCCAGTTCGTCGCCCGGAATCTCGTCGGTCAGCTCCTGTTCGAGAATCTTGGCGTGCTTCTCGGGGAGCTCTATCCAGAGTTCGTCGCCCTCGTCGACCTGTCGTCCCACGGTCGGGCCGTCGATGGCGACGCTGACGCGCTTGCCCGCGCGGGCCTCCGAGACGTCCTCGCCCTGCTCCTGAATCCCGGAGAGTTCGCCCACGCGCGACGGTTCGTTGTCCTCGAACTTGACGACCCGCTGGTTGTTCTTGAGCGTCCCCGAGAGCACCTCGACGCCGACGACGGCCGGGTTCGACTGGCGGAAGACGTGGTCCTCGAGGATGCGGAACCGGCAGGGCCGGACGATTTTGTCGAGAACGGTCTCCTGCTGGGCGCGCTTGGTCTCCTCGACGTGCTGTTCGTACTCCTCGACGAGCTGGTAGATGACGTCGTCCTCGAACAGGTCCACCCCCGAGGCCTCCAGGTCGCTCCGGGCGTCCGAGAGCACGTCCACGTTGAACGCCAGGATGACCTTGTGCAGCGCCTCGCTGGCCGTGCTGGCGACGGCGACGTCCCGCGGGGCCACGTCGCCGACTTCGGCGCGCAGTATCGGGATTTCGGCCTCCTTGAGCGCGTTCGCGATGGCCTCCAGGCTACCGAGCGTGTCGGCCTTGACCACGACGCCCTCCTCCTCCGTGTCGACCTCTATGTCCGCGAGTTCGGCCCGGACCTCTCTGATGGTCTCCTCGCGCTTCTGGTCGCGGACCACGCGCACCGGGGCGCCGGCCATCGCGTCTTGGAGGTCCGGGGCGGCGATTTTCACCCCGGCCGCGGCGGTGACCTCCTCGACGCGCTCGAAGCGCTTCTCGGTCCGGATTTCCGCGAGGGGCCGGGGCTGCAACAGCGCCCGCACCTCGGTCACGATGGGGTCGTTCTTCCCGCCGACGACGACGATGTCGTCCTCGCGGACGGTGCCGTCGTACAGGACCACGTCGATGGTCGTGCCGAAGCCGCGCTCCTCTTTGACCTCCAGGACCGTCCCGGCGCCCGGACCGGTGACGTCGATGGTCATCTCCTCTTTCATGTACCGCTGGGAGAGTCCCATGAGGACCGCCAGCAGGTCGGGGATGCCCTCGCCCGACAGGGCTGACACCGGCACGACGCCGATGTTCTTCTGGAAGTTCTGGACCCGCCAGTAGAGGTCGGCGGAGAATCCCTCGTCCGAGAGTGACCCGATTATCTCGTAGAGGTTCTGTTCGAGTCGCGTCCGCGCGCGGTCGCTCTGGGCCTCCATCGACTGCTGGATGGGGACGCGCCCCTGGGGGTTCCACCCCGGCGTCGTGTCCGCCTTGTTGGCGGCCACGACGAACGGCGTCCCCGTCCGGCGCAGGATGTCGAGCGCCTCGACGGTCTGTGGCTGGAAGCCGTCGTTGACGTCGACCACCAGGATGGCGATGTCGGCCAGCGCGCCGCCCCGCGAGCGGAGCGTCGTGAACGAGTGGTGGCCCGGCGTGTCGATGAACAGCAGTCCCGGCAGGTCGAAGTCCGTCGGGTCGACGAGCGCCCCTGCCATCTCGGAGACGGTTTCGAGCGGGACCGCCGTGGCCCCGATGTGTTGCGTTATGGCGCCGGCCTCGCCCTCGCTCACGGCGGACCCGCGCACCGTATCGAGGAGCGTCGTCTTTCCGTGGTCGACGTGGCCGAGAACGGCGACGATGGGTGTGCGAAGCGCCGCGGTCGGGTTTTTGGAATCGGAGTCAGACATGGAATCACCCGGCAGAAATTCTCTTATGCGTGTTGAGCGAATGCCCGCAGTTAAGTCTTTCAACTTGGTGGTCTCGTTGCCCCCTCGCGTGCGACTGCCTCGGGAACCGGGGTCCGACGCTCTCGGCGGCGTCGCCCCCCGTGTGCCGCCTGTCCGACGGCCCCCGTGGCGTTTATGAGGGACCAATCGGAATTGGGCGGTATGGCCGATATACTCGCAGAGAATCTGTCGGGCAAAGCCGTCATGGGCTCGGACGGTACCGAACTGGGGATGCTGTACAACATCACGATGGACCTCAAGACGGGCGCGCTCCACGACCTCGTGGTGACGCCGAACGAGGAGCTATCGTCCGACAGGGTCCGCTTCGACCGGGACGACGCGGGTCGCATCCACGTCCCCGTCGGCCGCGTCCAGGCAGTCAAAGACTACATCGTCATCGAGCAGTAGATGCGCATTCTCGATTCGTCCGCGTTCATCCACGAGTATCACACCGACGACTCCATGGCGTCCGTCCCGAGCGTCCGCGAGGAACTCGAAGACGAGAGCGCCTACCGATTCGACGCCATGGAGGGGTCTGGAATGCACATCCACATCCCGGCCGACGGCACGGTCGAGAAAGTCCACCGCGCCGCCGAGGAGACGGGCGACGGGGAGGAACTCTCCGAGACCGACGTCCGCCTGCTCGCCGCCGCGTTCGAACTGGACGCGACGCTCGTGACCGACGATTACGCGATGCAGAACGTCGCCGACCGTCTGAACGTCACCGTCGAGGTCATCGCCCGGGACGGCATCACCGAGACGCGCGAGTGGCGCTTCCAGTGCCAGGGGTGTGGCCGCGAGTTCGACGACGACCGCGACCGCTGCCCGATATGCGGGAGCGACCTCACGCGGAAGAACCCCGCCTGAGATTCGCGGTCCCGGGTTCGCGGGGTGCGCGGTGTGACGGGTGCCGGGCGACAGCGCGGCCGAGGAGCGAGAGCTACACAGAGAGATGCGAACGCGAGCGAGAGCTACACAGAGAGATGCGAACGCGAAGGAGAGCGCGAGTGTCGGAGCGACCGGAAGCGACCCCTCAGGCGGGGAGCAGTCCGGTCGCCATGGCGTACTGCGCGCCGAACAGAACCGAGTTGTAGATGCCGTGGACCAGGGCCGGCACGACCAGGTTCGACGTTCGCTCGTAGACGTACCCGAGGATGAGTCCGAGCGCCGCCGCGACGACCATGTACCAGATGCGACTTCCGCTCCCGGTGAGCGCCACCCAGTGGACGACGCCGAAGAGGGCGCTCGCGATTACGATGGCGACCGCCGGTCCGTAGGCCTCCCGGAAGAGACCCTGGACGGTGCCGCGGAACACCAGTTCCTCGAACGGGCCGACGAACAGCAGCGCCACGGGAATCATATACAGGAAGTACTGCGGGTTCTGCCGCCCGGTCTGGATGACCTGGTTGCTCGCCACGTCGACGCCGAACCGCTGAAGCAGGCCGCCGACCACGGCGGCGACCACCAGGATGACGACGATGCCGGCGGCCGTCCACGCCAGGTCCGTGAGGGTCGGTACCCGCACCCGGATGAGGTCCATTCGGTCCTGCAGTCCGAGGTACAGGCCGACGCCGACGCCGAACCCGACGAACTGCAGGACGCTGGCGGCGACGCGGATGTTCAACCCGCCGGACTCGAAGATGCCAAGCGAGACGAGGAGGTTGGCTCCGAGCGCCGCGAGGGCGTAGGCGCTCAGGAACGCGACGAAGACGACGAGGACTGATTGCGCGAGCGTGGAGAGCAGCTCCTGCGCATCTCCGCGCCCGACGCGGAGGTCAGTGGACATGGAACACGATTCGTGACGGCTCCGCATAGGCCCTCCGGTTGTGCTCGTTCTGCGTGGAGGCGCCGCTGTTCGCCGCCGGTCCGACCCGAACGCTCACTCGACGGGCGCGCCGCAGTGTGGACAGACCTTCGGATAGTGACGCCCGTCGACGACAGCGATGCCGTACTCGTCGTTGTCCGGCGTCTCGCGGTAGATTCGCTTCCCGCACTCGCTACAGGTTTTCATCGATAAGTTCTCGACACAGACAGGCGGGAGCGGCGGAAAAACGTGTCGGCGGCGGCGAGCTCCGGACACCCGGCTCCCGCGGTCACTCGGGGAACCGGCGCAGGGGCGGATTCGAGTACGGGAAGACGTCACGAGGTGGGACCGGATTCGAGTACCGGGACCGCCTCCCGGAGCGGGACCGACCGCGGGAGCGACCCGGCTCAGTCGATTTCGAGGCGCTGTTTGTCCTGGACGGCCGCGGCTTCCTCGAACTCGCCGCCGCCGAGCAGTCCTCGGGCGGCCCGCTTGCCCCACTCCACCGCGGGCTGGGTGAACGTGCTGACCCCGGCCAGTTCGCCGTAGAGGACCGTCGCCGCCTCCATCGCGTAGAGGAGTTCCCCGATAGCGTACTCGTCGACCCGGTCGACTTCTACGCGGACGTTCGGGACCCCCGCGGCAGCGAGACTCGCCTCGGTCGCCTCGAACTCGGCGTCGAGCAGTTCGCCGAGGGTCGACCCGCCGAGGTACGAGAGTCCCTCCAGGTCCGTCTCGGGAATCGCCCGGTCGTCCCGTTCCCGGGGCCGGACGAGCGTGACGAGTTTGTCGTGGGGTCCGGCGCGGTAGAGTTGCAGCTGCGAGTGCTGGTCGGTCGCGCCGAGCGCTCGCGCCGGCGTCTGGCCGAGCCCGTCTTTCCCGAGGCTCTCGGCCCACAGCTGCGCGAACCACTCGGCGAAGTACTCCAGGGACTCGGCGTAGGGCATCATCGCGTTCACCAGCGCACCTCGCTGGGCCAGCGCGTACGTCGTCGCCCCGTACGCGTAAGCCGGGGATTCGAACAGCGACCCGGTCAGCTTCTCGGCCTGGGTCGCGGCGCCCTCCAGCAGCGCCTCCAGGTCGTAGCCCTGCAGGGCGGCGAGCGGGAGTCCGACCGTCGAGAGCGCCGAGAACCGTCCCGGGACGCCGTCCGGCACGTCCAGGGCCGGCAGGTCGTGAGTCTCCGCGAGGCTCCGGAGGTTCCCGTCGGGGCCCGTGGTCACGAACGTTCGCTCGGTCCAGTCGACGCCCGCGGACTCCATCGCCTCCCGGACCACGAGGAAGTTCGAGAGCGTCTCGGCGGTGGTCCCCGACCGCGAGACGACGTTCACAACCGTCTCGTCGAGGGGTATCTCGGCGAGGAGGTCGTTCATCCAGACGGGGTCGACGTTGTCGAGGAAGTACGAATCGACGTCGCCGTCCAGCGCCCGGTCGACGGTCGCCGCGCCGAGGGCGCTGCCGCCGATGCCGACGTTGACGAACACCGACGGGTCGTCGAAGTCGGCCACCGCGGCGCGAATCGCGTCGGAGTCGACCGTCTCCGGGAGATTCAGCGCCGCGTACCCGTGTTCGGCGTCCGCGCGGCCGGCCGCGATTCGCTCGTGGGCGTCCGCGACCTGGTCGTCGAGTCGCTCCAGGGCGTCGCGCGAGACGCCGGGCGTCGTATCGAGGGCGTTTCCGATGTCGACGTACATGTTCCACGTCGCGTCCGGGCAGCGTAAAACGGTTGTCGTGTCCGGTTCGCGGGGCCGTCGGCGTGTTCCCGCCGTTCAGCCCCGCGTCGTGGCGACCCATCGGCCGGGTGGACCCGGTGACGGCGTCGGGGCGTCGGGAGCAGGGGACGCGACCGGTCTGATTAAACGCTCCGACTCCCAAGGTCGACCGATGGCAGACGGATACCGCGGCGTCGTCGGGGCGATTCCGTTCGCGTTCCGGCGGAGCGACTCGTGGTTGTTCCGCTCGTACGTCCTGGTGAGTACGCTCGCAGCGCTCGGAATCGCGTTGCTGGTCGGGATGGGACTCGTCGTGCTCGTCGGCCGGACGGCGGCCGCGACCGGCGGGTCGCTCACCATCTCGCGGGCGTTCTACGTGGTCGTCGGCCTGCTGCTCGTCGCTCCACTCCTCGCCCCGACGCTGTTCGTCGCCCGGCGGTACCGACGGGAACTCGACGCCCGGCGGCGATACGACGCCCTGCTCGCGGTGGCCGGGTACCTGTTTCTCGGGTCGCTGTACGTGGGGCTGGTCATCACAGTTCCGCCCGACCAGCAGACGGCCGTCGCCGGCCCGACAGCCCCGCTGGTCGAGGCGCTCTACGGGCTCTCCCCGCTGTACGGACTCGTCCCGCCGCTGGCCTGCGCTGCGGTCATCTGGGGCGTCCATCGGGTCGCGTCGGGGTAATCTCCGGCGCCGGCCGAGAGAGACGAGGGCCGACAGCCCGGCGGTGGACTCGTCGCCCGGTCCCGGGTCGAGAACTCCGTGACGAAACCCGGAAGAGGGTCGACGGCGTACCGACCGCCATGACCGACCGGAAGCGGGGCACCTTTCTCGTCACCGCGGCCGACGAGCACTCTGCGGTACTGAAAGACGTCACGGACGGCCAGGTACACACGCTCTCGTCGAATCCGGGCGTCGAGCGCCACGAGGTCGTCGACGGGGCCGTGGTCCCGGAACCGCCGCTGGAGGTCTCGTGGGAACTCGTCGAGGTCGAGGCGCGACGCAGCCTCTCGCTCACCCG
>JBEPXT010000124.1:0-10794 GCA_041641795.1 Salinigranum sp.
CGTTCGAGAGGCGATAGGAGAGCTGGTATACCCCGAGGGCGGCCGGCCCAAGAGCCCATCCAACGAATGCGTCGTCACCTTCGTTAATTAAGAAGCTCAGGCCCTCAGATCCGAAGATCCACTTCCCGTACCCGAAGAGTTCGGAAGCGACAGCCCTGTCAAACCGCGGTCGCGGCCGGTACGAGTGGATGAGATATGAGGCGAAGAGCGAGACAACCCGCCCCGCAAGCATGGCAAACACCAGTGCCCATACGGAACGGGTTGCATACCCGACCCACAACCCGACCAGAACATACACAATCCGGCTGGAGAACTTATACGCGACGTCCTTGTGGAACTCGAGATCCTTCACTAGATACACCACGCCCGGGTTCTGTACTCCGTCGAGAATCGGGAGAAGAGCGAAGACCCGAAGGATATCCACGATCCGCGGCTCACCGAACAGGGAACTCACCAGTGGAGCGGACAGATAGAGGGTAGCACCGAGAATCAATCCGCGTGCCAGTTCGACCGTCCAAACAGTATCGAGGTACGTATCGACGTTCTCTTGGCGGTGCTGAATCAGCGCGGAATCGAGCCCGAGTTTCGTGAGGCGCTTCAGAGCCGACTGCATCAACAGAGCGATGCCAAAGAGTCCGAACGCTGCCGGCCCGACGAGCTGTGCGAGAACCAGAACCGTCGCAAGTTGGAGAATCCGATCGGCCAAGTTGTTGATGGTGACCCATACGCCGCCCGTAACGGTGCGGTTCGTCACACCACCGCCCGGGCGAAGCAGTCGACGGATGGTCTCGAAGAGCCGCTTACCACGAGACATTGAACGGTTCCAGTACCGCTGACTCAGCACCGGACGAAGCACCGTTTTCGAGGACAGAGCCGGTGTACGGCGTCCCTCCACGATCGTTGATCCAACCGGGATGTCTGGCCACAACGGCCACCGGTATCCGGTCGAGGTTGAGAATCTTGGCCATCGAGAGACGGTGACGGCCGGTCACGAACCTCGGTTCGCCAGTCCGGGTGATATCGACCAAGATTTCGTTCTCCATCACCGTCTGGAAGGACATCTGGCGGTTATTTTTCGCGTTCAGTTCGCGTATCGAGAGACAGCCCCGGTCACGCATGCTCCGGTAGAGTTGATCCAGTTCGGTACAGTACCACCTGACCTCTGCGACCGTTGTCAAACCCTGCCAGACCACCCTATCGGTCGACGAGACTGTGTCAATTAGCTCGTTTACGAAGTCGACATCCCGCCAAGGAACACCATCGACGAAGTGGTCGACTAATCCCCTGTGAAGACGCGTCTCCGAGAATCGCTCGGCGAGGTATAGTGAGGGGTCGCCCCCTCCGTCGTGTGAACGAATCGGGGGGAACGTACGCTGGTCCCAGTCACCATCGACCACTGCTCCGAAATCCTGCCATCGGGTCTCCCAGGGAGGGAACGGACGGCCAGTGAACCGAGTGATACGGTCTGGGGTGACGAAGAACAGTTGAAACGGGTCGATTGGCGGGTTAACATGCTTCGGTGAGAGATGGCGTTCCCGCTGATGAATCCAGGGAGTGATGCGCCAGTACCCCTCGCTGAGCGGGGTAGACAGTAGCAGATGACGGAGTCTCGATTCGCCGAACGTATGAACGATGGGCGTCTTTATTATGTTGTCCAGCAGCGTCATTCTACACCGTCAGAGAGCTGTAATACCAATATGTTTGTATAGTTGACATACAATACCTGTTAGTAGTACAGCTGAGTGATATTTAATGTTCCGAAAACTGCAGTACAGACAAACGTGGCCAGTACAGATAATTGAACCCAATAGGGGCCTATCTAGTGAGTTGCCTCACCTGGCGTCCGATCATTTATCGCCTGATGCGGTCGTTGAAACTCCTCGTAGTACGCCAATAGTGCAAGCCAGCGGGCGACGGCAGCCCGACTGCGGTCCCACGAGTTATGAACGTGATGAACTTTCATTTTGAGCGTGTGAAACCACTTTTCGATGAGATTTCGGTCGACGTAATTCGGATGCCCGCTCAGATTTACTCGAGAGAGGGCGGTCAGATAACCGTAGCAATCAACGAGAGACTTGGTGTCTGAGAAATCATGTTTCTCAATGAGTTGCCGAAGCTACTCCGTTGCTGGATTGGTGCCACGCCATCGATGTCGTGTTCGCCTCGGGTTTATATCCCCGACAGGCGACGGTGCGGACATGAAACGTTCAGCGATCCGACCCAGGCTCCTGACTGCAGGGGTTACTCGCTGTGGACAATACTACCAGCCGAACAAAGCGCTCGTTCGCTTAACGACAAAGCAATGAGCGGGGAACCGGCGTACCGCACCGCTGTCCGAGGGGTGCTCAAAGCCGCACACGAGACGTTCGTCAGGACTTCGGATGAGGACCGCCAGACAGTCGAAGATACCGAGGCAGACTTTACGACGGCGGTTGACCGGCGACTCGGCAAGCGTATTAGAGCGTTTTTCGATGCACAGCCCACCGAGTTCTGTGTCCTCTCGGAGGAGGGGCCGGTGGCCTCCCGGCCGAACTCGGCGCCAATCGTGATCGTTGATGAGGTTGACGGTACGGCGAACCTGGCGAAGGGCAACGGTGACCTCCCGTTCGGGACCGTCGTCGCTGTCGCCGATACGGCCGACCCTACATTCGACGATGTCGTCGCAATGGGTTATCTGGTGCTGTCGACGGGTGACCTCTACGAGGCGTACCGCGATCAGGGTGCATCTCTGACGCGACGCTGGGCCAGACAACCTGATACCACCAGCAGCCCGAGTCGGTCGAATCTTGAGTCGAGCGGCCGGTCTCGTATTAACAGTGACGTGGACCAAACTCCACCGTCCGTTCTCGTCGACCAGTACATGCTCGCTGGACGACCCGAACTCGCCCGCACTCTGTGGACGCTCGGTTACCCCGGTGATTATCGGAGCCTCTGCCACCATCTGACTCTGGTCGCGCGAGGTGACTATGACATCGCGGTGTCGGGTGACTACTGCGTCCTACACGACGGAAAGCGCGCGACAGCAGAGGAACTCGCGGGCGCGTACCGCCTGGTAACAGAGAGCGATGGTGCGGTCATAGACTGGGAAGGGAACCCACTCGGCGACGTGCGAATTGGGTTCGCCGACGACAAAACACACGACATCGTGGCCGCGGCGACTGAGAACCTTGCCTGCGAGACTGCCCGGCACCTTTGACATCCTCCCCGCACTGAAGCGCGAGGATTCCTTCGTGGGACAGCACGCCGTTTGTGCGTCCCCGGAGGCACCCTGACCGAGACCACCGGGGGTCTCGGCTATGGTTTGAAGACACTGGTCGTCCCACGAGGTTCAGCGACGCGGTCGCCGCACACCCTCGTGAGTGGAGAAGCGTTCCAGTGGACCGACGAGTGTGTGTCGTAACGCCGGATACCGGTTCGGAGCGCGTCGTGCACTCTCGATGCATTCGAGCCCGCCTATGGATGTCGAGTCGCCACCCCCCATCGACTCGTGAAACGGCTAGAACGGCGGGGCTCACTCAGGCCGGGCGAGAAGACGTCTCCGAACTCCTCGAGTTGCAAAGGGCGTTCATACTCGACGCCATTCCCCGCAAGAAGCGTCCTCTGAGGGAACGAGTCGAATCCGACGCGCGCGGGACCACGACAGCCCGCTTCGCGGCGGCGCCAGCGATACCCACGGACGGCGACGGATGTCAGGGCGACGCCGTATCCCGATCCAGGGTGACAGCGTTGACGATGAACCCGATCATCAGGACGAAGGCGGCGAAG
Organism: Salinigranum sp.; assembly: GCA_041641795.1. Taxonomy (GTDB): domain Archaea; phylum Halobacteriota; class Halobacteria; order Halobacteriales; family Haloferacaceae; genus JBEPXT01. Next base: position 3,766 of record JBEPXT010000124.1, read on the forward strand.
TAGAGGCTCGTGAGGAGGATAATGATCCCACTCAGTACGCCGTAGATCGCGTACCGCGGCGCGTTGACGGCGTAGGTTCTGATCGCGGTGAACAGCGTCGCCAAGCCGAACGCAGCAGTCGTGGCGCCAGGCAGTGCTTCGCGGGCCGAGCTGACGACCTTCGACGGCAACGAGTACAACGGGACGAGAGCGACGGTGAGAACGACGAAGAGCCCGATGGACCAGCCGTGAGCGATTCGAGGGGAGGACGGTAACAGCACGGAAAGCGCCCCGAGGAGCACGACCGAGACGATGACGAGGAGAAGCGATGCTAATATTTTCACCGCGTCGGAGAGCTGTTCTGCGAGTGGACTTCCTGAACGTCTCTCGACTCGCTCGATAGCCGTCTGGAGGTCGGTGACGATGTTCGTCACGCTCCATCCGAACACGGCGATAGCGAGAACGATGGCACTGCTCCGCCCGGCCGCCGAACTGATCGACTCACTGACGAGCTGCTGTGCCTCGGGAGTGAACACTCTGGGAGACACTCGCCGGATCTGTTCTCCCATCCGCTCTCCGACGACTGCCACCACCAGTGCTAACAGCGGGAGGAACGAAACGAACGAGTAGTAGGCGAACGCAGCCGCGGGGTACTTGATGTCGTGTTCGTCCGCCAGTCGAGCCACAGTGAGTACGAATGTAATCGCATCGGCTGGCCGGCCCATAGCCACGTCTCGGCTGGCTCACATATATACACCGCACACCTCACTGGGGTAGGCCACTCTCTGCACGGCCCGAAACTCGCCGGTGGCTCGGCACCGACCACCGCGACAGTGATGTGATAGCTGTTAACATAATCGTTTTAGCGTTCGACTGAATCAGTCCACCCATATCGATGAGATCGCGTCAGCAGACGCCCAGGCGACCCGGGGAGAACGCAGGACGAACGGCACGGCAGGGCCGTGCGACGTGGACCGACGAGCGCGAGCGCGAGTGTGGGCGTGACCCCGTGGGCGAGGGTGGACTCCGCAGATGAGTCCGTCGGCTGCGGTCGAGATCGACGGCCTCCGCAAGGAGTTCGGTGACGTAACCGCTCTGGATGGGGTGTCGTTCGACGTCCGGGACGGGGAGTTCTTCACCCTCGTCGGTCCCTCGGGGTGCGGGAAGACCACCTTGCTGCGGATCCTCGCGGGGCTCGAACGAGAGACCGAGGGGACGGTACACATCAACGGCCAGGACATGACGGGGACGCCGGCGGAGAATCGACCCACGAGCATGGTGTTCCAGAACCTCGCGCTGTTCCCGTACAAGAGCGTCTACGCCAATCTCGCCTTCGGACTGAAGATGGACGGCGTGCCGAAGGCCGAACGGCGCGAGCGGGCCGACGAGATGCTGTCCGTCCTCAACCTGGAGGGGTACGGCGAGAAGTCGACCGACGAACTCTCCGGGGGCGAACAACAGCGCATCGCCCTCGGACGGTCACTCCTCACCGAACCGGACATCCTGCTCCTCGACGAACCGCTCTCCTCGCTGGACGTCCAGTTGCGAAAGGAGATGCAGATCGAACTGCGACGCATCCACCGTGACCTCGACTCGACGTTCTTCTACGTGACCCACGACCAGGAGGTCGCACTCACCGCGAGCGACCGCATCGGCGTGATGCGCGACGGGGAACTGGTCCAGCGCGGGACGCCACAGGAGGTGTACGAACGGCCCAACTCGCCGTTCGTCGCGCGGTTCATCGGCAAGACGAACATCTGGCGTGGCGAGGTCGCGTCCGTCACCGACGACGTGGTCGAGGTGACGACCGACGACGGTCTGCGGATCCGGACGACGACCGACGACCCCGCCCGTGGCGACGCGATGCAGAACGGTGAGGTCTACGTCCAGGTTCGCCCCGAGCGGGTGACCGTCGGCGAGGACGCACGCGACATGGAGAACGTGTTCGAGGCGCGGGTCGAAGACCGCATCTACCAGGGTGACGACATCCTCTACGAGGTGCGCATCGGCGAGACCTCCCTGCAGGTCCAGCAGCCGTCGAAGGAACGGACCGTGCTGTACGACGTCGACAGTTCGGTGAACGTCGGGTGGAGCCGCGCGGCGAGCTATCTCATCAGGGATGGGGGCCGATGAGTTCGGAAGGCTCGGTCGCGAGTCGGCTCGAAGGGTTCGTCTCCCACCTCCGACAGCTCCCCGAGACGCGAAAAGGCCTCCTCGTCGCGCTCCCCCCGTTCCTCTTCCTCGCGCTGTTCTTCCTGGTTCCGCTACTGACGGTGTTGAGCTTCAGCGTCCGCGTCCAGGAGAACCTGCAGATGACGAACCAGCTGACGATCGAGCCGTACGTCACGGTGCTCACCGGGGAGACGTTCCAGGCGGCGCTCCTCTACAGTATCCGGATCTCGCTCATCACGACGCTCATCACGCTCGTGCTCGGGCTGCCGGTCGGCTACTACCTCGCGGTGAAGGTACGCGACCGCCTCCGCAACCTGTTAGTGTTTCTCATCATCGCGCCGCTGTGGATCAACTTCTTCGTCCGGGCGTACGCCATCATCCAGATCGGCGGCGCTCGCGGGTTTCTCAACGGGACGCTCCTCACCGTCGGACTCGTCGACGAACCCGTCCAGTGGTTCGTCTACAGTCAGCCGTCGGTCATCTTCGGGCTCACGACGCTGTGGCTCCCGCTGATGGTGCTGCCCATCTACGCGCTGCTCCGACAGATGGACACGGCGTGGCTCGAAGCCGCACGTGACCTCGGCGCGGGCCCGCTCCGTGTCCACCGCGAGGTGACGCTCCCCGCGGCGCTCCCGGGTATCATCCTCGGGTCGCTGTTCGTCTTCTTGCTGTCGCTCGGCAACCAGGCCGTCCCGCGCATCCTCGGCGGCGCGAAACGGACGACGTACTCCGAGACGATCCTCCTCCAACTGGAGTCGGGCGGGTTGAACTGGCCGGTCGCTTCCGCCGCGTCGGGCGTGATGATGGCGTTCGTCATCGTCGTCCTCCTCGGCGTCTTCAGCGTCTTCGACATGGAGGAGTTGTTCTGATGGCACAGACAGTGACTCACCGGACGCTCGGGTGGCTCCTCCGAGCCGTCGTGGTGAGTGTCTACCTGGCGCTGTTCGTGCCGATCATCGTGATGGTGCTGTACTCCTTCGACGGGAGTCCGATCCCGATCTACCCGCTGAACGACCTCACGGTCAGGTGGTACACCGACCTGTTCGGGCCGTACTACGGCGACTTCATCGAGCCGTTACTCAACTCGCTGTACGTCGCGTTCCTCACGAGTGTCGTCGCAACGACGCTCGGCGGCCTGGGCGGGTTCGCGATCTCGCGGTACGACTTCTACGGGAGTTCGGTCTACCCGTTCGTGCTGGCGACGCCGGCGATGGTGCCGCCGCTCATCTCCGCGTTCGGCCTCTTCGCGTTCTTACAGCAGACGCTCGGGCTGCAGATGACCGTCTACACGACCGTCGTCGGACACGTGGCGCTCACCCTCCCCTTCGCGGCGTTCATCATCGCCGGAAAGCTCGGCCCGGAGGAGGAACTCGAGCGAGCGGCCCGCGACCTCGGCGCCGGCTACGTCCAGATGCTCCGCGAGGTGACGGTCCCCGTCCTCGGCCCGGCGCTCGTGGCGAGTCTCCTGTTGACGTTCACCATCTCCTTCGGCGAGTCGGCGATGGTGTTCCTGCTCAGCGGGAGTGAGACGCTGCTCCCGGTGGCGCTCAACGAGCGGTTCGCCGCCGGTGTCAGCCCCCGGTACAACGCCGTCAGCACCATCGTCATCCTGATCACGTTCGGCCTGTTCACGCTCGCCGAACTGGTCCGGCAGAACGTCGGGGAGTGAACTACCCCACCCTATCGCTCGCCTGACGGCTCGCGCTTGAGGGTGGGGCTTCCTGTTTCTACGACGCGCTTTGCAGATACCGAGGTATCCACAGGGAGTGCAGTCTCCACAGGCGTTGATTCGGAGCGTCCCGCTCCTAACTGCTTTTTGACACCGCGAGAAAGAATGTTCCACGCCGTGGCCAGATTCCGGTGGAATCTGGCTGCCCGCCAGAACAGCGTTCTGGCGACCGCGTTCGCGTCTCTATCCGCCTCGAACCCGCACGCCGGACAGGAGTGCTCGCGGACCCACAACGGTTTCTCCGTCAAGACACCACACGACGCGCACTCCTTGGTCGTGCCTCTTGGATTGACGGCAACGAAGTGCGCTCCTTCCCGTTCGCACTTGTATTCGAGCATCCGCAGGAACGTCCCCCACGCCGCACCTGCGCGGTTCCGCGAGTTGCCCGGGAGTTCGACCAACCCCTTTGCGTCGAGGCCTTCGACCGCCACGAGGTCGTATTCGCGGGCGTAGTAGTTCGAGAGCTTGTGAAGGAAGTCCCGCCGCTTGTTCTTCAACTCGGCGTGGCGCTCGGCCACGACCGTCCGCTGTTCTTCCCAATTCGCGGACCCGTGTTCCTTCCGCGAGAGGTCGCGCTGTGCGCGTTCCAACCGCTCGTGTTCGTCGGACAGGTCAAGCGATTCGACGGCTGTTCCGTCGGTGTCGTGGGCGTACTTGAGAATCCCCACGTCGATGCCGACGCACCGCTTCGGATTCTCGGGTTTCGCGGGCGGGTCGTCGGGTGTCTCGACGCCGAGGATGGCGTACCACTTCCCGGTGGGTTCGCGTTTGACGGTGACGGTCTTAATGTCGGCGTCGTCGGGCAACTCGCGGTGGAAGGTGATGGGGATTTCTCCGAGTTTCGAGAGCCACAGGCGAGTCCGGCCACTCGTGTTCTTGAGCTTGAAGCCGGATTGACTGTAGGTGAAACTGCGGTAGTCGTCCGGTGCTTTCCACTTGAGCGTGCCGACGCGGTAGCCGTTCTCTTTGCGACCGCGAAGCGTCGAGAGGTTGTCGTACAACCGCTGAACGACTTTCTGAAGCACCTTCGAGTGAACGCTTTTCAGGTCGCTCCACCACTTCTTGAGGCTCGGCAAGAGTTTCTGTTCGCTGTATGCCGAGGTGTCGTCGGCGCGGTTGAGACGGTGGAGGAAGTGGTTGTAGACCTGTCTACAGGTATCGACAGTCCACGTTAACTGTTCTGCGAGAGCGGCTGACGGTCGGAGTCGATACCTGTAGTTGTAGTTCATCTACGAGCGTTCTTCGATGAGTTCGTCGAGTTTCTCTTGGACGAACGACGAGAGGTTGAGGTGGTTGTCCTCGACCCACTCGGCTTGGTCGTCGCGGATAGAGATGTTCTTGCGCGTTGCCACACACAATACACAAACTACACAAATAAGAGTTGCGTGGGCCTGTGGGCCGAGCGACGAACGTGTTTGAGAAGCGTGCGGCGTTGACGAGACGCGGAGCGTCTCGTTCGCACACGAGAGCTTCGCTCTCGTGAACGCTGTATCCCCTCCCTACTCACTCGCTCCGCTCGCTCGTTGAGGAAGGGGCCGTAGCGCCTCAATTCAGGTAAGTCACCCACGACCGACGTCGTGGGCGTCCGTCTCGAACTCGTGTGACACGCACGACACCCACTCCGACATCGTCCACCTTTCGCCGACGGAACCCTACTAACGCCCATCGCCGCCCCGCGAGCACCGACTCACATCGATATTTCACACCTTCCGGCGGACAAATACTTATAATGGGGCTTGAGAACATGTGACTATGAGCCACGACGAGATGGACTGGCGGACGCGGCGAAAGATACTGAAGGGCATCGGACTCGCGGGCATCGCGGGGCTCGCGGGATGTAGCAGTAACGGCTCCGGGGGAGAGTCAGGGTCGGGCGGCGAGAGTACGGCGACCGACTCGGGTGGTGCGTCCACCGAAGGCGGGGAGACGAGCACGGCCAGCGGGGACGGCATGTCCGGCGAGTCGTACTTCGGCGTCGAGGGACCGTTCGCCGACAGCATTCAGGGGTTGACGTGGTCTGGCTGGGACGTCCCGAGCGTGACCGGGCGGTTCCAGAACCAGACGGGCCTGTCCGTCTCGACGGATTTCATCGGGAGCGACCTGCAGGGTTTCCAGAACATTCAGGGTGGGGGCGACTACCAGTTCATCGTCCCCGACACCGTGTGGGTCCAGCGGCTTGGTGAGGCGGGACTCGCCCGACCCGTCGACGAGGACCTCTTCTCCGAAGAGCTGTCGAACATGCCCGAAGGGGTCCGAAACCACCGCTCGATGTTCTACGACGACACCCGCTACGGCATCCCACCCCGGTGGGGGATCAGCGGCCTCATCTACAACAAGGACCAGGTCTCGGCCGAGGAGGTCCAGTCCTGGAGCGTCCTCTGGGACGACAAGTACGCCGACCGGTACGAGATCTTCAGCCTCCCGCTGTGGGCCGGCCCGAAGGTCGCGCTGTACCTCATCGAGGAGGGCGAAATCTCCATCGACGGTGACGTGACCGCCGAGAAGGTGTACGGCCTCCCGGAGGAGGACATGGCGAAGGTCGAAGACGCCGCCGCGGAGTTGCTCTCGAACGCCCGGCTGCTGCCCGCCTCGGCGAACGAGGCCAACCGCCCACTCATCAACGAGACGGTCTACCTGTTCGACGGCTTCCTGTTCAACTACGCCCAGTTGAAGACCGTCGAGGCCGGCCTCGGGACCGACAAGTTCCGGTTCCAGCCCAACCCCGGCCTCGGGGGGCTGTTCTGGGTGGAGGGGATGACGATGACCACCCAGGCGGAGACCGAAGAACAGCAGAACACGACGAACGCGTTCTTCAAGTGGGCGGCATCGAAGGAGGGGCAGGCGAACATCGCCTGGACCGAACTCCGCAAGTCGCCGCCGGCGAACGACGCGGCACGGGAGTTCCTCACGGACAACCAGATCGAGACGCTCCAACTCGACAACTTGGACGACATCATCGCCAACTCGATCGACTACTACCCCATCGAGGAGGACAAGTGGGTCGAGACCTGGGAGCGCGCCCGACAGAAGGCCTCGTCGTAGACGTCGGCGTCGGCGTCAGCGTCAGCGTCACGAGCGCGGCCGACTGTGCCGACTCACGACTCGCTCGCCGCCCGCCGGCGTTCCCGTCCGTCGCATCGCACCTCCAG
>JBEPXT010000125.1:0-10447 GCA_041641795.1 Salinigranum sp.
ACGTCACTGACCGGCGGGAACGCGAACGACGTCTCGAACGCCAGCGCGACGAACTCGACACCCTGAACAGAATCAACGGGCTGCTGTTCGAGGTCGTGCGGGAGCTGTTCGAGTCGTCGTCGTTACAGGGCATCGAACAGACCGTCTGCGAGCGACTGGTCGATTCCCAGTTCTACCAGTTCGCCTGGATCGGCGAACCCGCGGCCGGCGGACGCCGTCTCGTCCCCCGGGCGAGTGCCGGCCCCGACGGCGACGCAGTCGAGCCGATCGCCGTCACCACCGGCGAGGGAGCGACCGGTCGCGGACCGGTTGGCCTCGCGTTCCACACCGGAAACCTCCAGGTCAGCCAGGACATCACCCTCGACTCCGTGTTCGAGCAGACTCGTGACCTCGAGACGGACCGGGACGTCCGGTCGGCGGCAGCCGTCCCGCTCTTCCACGACGACACGGTGTTCGGCGTCCTCGTCGTCTCCACGTCTCGTCCGCTCGGATTCGGCCAGCGCGAACGGCGTGGCCTGGAGAGCCTCGGCGAGGCCATCGGGTTCGCCATCGACGCCGGGAACACGAGACGGTTGCTGTACGCCGAGGCGGTGTCCGAACTCGAGTTCGTCCTCGGCGATTCGGAGACAGTTCTCTGTGGCGCAGTCGACGAACTCGACTGCACCGTCAGACTCGACGGCTACGTCACGACCGGCGATGGAAACTGGGTGCTGTATCTCAGTGTCGACGGGGACGCCGCCGGGCGCTTCGTCGACGCCGCGGCCGCGGACGACCGCGTCCTGACCGTCAGACTCATCGACGGCGACGGGGACGAGTCGCTCGTCGGTCTCTTGACGGAGTCGTCGCTCCTGGACACCATCGCGACGGCGGGTGGGAAAGTCACCGCTGCGACGCTCACTCCGCGGATGCGACGGGTCACCGTCGAGGTACCGCAGTCGACCGACGTCCGGCGGCTCGTCCAGCACGTCAGGTCTATCTACCCGGACGCGACGTTCGTCTCCCGGACCAACCACGAGCGGCCGCCGGAGGACGCACTCTGGCTCTCGGACGACCGATGCCTCGACCTCACCGACCGTCAGCATCAGGCGCTCGAGGCGGCCTTCCGGGCCGGATACTTCTCCTGGCCGCGCGAGAGTACGGCTCAGGACGTCGCGGACTTGCTCGGCATCGCGGCGCCGACGCTCCACGCCCACCTCCGGAAAGCCGAGCGCAAACTGCTCTCGGTGTACTTCGAGACGGTCGATTCGCACGAGCGTCGGCCGTGACCCGGCCTATGCCGAATCGTCCTCGCTGTCACCGACGAGCCGGTCCGGGTCGTTCTCCCGGACCTGTCTGTGAGCGTCGTTGATGAGGCGCAGGACCTGTGGAAGCACCTCGACCTCGATCTGGTCCTCGATGGTCGGCTCGACCGCCTCTATCTCCGATAGCTTCTCGCCGTACTTGTCGGGTATCTCTATCTCGAATTTCATCTGTCGATGCCGAGCTGGCGCGTAAACGCGTTGTTGAACGTTCCGAAGGCGTTGAACCGGTCGTACGCCTGCATCCATCCGCCACCCTCGTCGGGGTCGAACTGGTCGTACGTCGCCGCGAGGTCGCTGCGGTCCATGGTGTTGTGCTTCCCCATGTGGGGGCGTCCCGCCCTGTCGCCGACGAGTTTCGCCTCGATTTCTTCGAGCGCGGGCTCGGCAACCTCGTCTCGAAGCGTGTCCTGATCGATGCTCTCGTACCTCGGCCGCAGTCGGGCCTCCACCGACTCGACGGGAAACGGCACCTCGAGCATCGCGGCCTTTCGACCGTACTCCGGCGAGAGGTAGTGCTCGCTCGCGTCGGTGAACCGCACCCCCAGCGGAGCGCCGAAGAAGACGTCCATGTAGTCGTCGGGCCAGTCCGTCCCGCCGTGGTACTGCCTGACGTTCCTGACGAGCCGCCTGACGTCGTCCACCGCGTCGACGAGTCGGTCGAGTGGGACGGCGATTTCGGTCGTGGTCGTCGGCGTGGGCGGTACGGGGGAGTCCTCGTTCCGGTCGCGGAGACGCCTGAGTGCGACGTACCACACGGTCTCCCGCCGGTCTCGCACGAACGGGGCCGTTCGGGCCTCCGGGTGGAAGAAAAAGCGGTGGAGACTCCTCGCCGTCCCCTCGTTCGGCTTGAACGGGTGGAGGTCGTTCAGAACCGTCTGCCCGAGGTCGCGTACCGGTTCCGGCCGCCGTTCGGGAGGCCACCGGTCGTCGTAGAGGGCGACTCCCTGGCCCCAGTTCTCGGGTCGCGGTTGGCTCGGTACCTCCCGGTGGCGTCGCACGAGACATATCGGGTTGTGCGGGCCGTCGTGTGCGTCGTCTACGAGTTTCTCCCGCGGCACCTGCTCGGCGGCGAGGTTCAACAGGAACTGGAAGTGACGGGTGTCGTTCTTCGTGACGAAGTTCTCGACGCTGGCCGAGGACCGACCCAGTTTCCGCTTGAGCGTGTTCCAGTCCAGCAGGTTCGACTCCTCCCTGAGCCAGTAGGAGTCGCGCACCTCGATGGTGTACGCGTAGACGATGCCCATACACCCGTACCCGACGACGACCGAGTGAAACAGGTCGTCGTCCTGTATCAACTCCATGTGGTGGTCGCCGGTGTCGCGCTCGAACGCCTCCCGGTCCGTGATGCCGTCGTCCGGTTCGATGCGGAACATCCTGACGATGGGGTCGCCACTCGCCGACTCGGGAACGGTCACCATCTCGACCGACCGGACAGTGTCCGCCATCGTACCCAGTTCGAGTCCCGTGCCGTGGGTCGACGTGTTGACCGCACCGGCGAGGGTCTGCCCGTCGAACGACCCCATGTTCTCCAGTGCGAGTCGCGGTGATCCGCCCCCGGACCCGTGGAGGATGTTCCGGTTGAGGTCCCGGAGTACGGTGCCGGCGCGGACGCGGACGTGGTACGTCTCGTCGACGCCCGATTCGAGCCAGCCGTTGTCCGGCAGCGTCCCCGTCAGGTGCGTCAGGTCCACGTAGTACTTCGGCGGGTCCGGTGCCGTCGAGTGGGAGTGTCCCGAACCAACTGCCCGAATCTTCACGTCGTCGGTGGCCATTTCGACGACGGCCTCGACGAGTTCTGTCCTGGTTCTCGGCGTAATCTCCCTGCGCCGGCCCTCGAACTCCCCCAGCCAGTTCGACCACGTCTCCTCACGGTGGTGGACGACGTCCCTGAACTGGGGCGTGATGAGTTCGCGGAGCGAGAACGGTGCCGGAGTGACGCCGCGTCGCCTGGCCTCATCCCGCACGGAGAACTGCTCCGAGTCGGTTATCGCTTGCAGTGAGATGGTCATGAGTCGTACACCGAGACGCGCCCCTGGCCGTCGGCTGACGATACGTCGCCCGCAGCGACCAGCGCAGTGCTCCCGTCGAGCGCCACGGCGGACCGACGTCGGGGGGCTCCCCGCCCCCCCGGCCAGAGCGTCGTCTGTCGTCGCCAGCGCCCCGCCACACGAGTGAACACGTGCGCCGGACCGCCGGACGACTGCTCCGCCCCACCGACGGAGCGACCGCGGGCCGCCCCGACGATGGCCGTCGCCGCGTCGAGTGCCACGGCGTCCCCGAACCGGTCGTCGCCCCGGCGCGTCCCGACGGCGAGTTCGTCCACCAGTCGCCACTCTCGCCCGACCCTGGCGAACACGTACGCTCCGCCCGCGTTGAACCCGGCCGCGTTCGTCTCGGCGGGTGCGCCGACGACAGCCGTGTCACCGTCGAGTGCGACGGCACTCCCGAACTGGTCGTCGCGGTCGGCGCCGTCGGGGGCGAGCGTCGCCTCCTGCGTCCAGTCGCCGTCGGTGCGGGTGAAGACACACGCGCCGCCGGCGTCCGACCAGGCCGCTCCCACGCCGAGTCGTCCCCCGGCGACGACGGTATCGCCCGCTATCCCCACGTCCCGTCCCACCGCGTCGATACCGGCCTCGGCTGGCGCGAGCGTCGCCTGTCGTCGCCACGTGCCGCCCGAACGGGTGAACACGGACGCCGTTCCGGTCGCGGCGCCCGCCTCGCTCGTGTCGGCAGGTGCCCCGACGACAGCCGTGTCGCCGTCGACGGCCACCGACGTGCCGAACCGGTCGACGCCGGGAGACGCGGCCGGAGAGAGCGTCGCCTCCTGCGTCCAGTCGTCCCCGGCGCGTCGAAACACGGTCACCCCTCCGGCGTGTGCCCCGGTCGGTCCCGACGGCATCGGCGCGCCGACGAGGAGGGTACTTCCGTCGACGGCCACCGACGTGCCGAACTGCCCGCCGGACGCCCTCACGTCGGGACCGAGCATCGAGTGACGCGTCCAGTGTCCGCCCCGGTAGGCGAAGACCGAGACGACGCCCGTCGTCGCCCCGCCCGACGCGTCCGGCGGTGCCCCGACGACGGCCGTTGCGCCGTCAAGCGCAACTGCCGAACCGAACCCGGTGCGGTCGGCGTGGGCGAGTCGGGACGCGCGGGTGCGGGGGAATCGACCGCCGTCGTCACTCGTGCGCTGTTCGTCGTTCGAGTCGTCGACCGCCGACCGTCCGTCGACGCCGTCCGCGAACCCGGACGCGTCCTCCCCGAAGCCCAGTGTCGCGCCCATCGTCAGCAGCATCTCGCGTCTGGCGACGCGATAGCGCTCCCGCCCGGCCTCCTCTCCGGGACTGCCGTGGACGTCGGCCGCCGACGCGTCCGGGCGGCGTCGCTCGCCAGATTCGTCGGGCCGCCGGTGCTCCGCACGTTCGTCCGACGCTGAATCAGTCATCGTCGAGTGAATTCCCACGGGCGAAGGCGTCGCTCCCGGGAGAGGACTGTTCGACTGCCGGGTCGCGGTCCGGACGGGTCACAGCGTCTCCTCGATGGGCCACTTCGTCTTGACTTTCGCGTTCCTGGTGTCGATCTGGAACAGCGGCCCCCACGCCGCGGTCCCGATTTCGATTTTCCCGTTCTGCGCGGTGATCTCGGCCTGAATGCCGAACCGCGCACCGTCGTTGAGGACGAGGGTTCCGCTGGCGCCGCTGAAAATCGTCCCGAACAGGTCCGACGTCGTGCTGTTTCTGAACCCCAGTTCGAGTTCCGCGCTGCTGCCGCGCAACGTGACGGCCTCGTTCTCGTTGCCGTCGTAGACGGTGACGGTCCCGCCCTGTGGCTGTTCGTCGGCCGGGGCGCCCCGCAGTGTCACCGCGTCGTAGTTCTCGCCGCCGGAGCCCTCACCGTTCATGACGCGGACCGCTCCGGGTTCGTAGGTCCAGTCCGAGGTCCCGGGCCCGGAGACGGCGCTCCCCGATTCGAGCCGTTCGTAGACGGAGACCGTCGCCGCGCCGACCGAACTCGCGCCGACGTCCCGCGCGCCGACCACGTCGGCGCCGTTCATCTCGACCTGGCTCGGGTGGAGCCTGAGCCCCTCTGCCGGCGCCTCCTGGTCGCTGTACTCGTTGAGTTCGATCACCGGTTGTGCGCCGTCGGTCCCGCCCGGCTCGCCCGGGTCGGCACCCCGGAGCGAGAGGTACGTGGCGGCCGGTTCGTCCCGTCCGTTGATTCTGATGGTCGGGGGGCGGGGCGCAGACGACTGCGACCCCGCTCCCGGTTCGACATCGATGGACGCGTCGACGTCCGAGTCGCCGGCGACTCTGAATGGACTGACCGCGCGTAGCTCCTCTTCGCCGATGTAGATGTCGGGGGTGGCCATGTCGATCGTGACGATTCCGACCACAGTGACAAGGATTCACACGCTACGCACGTAGCGTGTGCTCCGGCGCCGAATTCCGCCCTTGTGACACTGCGGCCGCCTCGCGCGTCGTCTCGGGTGCCGACTCGCAATCGCGTGGTCACGCCACCGGGCGAGGCGTTCGTCCCCGGGACGGGTCGACCGGGTCGCCACGCTGGCCGACGAGCACCGTCCTCCACGACGCCGGAGGCAGGCCGGTCGACGACCGGGGTACGGGTGACTGGCCCGGTCACGACACACCTAGCGGGATAGTTTATGCGAGATTCGCAGTCAGTTCGTAGCCATGACGACCGCAACGAGGGCCAGTGACGACGGGACGCCGCGACCGGACGGCGTGATGCTGCAACCGGATGACTGGATGTCGAAACCGGACGGCAGAACCGACTCGCTGACGACCGACCAGGGACCCACCGACGTCACGGAGTGACTGGGCATGAAGCGCCGTACGTTGCTCGAGGGCGTCGCGACCGGGCTAGGACTGGCAGGCTACACACCTGGCGACGGGGACCACGTCCCCTCCGTCGAGGGCGTCACGTCCCGCGAGGATGCCTCGTCTCGCGGGGGCCAGCGCGCCCCGGCGACCCCGGACGACGACTGGCGGTCGCTGCGAACTATCGCCCGGTGGATGGACCCGGATCGGCCTGCCGAACGACTGTACGGCAACGGCCCGCCGTTCGATGCGGACCGTCCCGCCCCGTACGACGTGTCGGACCTTGTGTTCCACTACGCAACGGTCGACGTGGACGACGAATTCGGCCCGATCAACTCGCCGGACCCGCCCGAGACTCGCGTCGTCAGCGGACCGGTCGACCTGGAAGCCATCGAAGCGAAGGTGACCCACCACGGCATCCGGTACCTCGACGCGCCGCCGGGGACGGCACCCGGCGGAATCACCCGTCTGTCGGGTGGACAGTCCCACAGTTCCCAGGACGTCTACGAGTACTCGCTCTTCTTCGCGGACCTGAACGCCTACGACCTCGGGATGGTCAACCGGTCCGCCGCCGACACCTCGCACCCGGCGGGGTACACCGACAAAGGCATCGTCGAGAGCCACCGCTGGGTCGACCCGCCCGGTCGGCCGGGTCGACCCACGAGCCAGCCGCAGGGTCGCGGGGCCGACGGGGCGTCACCCCGCGAGCATCGGTCCCTCCGGAACGTCGTCGACCGCCATCGCCAGGGCGTCCGTCACCGGGTCCTGTGGCAGAACGTTCGGCTCCCGCTCGTCGTCCCCGGCAAGTGGGGCCCCACCGAGCGCGGGGTCCGTCGGAGCAGGGCGCGGGCGTGGGGCGAACAGTTCGGTGGCGGCGGGTTCGACGTCGTCGGCATGTGCGAACTGTACAGCGACAAGCTACTGACGCGAGTGAAACGCGGGTACGACGCGTTCTATCCCGCGACGGACGCGGAGTACGGGAAGCAGTCGCTCCGGGACCTGGGCGTGCTGGTCGGCCGGCGAGAAGACGACGAGAGCCGCGTCAGCCGTCGAATCACGCACACGGAGAGTGAGGCGTTCGACGACGCCGGACCGGCGGTGACGTCGGCCAACCGCGAGGGCTGGCAGCGAGTCGTCGTCGAGGTGCCGCCGCTGTCCGGCGCTCCGAAGTTCGAGGTGTTCGTGACCCACCTCCAGGGCGTCTCCGGTCTCAGCGGCGGGAAGAAACGGAACGAGGACGCGAAACAGCGGACGAAAATCGCCCAGTTGCGCGAACTCGCCGACGAAATCGCGGAGCGAAACCGGGAGAAACCCCGGCAACCGAAGATTCTGCTGGGGGATTTCAACGTTCACTCGCGCGGCCGCGGCCTGCACGAGGACTCCGGCGTCGAGAAGGGCGAGTACTTCAGCAACTTCATGCACCAGATGCACGCCGTCGGCATGCAGGAGGCGTGGCTGACCTACGGCGGCCCGGGGCCCGACAACAGTGACTGCCCGCACCAGGACGACGAGGAGACGTGCCACCCCTTCCAGCCACGGACGGCGGGGTACTACCAGGGCAACCGCCTCGACTACGTCTTCCTCGAGAAGCCGCGACCCGAACACGAACTCCGCCTCGACGTGAGTCGCCTGAAGATGTACGCGTTCGACGACCACCGCTGGGGAAAACTGTCCGACCACCCGGGCATCGGCTTCGAGTTGCTGACCAGTCCCGCGAACTGACCGTCGCGGGACCGTCCGGGCCGCGGGTTCACGTCGCGGGACTGGCTACCGTCCGTAGCTCCAGACCCATGTGGTCCGAGAGGAACGACGTGTTCTGCTGCTCGTCGACGTCCGCGGCGTAGGTGGGGCCACACCGCGGCGGCGCGTCGGGCGGGTCCGCGACCGGCCCGTAGCGGGGGAAGATGCGGCGATGCACGCGCCGAACGTCGAGATGTATCGCGTGGGTCACTCGCGGTTTCTCGACGAAGACGTAGTCGAGTCGCCTGTCGAGGTGTTCGTACTTCTCCCCGCGACGAGTTGCGCGCGGGTCTGCGACGACGTAGTCGTCACAGTGACAGTGCCGCCCGTGTCGCCGGCAGGCCGGCGGATACCGACCGTCCCCGGCAGTCGGTCCGCCCCCGTCGGCACTGGTCTGTGCCCCCCGCTCGATGTCGTAGTACGACGTCGAGGTTTCGATGCCGCCGCGGGTCAGGTACACGTCGTGCAGGCCGCGCGCGGTCATCTCCCGGAGTAACCAGTCGTACTCGTCGTAGTCGCCGCGGACGTTCAGGTCCCCGCAGACGAGCGTCACGTTCTCCGGCGCGGCGTGGTCGTCGACCGCCGCCAGCACCGTCCGGATATTCTGCTTTCGAACGCGCTGGTGTTTCCCGGGGTTCTCACCGCCCTCCAGGTCGTTGTGCTGCGAGTTCGCGTGCGTCAGGAACACGTCGACGTTTCCCGGGCCGAGGTCGAGTTCCAGATACAGCCAGCCTTTGTTCGCCGGTATGTCCTGCCCCGAGAGCACGTCGAACGTGCCTGTCTCGTGGTCGACGATGCGCGGCGTCCGTCGTGCGCTGTTGTCGAGAGTGAGGCCAAGCAGCCCGCTGTCGACGGGTTTCCCGGGCGCTCCCCTCGCGAGGTTCGTTCCCCTGTCCGGCCCGCGTCGGTAATCGACGACCGTCCCGGCGTTCCTCCGGATGGCGGCCCCGGGTCGCTCGCCGAGCCAGTGGGTTCCGTGAAAGACCTCGCTCAGCAGTGCGACGTCGTACTGGTTGCTCTCGAGTACCGCGCCGATTTCGTCTTTCCGGAATCGCCGGTCCGAGTTGGGGATGTCGAACCCGTATCCGAAAATCTGGCCCGGCGCGAGCCACGTGTTGTAGACCAGCCACGTGCACTCCGTTCCCTGCCGGTGGCGGTCGACGAGTGCGCGCATCGAGTAGCCGCCGTCGGTCCCGGCTCCGCGACCGGACGGGTATCGATGCGCCTCGACGAGTCCCTTGTCCCTCCGGTGAGCCAGTCCGAAGTCGTAGGCGCCCGCTTTCGCGACGGACTCGCCGACGCCCATGTCGTCGGGGTCCGCGACGGTTCGTTTCAACCGGAGGTAGCTCGCGTCCCCGCTCCACCTGTCCGGGTCGTCGCTCTCCGGTGAGCCACGCCCGTGCGGGGGCCCGTTGCCCCGCAACGCTCGCGCCGGGCGCCGGGGGTCCATCTTCTCGCCGAGCTTCCGGAGCGACATCCCGTCGTGGGCTACTGCGTCCACACCTTCGCCCTCGCCGCTGTCGCGCCAGCTCACCGACTGGTCCGCCTGCTCCCGTTCGGCGGGACGGTCTGTCGGCACGGACAGTTCGCCGGCGACGCCGTAGCTGGCGCCGATGCGCTGCAGAAGCGTCCGTCGCTTCATCGGTCCCACCCCACCGGGACGCGCCCGCCGGCCTCCGCCCACGTCCCCGGACGTCGTCCTGGTACGACGTCGGTCAGGCGGTCCGTCTGCTGGCGCGGCGCTCGTGGTGGGCGCTGACCTCGACGTGTGATACGTGTGACCATGACACACGTAGCGTGCTCGGCTCCATCAAACGAGAGACTAGCCACCTAGCGTCCGTCGTCAGCGCCAAGCTGCGGCTCTCGGGTTCCTCGCGGGGTGAATCGCGGTACTACTGCTTCGGGACCCGCGGCCGAGTTCACGAGCAGTATCCGGCCTCGCTGGACGTCGAAGACGGCCTGGTCGTCGACGAATGACTGCACGGAGGTTCTCGAGAGGCGGCCGCCTGCCGCATTCCGACTCACCGACGCTCGACGCGGTACGGAATGCGACGGTCCGTCTGCCGACACTACACTCGTAGCGGCTCACTATTTCGTTCCTGGTACGGAAGGCGTTGGTACCTCGAACCACGTGTGCAGACACCACCGCGGAGAAAGAACTCGTCCGGGAACTCTACGAGACCGTCTACGGACAGAACGCGTTCGACGCGGTGCCGGAGTTCTACAGAAGAAGCAAGGCGAGTGCCTCGGGGCTTGACCCCGAGGGTGAAGCCGACACGCCAATTACACAAGCCACCGTCTCTCACGCTACAGTTGCGACGTGGGGTAAAGACCGTACTCCGAAGCAACTGCGCGCAGTTGCGGAGGAATGTGGTGCCTCTCAAAACCCTGCTATGGCAGGTGAGACGGGTACTATCGGGTGGGGTGGAGCCACCGGCCCTCACGGACGCATCGGGCGTTCGGGTGTTAATTCCAGACGACCCACTACGGGAAGTCCGAGGGGAATTAAATTCGCCTGCGTCTGTCCGTCCGCTTTTCGGACGTTCAGACAAAACGGTGACGCCTCGGGGC
>JBEPXT010000126.1:0-10440 GCA_041641795.1 Salinigranum sp.
TCCGCGATGCGTTCGAGGCCCTCGGCGACGCCGCGTTCCGGGGCGTCCGGCGTCGACGGGGTCTTCGTCACCCGGACCCGCCCGTCGGTGACGGCGACGACGTCCGTGAAGGTGCCGCCGACGTCGGCGCCGACGCGAGCGCCGTCAGCCATCGTCGGCCTCCGGTCGATTCAGCGACGGGGGGACCTCCGGCCGGTGCGGCGCCGCGGCGCCGCCGTCCCGTGCCCGGCGGGCGTGCGTGAGGAGACCAAGCGGTCGCATGTGAACGTACCACACCCCCGACGCACAAAAGAACACGCGCTCGGGTTTCACCCGCAAACTCGCTCGGTCATCGCACGCACGTCCGCTCGGTCCTCGCCCGCCAATCCGACCGCGGAACGAGACGGGGGCCGTCGAACCGCGACCCTGTCGACGCGGGTCGAGAGCGTCCCGGCGGACAGCGCTCCGCGGCCAGCCAGTACTCCCCAGTCGGCTATCGCTCCGCGGCCGTCAGCGCTCCTCGACGTGTCGGACTTCGACGGCCACGCCCCGGGTGGAGTCGGCCATCTCGGCCCCGAACATGGCGGCCCGTCCGACGGCGAAGGCCCGGGGGCCCTCGACGACCACCTCGTCGCCGACGCGGATGTCCTCGTCGGCGTCGACGACGCCGGGGGCGAGAACGCTCCCGTGAGGGACGAACCCGTCTATCTCGACGCGCTTGGTCGGCGCGTCGCTCTCGACCCAGCGCCTCGCTCCCGCGAGCGTGAACGCGAGCACTCCGTACTGGGGGACCATCGTCGCCAGTTGCTCCCCGTCGGGGTCTCTGACCTGGAGTTTCGGGTACCGACTCGTCGTCTCGACGTCCTCGAACAGGGCGTCGCCGGCGTCGGGGCCGAACATGTAGTCGGCGATGGCTTTCACCGTGTTGTGCTGGCGCTCCCGCCGGCCGTACTTGAGTTCGCCGTCGAGCGTCCGCATCAGGTTCCCGATGGACTCGTCGGTCGTCGGGTGGTCGGCCACCGTGTACTCGACGGGGACGTCCAGGTCGGGTTCGACGCGTTCGACCACCTCGCGGTAGCCCTCGTCGGGCACGTGGGCGATTACGCGTGGGTAGTCGTTCCGGTCGAGGTACCGGCGCAGGACCGAGGCGACGAACTCGATTTCGTCTTCGGACCAGCGCCCCGTGACGACCGAGTCGTAGTGCTGGGCCGGGTAGGTGAGTTCGAGTTCCTGGGGGACCACGCCGATGGGCGATGTCATCGAGACCAGGTGCGCGCGGTACTGGACGGCGTCGTGGTACTGGCCGTGGCTCTGGGACTCGCTGTACGGTTTGCGGGCCGAACACGGCACCAGGACCAGTGGGTTCCGGAACCGGTTGCGGTACCTGGTCGTCACGCGGTCGGCGTAGCGCTGAATCTCGACTCGTCGAAGGGTGTCCTCGGTTGCCGCCGTGAGCTCCGTGTCCCTGACCAGCGGCGTCCGCGCTTCGAGGTGGGCGTACTGCTGGTCGAACCGCCGGAGGGTCGCGGTGAGCCACTGGTCGTGGCGCGCCTGCCCCTCGAGGTAGTCACGGAGGCGTCCGTCCCGAATCCGCCGGCGGACCGTCGCCAGGGCGGCCTTCAGAGCCGCGACGTTGTGTTCGGCGCACGCCTCGCGGTCGAACGCCTCCCGGCCGACCTGACAGGCCGGACACGAGCAGGGGAGTTCCGCCAGGTCTTCGAGGAAGTACTCGCCCTCGCTCGTGAGGTACTTGCCCTGCAGGCCCTTCGCGCGGGCCTTCGTCTCGTCGACCAGGTCCACCCCGGCGGCGACCAGCGTGGCCACGTTCCGCGGCGTGGCGACCCCCGAGAGGACGAGTGCGGCGTCGGCGGGGACGGCCTCCCGAACGCCGATAATCTCGTCCCGGAACGCCTCCGCGTGCCCGACGACGCCCTGGGCGTTCGAGAGCACGTACGCGTCGGCCCCGTAGTCGGCGGCCGTCTCGGCGGTGACGACGGCCGCGCTGGGGTAGTCGACGTCCGGGTAGTCGACGGCGAACGACGACTGGACCCGCGAGTCGGTGCCTGCGGGGAACGCGCGGTGAGGGAGCACCGTCACGGCGTCCTCGCGGCCCTCGGGGACGTCTCGCTCGGCGGTCCAGAGACTCCCGCCGTCGACGAGAACGTCGTCGGCGAGGGCCGGCGTGGTCACCGGGTCGGCCAGGCGGAGTTCCGCGACGCGGGCGGCCCCATCCCGCGAGAGCACCTCGAAGTACTCGGTCATACCCCGTGGTGCGGGGCCGACGGTGAACTATCTTCCTTTCTCCCCGTCACTCTCCGCCCGACCCACTCGGTCCTCGGTGGCGCCCGACTCACTCGGTCCTCGGTGGCGCCCGACTCGTTTTGTCGCCGGCGCCCCTGGGGCGCACATGGTCGAACCCGCGGGTCCCTGGTCGGCCGACGAGACGGAGCAGTTCCTCGGGAGCGAGGCGATACCGCTCCGCCTGGCGTGTCACACGCCGGCGGGGACCCTCTGGATGCTGTCGCTGTGGTACCGATTCCGCGACGGGGCGTTTCACTGCGCCACGTCGGCGAACGCCGACGTGGTCCGGTTCCTCCGCGAGGACCCCGCGGTGGCGTTCGAGGTGTCGACGAACCGGCCGCCGTACCGGGGCGTCCGCGGCCGGGGGACGGCCCACCTGGAACCGGACCGCGAGAAGGAACTGCTCGCCGACCTGGTCGACAGATACCTCGGCGGCGACGGCGGCGACCTGGGGGCGTGGCTGCTCTCGCCGGACCGGGACGAAATCGCCGTCCGCATCGACCCCGCGAGGCTCGTGACCTGGGACTTCACCGAGCGGATGTCGGACCCCGACAGTCGGGAGTGACGCCCGGGCGCGTCACGCGGCGTCAGGACGTCGACTCGGGCGCGTCCTCGTCGTCCGGCCCGGACCGCCCCAGCGAGGACAGCGACCGGACGGTCACGGACTCGGGAACCAGTTCGAGGGCGCGGTCCGCCCAGTCGTCGTGGGTGAGGGTGAACGAGGCCCCGGGGTGGGACTCGACGAGGCTGGCGACCCCGCGTGCCGCCGCCACCTGCGCCTCGCGGTCGGTCCGGGCTGGGACTTCCGCGGTCAGGGGGTAGGTGTCCGAGAGCGCCCGGGGGAACGGGCCGAAGGGCGGGACGACCCGCCAGACTGCGTCGAACTCGTGGTTCGACGGCGTGTTCCCCTCGGTGAGGAGCACCTCGCCCGCGGCGTCGAGTCGGTCCAGGCGCGCGTGGTGGCGCCGGACCTCCGGCCGCCGGGCGCTCTCGGCCGAGAGGTGGAAGAACGTGCCCTTGCTGACCGGGTCGGAGGCCTCTAGCTGGTCGGCGTGGTCGAGGAGCGCGCGGTACCCGTCGAGGAGCGCCGGGTGCGACCGGGCCCGCGCCTCGACGAGTTCGAGCAGGTCGCCGTCGCGGATGGCCTGCTTGATGCGCCGCAGTTCCTCGAAGGAGACGTGCAGGTTGTGCTCGGCGAGCAGTCGCTCTCGCTCCGCGGCGTCTTTCGACCGGAGGTCCTCGGGGGCGTGGGCGGCACAGACCGGACAGGAGCAGGGGAAGTACCGCAACTCGTCGAGGTGGTCGGTCCCGCGGACGGTCAGGTAGCGCCCGTCCCGCGCGTACAGGGCGTAGGCCGCCGAATCGAAGAGGTCACACCCCATCGCGACGGCGAGGGCGAGCGTCATCGGGTGGCCCGCGCCGAACAGGTGGACCGGCGCGTCGGCCGTCAACCCTCGCTTGGAGGCCACGACGACGTCGACCACGTCGGCGTACCGGTAGTCGTTCAACAGCGGGACGACAGCGCCCACCGGGAAGACGTCGTGGTCGGTGCCCGTCGCCTGGCGGCCGGCGCGTTCGCGGAGGTCCGGGAAGGTCGACCCCTGGACCGGCGCGTTGACCAGCATGTCGCCGGTGTCGACCGCTTCGGCGTCGGCGAGTGCCTGCTGGGTGACCGCGAGTTCCTCCTCGGCTCGCTCGCGCGGGACGTCCGGCGGCGTGGGGATGTCCACCGGCGTGCCGATGTCCGACCCGACCTCGTACTGGAAGCGCAGAATCTCCTCGGTGGTGACCGAAATCTCGCCGTACTCGGCGAGCTGGAACGACCCGGAGTCGGTCATGATTGCACCGGGGAAATCGAGCATCTCGTGGAGCCCGTCCGCGAGAGCGGCCTCGCGGAGGTCCTCGTTCTTGTAGATGATGTACGAGTTGGTGATGAGGATGTCCACGTCGAAGTCCGTAGCGAGCCGGGCCGGCGAGACGGTCTGGAGGTTGGGGTTGACCACCGGCAGCAGCGCCGGCGTCTCGACGGAGAGGCCGGCGCGGGGGACGGTCAACTCGCCGATGCGGCCGGCAGCGTCAACCGCCCGGATTTCGAAGGCCTCGCGCATGCGTCGTCCTTCTTCGAGGGCGGCGGTAAGCATTGCGTTCGGCCGATTCGGGAGTGCGGACGGGCGGCGACGCGGCTGGGGGGAGCTGAGCAGACCGCCGCGTGGCCCGGCCGACCCGTGCGTTCATATACCAGAGCGAACCAGACCGCCCGTGACCAGGACGTAACCCCGGTCGCGGAACGGTTCGCGGGCGAACGGCGAGGCGAGATGCCGGCGCCGACGCCCGGACGGGGGCGGGGCCCCGAGAACGACACGACGTTCCGCGCGCGGCCCGTGTCGTCAGTTCGCCCCGTGTAGACCCCTGGTGTCCACGCTCTCGCGGTTTGAGTCGAGTCTGCACTCCCGCGGTTTGAATCGAGTCCGCGCCCCCGGCTCACGTCGAATTAGCGCCCCGGGGGAAATCGGAGCCGAGGCCACACCCGGACCTCACGACGCGACGTCGTCGGACGCTACAGGAAGGCGGGGGGCTGGGTCTGCGCGAACCGGATTGCCACGTAGAGGAGGCCGAACAGCGTCGCGTTGTAGGTGCCGTGGACCAGCGCCGGGACGACGAGGTTATCCGTGAGTTCGTAGACGGTGCCGAAGATGAGGCTGGGGAAAAACAGAATGGCGATGGTGACCAGTCGCGCGCCCGTCGTCCCGGAGAGCGCGGTGTAGTGGATGGCCGCGAAGATGACGCTCGCCGTGCCGACGCCCACGACGGGGCCGAACGTCTCCCGGAGGCGGTTCTGGACGACGCCGCGAAAGAGCAGTTCCTCGCCGGGGCCGATGAGCAGGAACGACGCCGGAATCAACAGCAGGAGCGTCTCGGGGTTCGACTGGCCGAACTCCGCGGCCTGGTTGGTCCCGGGCTGGACGCCCAGCAGCGAGACGAGCGTCCCGAGGACGATAATCGCGCCCATCGCGGCGACGTAGCCGACGACGACGAAGCCCACCTCCCGGAGCGACGGCACCCTGACGCCGAGGTAGTCGAGCGAGAGCCCGCGGTACCTGAGGTATGCGTACCCCATCCCGCCGAAGGCGACGCCCTGGACGAACGTCAGCGAGAGGACGATAGCCAGAATGGGCGTGAGTTCGACGCCCGCGCTCCTGACGAGGAGGACCACGAGGAGGGCGAGGGCGCTCCCGCCGGCGAGACCGCCGATAGCGACGCCGAGGGCAACGAGCAGCGACCGGAGGTAGATGCGAGGGGAGAGCGATTGCTCCATGTCGGGACAGGAGGGGGCCGCGGCAAAAACAGTTGGCCCTCGTCACCCGCCCGTTGTGCCGTCGGCCCGCCCGCCGGCGACGGATTCGCCGGTCCTCACTGCCGCGTCAGTTCGTACTGGAGCAGTCCGAGGACGGTCCGCGCGTCCCGCAGGTCGCCGTCCACGGCCGCGGCGAGCAAGTCGTCGTACGGAGCCGTGGAGACGGTGATGCTCTCGTTGAAATCGAGGTCCTGCTGTCCGGTCGGCCGGCAGTCGCGGGCGACGAAGTAGTGGTGGACGCTGTTGGCGATACCGTTTGCCGGTTCCGCGACGACCAGCGGTTCGACCTCGCCGGCTTCGTACCCCGTCTCCTCGGTCAGTTCTCGTCGCGCCGCGCTCGCCATGTCCACGTCCTCGGGTTCGCTCGACCCGGCCGGGAGCCCCCGGTTGACGCGCCCGACCGCCTGTCGCCACTCCGCGATGTACACCACCTCGTCGTCGGGGGTGAACGGCAGGACGACCACCGCCGGCGGTTCGTCCACGTAGTGAAAGTCCGTCTCCGTCCCGTCCGGGAGCACGACGTCGTCGCGCCGGACGTCGAACCCGGGACAGGTGTACTCCACCTCGGAGTCGGTCGTCTCCCACGCGAGTCGGGCGTCGTCCGCGTCGCGTTCCATAGCCGACGTGGGACGCGCCGGAGAAAAAATCGGTCGGTCGCGTCGGTGAGCGCCCGCCGCGTCAGTCCGCCGAGAACCGAATCGCCCCGCCGGCGACGACCATCCCCACGGACACCAGCGCGATGGCGAGGTGGAGTTCCGAAATCCAGAACGGGATGGGGACGCTCGTCCGGAGCGCCTGCAGGAGGAACGACAGGACGGGAACGTCGCCGGACGCGGGGCCGCCCCCGACGGCGTCGTACCGAGTTGCACCGACCGTCTCGCCCTCGGGCAGTCGGTCGGCCTCGTAGGGGATGAGCGGCGTCCGGTAGCTCCAGACGACGGTCCCCGACTCGTTGACCTCGAAGATGCGCTGGTTGGCCGAGTCGGTCACGAGCGTGTTCCCGTTCTGGAGGCGATCCGCGTCCCGGGGCCAGGCCAGGTCTGTCCCCTCGGCCCGCGTCAGTTCCCAGGCCACCTCCCACTCGCCCGTCGTTTCGTTCTCGTGGAGTTCGACGATGCGGTTGTTCTCGCTGTCGGCGACGAGAACCGCCCCGTCACCGAGCCACTGGGGATTGTGCTGGTGGTCGAGAACCGACGGGTCGCCCCCGTCGTTGATAACCGACACCACGCCCCGTCCGCGTTCCACGACGACCAGTTCGTTGGCGTTCCGGACCGACACGAGGAACCGGTCGTCGCCCAGGTAGTCCACGTCGTTGATGTGGAGCCAGTCAGTCCGGGTCGGGTCGGCGGGCGCGTCGTAGCGCTGACTCGCGTTCCACTGCCACGTAATCTCGCCGTTCTGGACGGTCATGATGCGCTCGTACTCCATGTCGGTCATCACGAACTCGCCGGACGGCAGTTTCTCGACGTCGTGGACCTCGCTGTTCTTGCGCGTCCGGACCGGGAAGCTGTACTCGCTGACGACTTCGGGCGACGGTCCCGGCTCGATGATGCGGAAGCCGGTGTGGACGCACGGCGACGGATACGGGTCGCAGTCCCGGTAGCCGCCGTCCATGAACCCCGCCATGACACTGCCGTTGTCGAGTTGCGTCACGTCGAAGTAGCTGTCCGTGTTCTCCGCTTTCCAGGTCACGTTCTCGCCCGTCAGCAGGTAGACGCTCCCCGCCTCGTGCAGTCCGGGGCCCCCGCCCTGCGAGCCCACGAGCGTCCGTCGCTGCTGGTCGTCCCCCGTCGCACCGATAGTCGGAGCCAGCGCGGCGCTGACGAGCAGGGAGAGCACCAGCAGCGCGACACCACCCCCGACGAGCGCAGTTCCGACCGTCTTCCTCGGAGCCATCGAATGCTGTAGTCCAACAACAAAGCGAGAATAAGCTTTGGGATTTGCTCGGCGGGGGTACTCGCGGCCGCAGCGTCGCCGGGTCAGGCGGGTCGCGTAGAGAACGAATCTGCAGACGAGAGACCGGTCACGCGTTCGAATCCTCGAAGACGACCAGCAACTGGAGCGCTTCGCGGAGGTGGTATCTGGCCTCCGGGTGTTCCACGTGTTCGAGCGCCCGTTCCAGGTGGTCGCGGAGGTGGGCGGCCTCTATCCGGGTCGGCGGCGAGCTGTCGGCGGTCATGGCTTCTCACGTGACATTTCGACGAGCGAGCATATAATAATTCCTGAATGTATACATAATCGACTAGAACGACCGGGCGCAACCGCTTTGTTCGTGACAGCCGTTGTGCAATTCCATGGACGTTGCTCGTGGCGGGACGGGTCCTCGCGCGGCCGTGCGGGCACTCGCATCGCAGATTCATCCGGTGTTCATGCTCCCACCGGTGGCCGCATCGGCGTTCGGGGCGGTGCTCGCGCGGGAGTTCGACGGAGGGCTGGCGCTGACGCACATGCTCGCGGCGTTCAGCGCCCTGTACACTGCCCACGTCAAAGACGGCTACGTGGACTTCTACGGCCGGGGCGAGGACGACGACCACCCGCTCACGCGCCGCGGGTGCGTGGTCGCCATGGCTGGAGCGACGGCGCTGTTCGCCGTGCTGACCGCTGCCATCGGGGTTCTCGTCGGCCCCGTGGCCGCGGCGTTGACGCTCCCGGGGTGGATTATCGGGTTCCTGCACGCCCCGTACCTCGATATGAACCCGGTGACGGCGACAGCAGGATATCCGACGGGCATCGGCTTCGCTCTCCTCGGCGGATTCTACGTCCAGTCTGGGACGCTCACCGTCGAGGTACTGGCGTTCGGCGCGGTGTTCGTCGTCCTCCTCTCGGGCATCAAAATCATCGACGACGCACAGGACTACGAGTACGACCGCTCCATCTCCAAGCGGACTGTCGCCGTCGTGCTGGGACCGACGGGAGCGAAGCGAGCGGCGTACACGCTCATGGGCGTCGGGATGGCCGCCGTCGTCGCCTTCTCCGTCGTCCAGGTGTTCCCGCCCAGTTCCGTCGTCGGCGTCGCCCTCTTCGGCGGCGTCGCTCTCGTCGCCCACCGGGCCGACGCCCGCCTGGCCACGATGCTCCTGGTACGCGGCACGTACGTGTTCCTAGCCGCCCTGGTCGTGGCAGTCTGGTTTCGGCCCCTGACGTGACCGGCCGCCGGGTGGCTTTTCACCGGGCGCACGAACACGGGGTATGCTCTCGGACATCTGGGTCCTCCTGCAGGGGGGACTCCCGGACATCGGCGTCTTCGGCCCGTACACGTACCTGGTGACGGAACTGCTCTGGGGAACAATCGCCCTCTCGCTGCTGGCGTACGCCGGCGCGTTCCGCGCCGCAGCACGAACTATCGTCGTGCTCTACCCCTTCGCCTACGTCTGGGACTGGTACACGCTCACCGTGGGCGTCTTCGAGATACCCCTCCGGACCGGCGTCGAATTCCTGGGCATCCCGGTCGAAGAGCACATCTTCATGCTCGTGGTCCCGGCGATGGTCATCGGCGCGCACGAGTCGCTGGCGAAACTGCAATCGAAGCGCGAACGGGCCCGCGAATCCGTCTCCACCGGAGACCGGTGACGGAGGCCGACCGAACGGCCTCGCGGCAATCGCGCGCGGCAAACTGCGGGTTTTTTTCCCGGCCCCGTCGTCGTCCCCACGAGAGCCCCACCCACAGATGACAGCCACGACCCCCACCGACAAGACCGTCCTGATAACCGGCGGCGCAGGCTTCATCGGCAGCCACATCGCCGACGAGTTCGTCGAATCGAACGACGTGTACATCCTGGACGACTTCTCGACCGGGCGACGGGAGAACGTCCCCGACGGCGCCGAGGTCGTCGAGGGCGACGTCCGGGACGAGGACCTCCTCGCGGACCTGGTGCCGGACGCCGACATCGTCTTCCACGAGGCCGCGGTCGTCAGCGTCGAGGCGTCGGTCGAGTCCCCCCTGTCGACCCACGCCGTCACCGCCGACGGGACGCTGAAACTGCTGGAGGCCGCCCGCGACGGCGACCCCCGAGTTGTCCTGGCTTCGAGCGCGGCCATCTACGGCGACCCGGAGACCGTTCCCATCCCCGAGACGGCCCCGACGACACCCGGGTCCCCCTACGGCGTCGACAAACTCACCGTGGACCACTACGCCCGGGTCTACGCGGACCTCTACGGCCTGGAGACCGTCGCGCTCCGGTACTTCAACGTCTACGGACCCCGGCAGGTTGCGAGCGACTACAGCGGCGTCATCAGCATCTTCCTCGACCAGGCTCAGCGGGGTGACCCGATTACCGTCGAGGGCGACGGGACCCAGACCCGCGACTTCGTCCACGTCTCCGACGTGGTCCAGGCGAACGTCCTCGCGGCGACCACGGAACACACCGGCGAGGCGTACAACGTCGCCACCGGCGACGACGCCACCATCCTCGACATAGCCGAGACGATTCGCGACGTGACCGACTCGTCGTCCTCGGTCACGCACGTCCCGCCGCGCGAGGGCGACATCGAGGAGAGCATCGCGGACATCTCGAAGGCCAGAGACCGCCTCGGCTTCGAACCGACCGTGACCCTCGAGGAGGGCCTCGAGTCGCTCGCGGCGTCGTCGTCACCGCCCGCCGGGGGCGAGTGACGAAACGTCGTCAGTGGCCGAGGAGCGAACCGACATCGAATCGTGCGAGTGAAACCGTGTCAGGGGATTTTTAGTTCGGCGGCAATTCAGCGTCGAATGAAGCCAATTGACAGATTTCTGTTCAATATTCGTGAGACGGAGTCCAGAAACAAGATGGATTCGGCCGCGAGCCACCTGAAATATCCGAAATGAT
>JBEPXT010000127.1:0-10350 GCA_041641795.1 Salinigranum sp.
CGATGGCTGACGGCGCTCGCGTCGGCGTCGACGTCGGCGGCACCTTCACGGACGTCGTCGCCGTCACCGACGGGCGGGTCCGGGTGACGAAGACCCCGTCGACGCCGGACGCCCCGGAACGCGGCGTCGCCGAGGGCCTCGAACGCATCGCGGACCGCGACGACATCGACCCCGGGGACGTGTCCGCGTTCGCACACGGAACCACCGTGGCGACGAACGCCGTCCTCGAAGCGGAGTGGGCCGACGCTGCACTCCTCACGACCGAGGGATTCCGCGATGTCTTCGAAATCGGGCGACAGGCCCGCCCGGACATCTACGACTTCCAGGCCGAGAAACCGACGCCGGTCGTCGAGCGCGACCGGCGGTTCGGCGTCCCGGAACGCCTCGACGAGCAGGGGGCGGTGCTCGAACCCCTCGACGAGGACGCGGTGCGGGCGCTGGCCGCCGACCTCCGGGCGGCCGGCGTCGAGAGCGTCGCCGTCTGCCTGCTGTTCGCCTTCGAGAACGACGTCCACGAGCGTCGCGTCCGCGAGATACTCCGGTCGGAGGGGCTCGACGTCCCCTGCTCGCTGTCGAGCGTCGTGCTCCCGGAGATTCGCGAGTACGAGCGAACGCTGACGACGGCCCTCGACGCCGCCCTCAAACCGGTGATGACCGACTACGTGAGGCGCCTGACCGACGCTGTCGCCGACGCGGGGGTGCGGGCGCCCCTCCGAATCATGCAGTCCAACGGGGGCACCATCACCGCCGAGGCCGCGCGCGAACGCCCGGTGCGGACGCTCCTCTCCGGTCCGGCCGCGGGCGTCCAGGGAGCGACGCACGTCGCCGGACGACGTGGATTCGGCGACCTGATAACGATGGACATGGGGGGAACCTCCTGTGACGTCTCGCTCGTGACGGACGGGGACCCGGTGGTGACGACCGACGTCGAGGTGGGCGAGTACCCCGTCTCCGTGCCGATGACCGACGTCCACACCGTCGGCGCCGGCGGCGGGTCGGTGGCGTGGCTCGACCCCGGCGGAGCGCTCCGCGTCGGCCCCCGGTCGGCCGGCGCGGACCCCGGGCCCGTCTGCTACGGCCGCGGCGGGGACCGCCCGACCACGACCGACGCGCAGTTCCTGCTTGGCCGCATCGACCCGGAATCGTTCCTCGACGGCGGCGGGGCGTCGAGAGCCGAGGTGCGCGAGGTGGTCGAGCGCGAACTCGCCGACCCCCTGGGACTGGGAGTCGACGCGGCCGCCCAGGGCGTCCTCGACGTCGCCAACGCGAACATGGAGCGGGCGCTGCGGGTCGTGTCGGTCGAGCGGGGCTTCGACCCCCGCGAGTTCACGCTGGTCGCGTTCGGCGGCGCGGGGCCCCTCCACGCCGCCACGCTGGCCGCCGACCTGGACATCCCCCGCGTTCTCGTCCCCCGGGCCGCCGGCGTGCTGTCGGCGCTCGGCCTGTTGACGAGCGACGTGCTCTACGATTTCAGCACCTCGCGGGTCCGGCGCCTCTCGGCGGTCGACCCCGGCGACCTGTCGGCGGCGTTCGATGCGTTCGTCGCCGCGGGGCGGGACCGCCTCGCCGCCGAGGACGTGCCCCCCGACCGGATGACGTTCGAGCGGACCGCGGACCTCAGGTACGCCGGCCAGTCGTTCGAACTCGGCGTGTCCGTGCCCGCCTCGTTCGACGCGGACGCACTCGACGAGATGGCCGAGCGGTTCCACCGCCGGCACCGCGACCGGTACGGGCACGCCTCGCCGTCGGAACCGCTCGAACTGGTGACGCTCCGCTGTCGCGCGCGCGGAACCGTCGAACCGCCGGACCTCGCGGCCGAAGGAACGCCCGAGTCGGTCGAGGCGGCACGGACCGGAACCCGCGAGGTTGGGTTCGACGGGACGGTCCGCGAGACGCCGACCTACGACCGGGCGCGACTCGGACCGGGGATGTCCCTGGACGGTCCGGCGGTGGTCGAGGGCGCCGAGAGCACGACGGTGGTCCCGCCGGGACAGCGCCTCCAGGTCGACGATGACGCGAACCTCGTCGTGGAGGTGTCCCCGTGACCCACGACGAACCGGCCGGGGACGAGGGGCGGACCGACGACGTGGACCCGGTGACCCTGGAAGTGCTCCGCAACGCCTGCGTAGCGGTCGCCGAGGAGATGAACGCCACGCTCGTCCGCACCGGCTACTCCCCGAACATCAAGGAGCGCCGGGACTGCTCGACGGCCCTGTTCGATGCCGACGGGGAGATGATATCCCAGGCCGAGACCATGCCGGTTCACCTGGGCGCGATGCCGTTCTCGGTCGCCGCGGCCATCGAGGCGTTCCCCCCGGAGGCGCTCTCGCCGGGGGACGCCGTCCTGTCCAACGACCCGTTCGCGGGCGGGGCGCACCTCCCCGACCTGACGCTGGTCTCGCCGGTGTTCGTCGAGGGTCGCGTGGTGGCCTACGCGGCCAACCGCGCCCACCACGCGGACGTCGGCGGGTCCCGCGCCGGGTCCGTCGCGGCGAACGCGACCGAAATCTTCCAGGAGGGGCTCCGCATCCCCCCGGTGAAGTTCCTCTCGGGGGGCGAGGTCCGCGACGACCTGCTGGCGGTGCTCCTCGCGAACGTCCGCACTCCCGACGAGCGACGGGGGGACCTGCGCGCCCAGGTGGCGGCGAACGCGACGGGCCGACGCCGGTTCCAGGCGCTCGCCGACCGGTACGGCGAGACCCTGGAACCAGGACTCGGGGCCATCAAGGACTACTCCGAGCGACGGATGCGGGCCGAAATCGAGGCGCTCCCCGACGGGACCTACGCGTTCGAGGACGTCCTCGACGACGACGGGCGGGGGAACCAGGACCTTCCGATACGGGTGTCTGTCGCCGTCGAGGGCGACGAGGTGACGGTGGACTTCGACGGCACCGCCGACCAGACGGCGGGCCCGGTCAACGCCGTCTACGCCGTGACGGCGTCGGCGACGTACTACGCGGTTCGGGCAGTCACGGACCCGGACATCCCGCCGAACCACGGGTGTTACCGGCCGATAACCGTCGAGACGCCGACCGCGAGCCTGGTCGACGCGCGCCCGCCCGCCGCGGTGGTGGGCGGCAACCTCGAAACGTCCCAGCGCGTCACCGACGTCGTGCTCGGGGCGTTCGCCGAGGCAGACGTCGAGCGAGTCGTCGCCGCCTGTCAGGGGACGATGAACAACGTCACCTTCGGCGGGACCGACCCCCGGACCGGCGACGCGTCGGCGGACCGCGGGACGTCCGCCAGCGCACCCGCTGCGGAGTCGCCGCCCGCCGATGCGTCGTCCCCCGACGCCGCGACTGACGGGTCGCCCTACGCGTTCTACGAGACGCAGGGCGGCGGCTTCGGCGGACGGGCGGGGCGAGACGGGATGGACGGCGTCCACGTCCACATGTCGAACACGCGGAACACGCCCGCCGAGGTGCTGGAGACGGCCTACCCGCTCCGCGTGACCCGGTACGAACTCCGC
Organism: Salinigranum sp.; assembly: GCA_041641795.1. Lineage (GTDB taxonomy): Archaea > Halobacteriota > Halobacteria > Halobacteriales > Haloferacaceae > JBEPXT01. The sequence continues at coordinate 3,470 of JBEPXT010000127.1, forward strand.
CCGGACTCCGGCGGGGCCGGCGAGTTCCGCGGCGGCCTGGGCCTGCGCCGGGACATCCAGGTCCGGGACCACGTGGCCACGTTCAGCGTCCTCGCGGACCGCCAGCGCCACGCGCCGTACGGACTCGCCGGGGGAGAGGACGGGACTCCCGGGGCGGTGTGGCGGCGTCTCCCGCCCGCCGAGGCCGAGGCCGACGCCGACGGGGCTGACGAGACTCGCCTCCCGGGCAAATCGACGCACGACCTGCCGCCGGGGACGGTGGTGAGCATCCGGACGCCGGGCGGCGGGGGCTACGGCGACCCGGCCGACAGAGACCCGGACGCCGTCTCGCGGGACGTTCGACTCGGCAAGGTTTCGCCGGCCGTCGCCCGCGCCCAGTACGGCTGGGAGGGCGACGCCGAATCGCTCGAGTCTCTCGACGACGGTGCCTCGGGCGAGTGAGTGGGAGCGTCGACCCGCGTCGTGCGGACGGGTCAGTGGAATCCAGGAACGACCGGCCCTGCCGGCCGGGCAGCGCCGCGCTAGAAACGTGCTAGCAGTTCGCGCACCACCGACGGCTACATTGGGGTTCGCCTCCCTCGTCCGGACAGGAAGCGACTTAAGGGCCGGACCGCCGATACCCGAGACAACGAGATACTCACAGCCATGTTATCGAAGGCGTTCATCAGGGACCATCCGGACGAGGTGCGACAGATGCTCGAAGACCGGGGCGTCGAGGACGTCGACGTAGACGAGTTCCTCGAACTCGACGAGGAGTGGCGCGAACTCAAAGCGCGCGGCGACGACCTCCGTCACGAGCGAAACCAGATCAGCGAACAGATCGGCGAGCACAAGCAGGCCGGCGAGGACGAGGCCGCACAGGAGAAAATCGAGCGCTCGCAGGAACTGAAAGCCGAAATCGAGGCGGTCGAGGACCGCGCGGACGAACTGGCCGACGAACTGGAGGAACGAAGCTACGCGATGCCGAACGTCCCCCACGACGACGTCCCGGTGGGCGACGACGAGAGCGACAACGTCGAAATCGCCCGCGAGGGGTTCGATGAGATGCGCGACCTCCCGGAGACGGTCCGGCCGCACTACGAACTCGGGGCGGACCTCGAAATCATCGACGAGCGCCGCGGCGCGAAGACCACCGGGAGCGGCTTCTACTTCCTGAAGGGCGACGGCGCACGACTCGAACACGCCCTCATCCAGTTCATGCGCGACGTCCACCGCGAACAGGACTACCACGAACTGTTCCCGCCCATCCCGGTCAAGAGCACGTCGATGCGGGGGACGGGGCAACTCCCGAAGTTCGCCGACGACGCCTACCGCATCGGGGGCGAGGAGACCGAGGCGTACGACGACGACGACCTGTGGCTCTGTCCGACCGCGGAGGTGCCGGTCACCAACATGCACGCCGACGAGATTCTCCTCCGGGAGGACCTCCCGCTGAAGTACCAGGCGTACACGCCGAACTTCCGGCGCGAGGCCGGCGAACACGGGACCGAAACCCGCGGCATCGTGCGGGTCCACCAGTTCAACAAGGTCGAACTCGTCAACTTCGTCGAACCCGACGAGAGCTACGACCGCCTCGAGGGACTGCTCTCGGAGGCGGAGGAAGTCGTCCGCCGCCTCGGGTTGCCCTACCGCGTCCTCGAACTGTGTACCGGCGACCTCACGTTCGCGTCGGCCCGGACCTACGACATCGAGGTGTGGGCGCCCGGAACCGACCTCCCCGAGGGACCGGACGTCGGCGGTCGGTGGCTGGAGATATCCAGCGTCTCGAACTTCGAGGACTTCCAGGCTCGGCGCGCCGGCATCCGCTACCGACCGGAGCAGCACCTGTCGGCCGAGTACCTGCACACGCTCAACGGGTCGGGCACCGCAGTGGGCCGGGTCATGGTCGCCATCCTCGAGTACTACCAGAACGAGGACGGCACCGTCACGGTGCCAGAAGCCCTCCGGTCGTACATGGGCGGTCAGGAGGTCATCGAGGGCCACGACCCGGTCGGCGAGAGCGCCGTCGGCCGCGCCGAGTGAACGTTGCCGGTCACACTGCGTGAACGTCGTCAGTCGCACCGGGTGAACGTCTTCCAGTTAGGCGAAGCGAGACTCGAAACCGCCGGCCCGCGGGTTGCGAGTTGCGCAACACTCTTGGCTCGTCCGCGGGTCGCTTCGGCCATGAGCGACGAATCCGACTCCTGTGAGCGCTGTGGCGCGCCGCTCTCCCGGGAGAGCGTCTACTCGGTCGTCGACGTTCTCGACGACGAGGGGGCGGTGACGGCGCTCCTGTGTCGGGACTGCGGAACCGAACTGCGCGCGTTCCTGACGGGCGACCGGGTCTCGGTCGGTCGGTCCTGACTGCCGACGCCCCGGGATTTTTCTCCTCCGGGGACCACCCAGGGCACATGGAGCAGCTATCGCTCGGCGTCCCTCAGCCGATTCTGGACTCGCTCCCGGAGGGGGACGACAACGCCGCACAGGACATGCAGCAGGCCGTGGGCGCGCTGGAGAACCGCCTCAACCAGGCCATCGACTCCGCCGACTCCGAGACGGAGGCGGCCGAGTACGTTGTCGACGCCATCGAACGCCTCGAAGACCGGATGGAGCGATACGACGAGTTCGTTCCGGAACTCCGGGCCTGGGGGCAGTCGCCGATCTTCGCAATCGCCTGGCGGAACCTGCAGGCGGACCTCATCATGCAGATACACGAACACGAGTGGCTCGCGGCCCACATCGACCGCGAGCGCAACTACCGCCTCGTCGAAGACGGCATCCGGTTCGGCAAGCGCTGACCGGACGGCGAACGCCGACCGCCCGGCGAACGTCGCTGCAGGGCGACCGTCGACCGCCCGGTGTCTTCCGACCGGTACCGGAAACGCACACGGGCGCGCACCTTTTTGCTCTCCGTCCCGGTAACGACTGTATGCACCTGGAGTTGAAGTTCTTCGCTACCTTCCGGGAGGCCGTCGGGTCGAAGGTCATCGAGCGTGAGTTCGAGGACGAATCGACCGTCGGAGACGTTCTCTCGACGCTGGAGACCCAGTACGACGGTCTCGACCTGCTACAGAACGGCGGTCTCAGGCCGCAGATAAACGTGCTCAAGAACGGCCGCGAGGTGCTCCACATGGACGGCATCGAGACGAGAATGGAGGACGGCGACACGCTCGCAATCTTCCCGCCCGTCGCGGGCGGCGGACGCGTCCGACCCTGACATGCCCGACGCTGACGTGCCCGACGCCGACGAGTCCGACGCGGTCGAGCGCCGCGAGCGGACGTTCCGCGGCATCTCTCTCCGCCTCGCCCGCCACTATCTCACGAATCTCGGCGGCGAGGCGGTGTCCGACCAGGAGGTCCGGGGCGACGAGTGGGTGGCGACCCTCTCCGAGGAGTCGGCCTCCGTCGGCCCGTCGCTGACGCTCAACGAAGTGACCGTCGTCTTCGAGGGCGAGCCGTCGACGCTCGATTCGCTGGTTGACCGATTCGCCCAGAAGGCGGTCCGCGCGGGTGGCTGATGGACGCCCAGATTCCGATAGAGGGGAACGTGCTCATCCTGGCGGGCGCGAAAGCCAGCGTCCCGGCCGACACGCTCCCGGCGCTGGTCGCCAGGGTCCAGCGCTACCTCTCTCCGGACATCGAGACGTACCGGCGCCAGTTCGAGTGTATCCTCGAGGACGACGAACGGGCCGTCTTCCTGGTCTCCGAGGACCACTGGCCGTCCGTCGGCGAGTCGGTGGGTCTCTCCCGGCGGGAGACCGACGCGGTTCGCCGCGCCCACGAGGAGCAACTCCTCTTTCTCGGGTCGCGAACGGACCGGCGCGACGAGTTCGAGACGGCCCTGGAGATTCGTGACCCCGTCGTCGTCGGGACCGAGTCCTGACCCTCGACGCCTCTCACACGCGACGCCACTGCGGTCACTGCACGGGCGCCGGGACCCGAGGCGACTGGTTCCGAGAACTGCCCGAGCGCTCGTCCGGGTCGCGGGGGCGACGTTCCAGAATCCTCTCCGGGCATCGTCGACCCGGCCACTGGCCAGTCGGTCGACGGAGCGAACTACGGCGGCTGACGGGCGTAGGGCGACCCGTCGAACTCGTCGTCGTGGCCCCCGGCGGGGAGTTTGCGGACGCACTCCCGACAGTAGACGTACCCCGCCTCGTTCCGGGCTCCGCAGTCCGGGCAGTCGACCGACGCGGGTTCCGCGTCTCGCGCCGGGCGCTCACGGCGATGCGGTCGCTCCGCCCCCGCGGGTCCGCCGTTGTCGCTCCCGGGGCGCGTCTCCCGGCGACTCTCCGGCAGGAGTACCTCGTCGAACCCCTCGCCCGACGCCGACCCCCGCCACCTGAAGAGGTACACGAGCGCCATCGTCACTAGGTGGACGAGTGCGACGGCGGCGAGTACCCCGAAGACGAGCGTTTCGGGCGTCATTACTGTCTAGTTACGCACGTGATAAACTTCAAAGCCGGGGGCTGTTTCACCCAATCGAGAGCGAATTTCTCGCCCCGGCGGTGTTCCGTACACGTTCGTCCAAAAATGAGGGGGTCGCGCCGCGCCGTCTGCTCAGTCGTCCGCCGGTGCGCCCGAGTCGCCGGCGCTCACGCCGGTGCCCGGACCGATGTCGATGCCGAGTTCCTCGAGTTTCTCGTCCGGCACGACGCCGTCGACCCACTCGCGGTGGGCGTAGTACTCCTCGAGCATCTCGTCGAGTTCACAGAGTTCGCCCTCGGACCCGCCCTGGCCGGGGACGGCGTCCTCGTGGCCCTTCACGAACCGTCCCGGCAGGCTGTCGTCCGCGGCGTCGAATCCAGCGAGGTTGTTGTAGTACCGTTCGAGCGTCCAGATGCGCTCGCCGGCCTGCAGGAGGTCGTCCTCCGACACGTCGAGGCCCGTCATCCCGTTGTACTGGAGGACGTACTCCTCGATGCCCTCCGCGAAGGCGTTGAACTTGCAGATGTCGAACGAGTCAGAGATGCAGTGCATGTCCTGGAAGGTGGCAGCCAGCTCTGCCTTGCCCTGCCACTCGTAGGGGTCGACCTTCTCCGGGAGGCCGAGAATCTCCGCCGACGGCGTGTACGCGCGCAGGTGGCACGCACCGCGGTTCGAGGTGGCGTATCCGATGCCCATGCCCTTCATGCAGCGGGGGTCGTACGCCGGGATGGTCTGGCCCTTGACCGCCAGGGAGTTGTCGTGGGCGCCCATCCGCTCTGCGATGCGGTCTGCGCCCTCTGCCAGCAGGTCCGCCAGGTCGCCCTCGCGGTGGCCGACCTTCTCGATGAGCTCTATCATCTCGTCGGCGTCGCCCCACTCGATGCCCTCGCCGAGCTCGTCGAGTTTGCCCTGCTCGGTCATCTCCATGGCCATCGCGAACATGTTGCCCATCTCGATGGTGTCGACGCCCATGTCGTTACACCGGTCGATCATCACGGCGACCTTCTCGGTGTCGTCGTTCATCGAGTTCGGGCCGAGCGCGAACGCCGACTCGTACTCGTAGGACTCCATCCGGACGTTCATGTCCTTGCCCTTGACCGTCGTCTCCACCTCGACTTCCTTCTTGCAGGCCACCGGGCAGGAGTGACAGGTCGGTTCGTCCACGAGAATGTTCTCCCGGACGTGCTCGCCCGACACGTTCTCCGCGTCGATGTTCAGGTCGTCGGGACTCTCCGCGGCCTCGGAGTGCGTCGAGGTGTACCGGCCGTTCCGGGTCGGCAGACCGTCCATCTCCTCGGTGATGTTCATCAGGACGTTCGTCCCGTACACCGAGAGACCGCCCTCGTTGGGACCGGTCACGTCGGACTCGCGGATGACCTCGATAGCCTGCTGATACCCTTCCTGGAACAGTTCGGGCTTCTCGGGTTTGGGCATCCGGGTCCCCGACTTCACGACGATGGCCTTGAGGTTCTTCGACCCCATGACCGCGCCGGTGCCGCCGCGCCCGCTCGCCCTGTCGTCCTCGTTGAGGATGGCGGCGTACCGGACCTGGTTCTCGCCGCCCGGCCCGATGGCCATCACGCTCAGGTTCTTGCCGACGCTTCCGTCGACTTCCTCACCGAGCGTCTCGATGGTCTCGTGGACGCCCTTCCCCCAGAGGTGCGAGGCGTCGCGGAGTTCGAGCTTTCCGTCCTCGACGAAGGCGTACACCGGGTCTTCTGATTGCCCGGTGAACAGGAGGCCGTCGAACCCCGACCACTTCAGGCGGGCGCCGCTCCACCCGCCGTGGTGGGAGTCAGTGACCGTCCCCGTCAGCGGCGACTTCGTGCAGACGGCGATGCGTCCGCTCATGACCGTCTGTGTCCCCGTCAGCGGCCCGTTCATGAACGCGAGCATGTTGTCCGGTCCGAGCGGGTCCACGTCCGCTCCCTGCTCGAACACGTACTTCACGCCGAGCCCCCGCGCCCCGATGTACTTCTTCGCGTCCTCGTCGTCGATTCCCTCGTAGGCGACGTCTCCTGTCGACAGGTCGACCCGCGCCACGTGGTCCTGGAATCCGCCAAGTTCAGTCATTGTAAGGTACGTTGGTTATATACGCGTGCTATCCAGTTAGGCGTTCCCGAGGGAGCGTAACTACCTCCGGTTACAATATCCGAGCTCGTGTCTGCAACCTAGACGGTCCTGCGACCGCGTATGTCTGCGGTCGCCCGGTCGCGGTGGCGCTCTCGACGAGGAGCAGTCGTCCGGTTTTTCGAGCGCGCTGGCCGTCGAGCCGCCGTTTTATCTCAGCCGCCTAACGAAACCAGTTTCGTAAGGCCGTCCCGCCAGTTCTGGACGTCTCATCGACTGCTCGACACGCCACTCGACGCGATGCGAACACGGAGTCCGAAGGCGCCGGGACCGACCCGGTGACGACGCGCTACCCGGGCGCAGGCAGCGACTGCCGGAACGTCAGGTCGCCCGTGGCGTCGACG
>JBEPXT010000128.1:0-10066 GCA_041641795.1 Salinigranum sp.
CGTGGGTCGTCCCGAGATGAGTTGCGAGCCATTTCAGTCCCCCTTTTAGCCCGGGGGTTTAAAAATCCCGACCATTATCCCACGTTCATGGAACTACACGTATAAGTTTTTAATGGTGGATAATAAATGCCCTTTGTAATGTCCCAGGACACAACACACGAGAAGGACGGGAACGCCGCTGAGGGGGAAGACAGGGCAGCGACGACGCGCCGTCGCCTGCTCGTCGGGGGGGCGGCCACGTGGGCGACTGTCGGTCTCGCCGGTTGCGGGGGTAACGCGCAGAGCGACACGACCACGACGACAACGTCCGGTGGTTCGACCGACACGGGAACGGCACAGAACCAGGCGGCGAACTACGTCGTGACGGCGGAGACTGGGACCGGCGAGGTACCCGAAGGGGCGACCTTCGCCTCCTCGTGCTCCGCGACGAGACGGTTCGTCCCGGGGATGATGGTCGTCTTCTACGTCGGCATCTTCGACCCGGAGACGGGCAATCAGCTCACCAACGACGACCTCCAGAGCGTCTCCGTCAACGTCGATGGCGGCCCGACGGTCGACCTCGAGTGGGCGGGCGACGACGAGGAGAACCCCGCCCAGGAGTGGGCCGGGACGTGGACGATTCCGGAGGGCACCGAACCTGGGACGTTCTCGTACACGGTCCAGGTCCAGGACGGGGACGCGAACTTCGCGACCGTCGGCATCCTCGAAGACAGCCTCGAGGTCATCGAGTTCTCGAACCCCACCAACTACATCGTCTCGACGGAGACCCACTGGGAGGGCCACCCCGCGCCGGATTACGGCAACGGGTTCATCGGCGCCTGTACCCCCGAGCGGCAGTTCTCCACCGAGATGGACGTCTCCTTCAGAATCGGGGTTTACAACGGCAATTCCGGCGAATTCGTCGGCAGTGACACCCTCAGTTCGGTGAGGGTCGAGTCCGCCGACGGCGCGTTCGACCCGATTCAACTGGAGTACCTCACCGGCGAAGAGGAGAACACCGCCGAACAGTGGTACGGGGTGCTCGAAACGGAGAACCTGAGTCCAGGAACGTACGGCTACGAAGTCGTCGCCAGCGACAGCGGCGGGAACTTCGTCAACGTCGGCATCGCGTCGAACCAGTTCACCATCATCGAACTGTAACGGTTCCACCGCGCCGGCGGTATCTGTTCCAGCCTACCAATGAATTCCTCAAACGACACACAGCAGCCCGACGAGCAGCCGGCCGCAGACGCGTCGGCCCCCGAAGGCGAAGACAGCAAGCGCCTCGAGTTCTCCGACCGGGTCCGCATCGACGCGGACACCGACGAGCTGTGGGCCCACCTCTCGGACCCGCAGACGTTGACCGAGTGCGTCCCGGGAGCACAGTCGATAGAGCGCGTCTCCGAGCGGAAGTACACGCTCGACATCCAGCGCGGCGTGAGTCATCTCACCGTCTCGCTGTCCGGCGAGGCGGAGTTCGTCGAGATGAACCCGCCGGAGTCCGTCGTCACCGTCGCGAACGCGTTCGACCAGAAGACAGGGAGCGACTTCGACATCCTCGCGGCGATGGAGATACAGCAGGACGACGACGGCGCGTCGGTGCTCGCCTACACCGCCGAAGTCACCTTCAGCGGCGGTGTCGCCTCGATCAGCACGACCATCCTCAAACCAATCATCAACCGGGACATCAACACCTACTTCGAGAACGTCAAGGCCAAAGTAGAGAGCTAGAGAGTCCGACGTCCGCTCGGGAACGCCGCAGGCGCTCACCACCGTGGCCCAGGGGCTCCGCGGACAATCTACGGGCGGTCCGGGACCGTCCCTCGGAACGAGCAGAGCGACGGCAGAGGCACGCGTGAGAGAACCGTCCCGTTGTGCGCCAACGTCTCGACTTACCAGAGTACGGTGTGGCTCTTGAGCACGAACGACGGGTACTCGTCGTCGTCGCCGCCGAACAGGAACGACAGGAAGTCCAGCGAGTACGTGTGCCCGGCGATGTCGATAGCGTGCCAGTCGGCCTCCTCGTCCGCGAAGCGGTCGGCGTACCGCTCGACGGTGTCCCGGTGGACCTGGAGCCCGTACATCCGGCGGAGTCGGCGTTCACAGGCGGTGGGGGAGTGCTGTGCAGCGTGAAACAGGCACAGGTCGACGATCGGCTTGGCGTAGGAACACCCGTCGTAGAAGAGTTCGGACAGGGCGCCCTGGAACGACCGTCCGCACTCCTTGCACTCGAACTGCTGTACCTCGACGCCGACGTCCTCGAGGCCGTCTGCGGTAACGAGTCGCGCGACTGTCTTGGGTTCGTTCTGGTACCCGTTCTTTCTGGTGTCGCTCAACCCGCACCCGGGGCAGGGTCGCGGGTCTCCGACGCGCATGCCGTCGTACCGGCGAAGCTCCTCGTGTATCGCGTTGACGAAGAGCGGCGAGACGGCCGGGTCGAACGGCTTCTCTGTTGGACCCCGCATGGAGTACCGTTCACGCCAGGTACGCATGAAGTTTCACGTCACTGTTCCTGCCAGAAATCACGTTATCGTTCTACTCGCTTGTTTAGCTATCACGTAATTATTCCGAACCCGGTTTCCCATAGGTTGATAATCCACGACAAACGTATAAACACTAAAATGGAAACGCTTCGCCAATGAACGACCAGAATTCATCCGACGCCAGAGACGGTGGGGGGAAAAGCCGGGCCACTCGGTCTCCGTTGACGGGTATCGACTCCACGTCGCGCCGCGGATTCCTCGCGACGGGCGTCGCGCTCTCGGGGGCGGCGCTCGCGGGATGTCTTGGCGGTGAGGAGACGGAGTCGAGCGGACAGTCGACGACGGGCGGCACCGCCGGGACGACGGGCAGCGGCGAACCGCAGACCCCGTGGACGACCGAGGCGTTGGCGGACCACATCGACGACGGGAAGACGCTAACCATCTACGCCGGGACCGGCGACTCACAGCAGTGGTACGACCTCATCGAAGTGGTAAACGACGAGTTCGGGACCAGCATCGAGGGGAACGTCTTCGCCAGCGACGGCGCGACCGTCTCCCAGCGGTTCATCCAGGAACGTCGCGCCGGTGAGGACAAAGCCGACTTCATCACTACGGCGTCGAACCTCCGCGACAAGATCAAGACCGAGGGGAACGACGCGGGGCTGGAACTCGCGCGGGACTGGTTCGAGTGGGACCTCGACCAGAACTTCTGGTTCACGGACGAACTGCCCGAAAAGCGGGTCATGTCGTTCCAGGTGTCCGCGTTCAACGGCGGGGCGGGCATCTGTATGCCCATCAGCGAGCAGGTATTCGAGGAACGAGGGCTGGACTACCCCGAGACGTACAACGACCTCTTCGAGGACCAGTACGAGGGACTCGACGTCGCGTTCTCCGGGTACGTCAGTCCGGAGCAGGTCGGCTGGATCACCCGGTATCACGCCGCTCAAACCGACATGGACCCCATGGAGTGGATAACGACGCTGATGGATCACCTCAACGTGGTCGGCGTCGACTCCCACTCCGCGGGGACGCGAGAGGTCGGCAAAGGGAACGCCGCGATGATGCTGTACAACTGGCCGTGGGCGGCCGGGCCGTTCGTCAAAGACGAGAACCTGCGGGTCAGGGGCCACTTCACCAGTCCCGTGAAGGCCGACGCGATGGAGGGGCAGGTGAGCCTCAACAAGAACGCGCCCAACCCCTGGCTGGCCCGGTTCTTCCTCAGCGCGATGCTGGAGAAGTCGGTCCAGCGGCGGATGCTGACCGACGTGACCGACCAGGTGCCGATGCGAACCGACATGGACCTCTCGGGAGTCGACATCCACCCCTTCACGAAAAAGCGGCTGAACGCGGAGCTGTTCACCATCGGGTTCTGGGAGGGCGCGGAGTTCGCCGAGACCGGCCAAAAGGCGGTCGACAAGGGAATCTTCAAACCCTGAGTCGGGCTCCGGGCGACGACGGCACGACCCGCGACCACACTCCGAACGGGGCCGCGGGCACGCCGTTGTCGTGGGGAGAATTCACGTCGACATCCGAACTGACTGTGTGTGGGACCACGTCAGTATTCCAATCGGGCGCCCGAAAACCAGGGGGCGTTCTCCGAAGCATTGAAACCCAGATGGGGTATATAATTCCCATGTCCGAGGCGGGGGGTTGTCGGAGGAACACGGCCTACGAACGCCGAGTACGGTCGACGAGACGACGCCGTGAACCGACACGAACACCGACCGGGGGCGGGAGATAGTGCCCGGGATTCGCAGTACACTGGACTCATGGACGGGAACACGCAGCTGAGGGTGCGCGGCCTCCAGAAGCAGTTGGGTAGCACGTTCGAACTGTCGGCGATCGACCTCGACGTCGGGACCAACGAGATAGTGGCGCTGCTCGGCCCGAGCGGGTGTGGAAAGACGACCTGTCTCCGGTGTATCGCGGGCGTCGAAACCCCGGACAGCGGTGAGATATGGATCGACGACGAACTCGTGTTCGGAGACGGGGTCTCGAAGCCGCCCGAGAAGCGCGACGTCGGGATGGTCTACCAGAGTTACGCCATCTGGCCGCACAAAACGGTCTACGAGAACGTCGTCTTCCCCCTCAAACACGCGGCACACGACGTCCCGAAAGCCGAGTACCAGAACCGCGTCGAGGCAGTCCTGGAGCTGATGGAGATTCCGGAGCTGAAAGACACCCCGGCGACCGACCTAAGCGGCGGCCAGCAACAGCGGACGGCGCTGGCTCGGTCGCTGGTACACGACCCGGACCTGCTGTTGCTGGACGAGCCGCTGAGCAACCTCGACAAGGAACTGCGCAAGCAGATGCGGTACGAACTCCAGCGTCTCCAGCACGAACTCGGCGTCAGTATGCTGTACGTGACGCACGACCAGGAGGAGGCGTTCTACCTGGCCGACCGCGTGCTCGTGATGAACGACGGCGCAATCGTCGAACGCGGGACGCCGAAGGAACTGTACCAGCGGCCGAAATTCCCGTTCACCCGACGGTTCATCGGCGTTCGGAACTGGTTCGGGGGGTCGCTGGCGACGTCCGGCGACGGTGAGACGGTCGTCGAGACGGAGCTCGTACGGTTCCCGCTCCGGAACGCGGACTACGTCTCCAACAGGTCAGAGACCGGCGACGTCGTCTGCTTTCTCCGTCCCGAGGACATCGAAATCGGACAGTTCTCCGGTGAGACCGAGGGTCGAATCGAACTGACCGGAACCGTCGTGGCAGAGGGCATCCTCGGCGACCGGTACGAAGTGACAGTCGAGTTCGACGCGACGGACGTCAACCTGGTCGTCCAGACGGAGAACTACCACGACTTCGACCGCGGCGAGGAGATACACCTCCAGTTCCAGCCCGGACAACTCCAGGTCTACGAAGTCCAGCAATGAGCACGCGAGACAGAGTCCTCGGTGCCATCAAGAACTCGGTGGGTGAGATGCCCGGGAGAGAACACTCGGTGCAGCGGCTCGTTCTGGGCGCGGTCATCGCCGCGGTCGTCGTGATGACGGTCGTCCCGCTGTTTTTCCTGCTGTGGACGAGCGTCTGGTCGGGATTCCCTGGCCAGCTCGACGCGGCTCTCACGCTGGAGAACTTCGTCGCGGTCTACCTGGAGGGGTTTTTCGACGTGAGAGAGGTGTTCGTGAACTCGCTCACCGTCGCAGTCGGGATGACCCTCACCGGGATGGCGTTCGGACTGACCTTCGCCTGGTTGTTCGTCAGGACGAACCTGCCGACGAAAGGGAAGATGGAACTGGTCTTGCTCTCGGGGCAGGCGATACCCGGGTACATCATCGGAATCATGTACATCACCGCGTACGGCCCCCGGACCGGGTTCGTCTCCGTGGTGCTCCGGGAGACGGTCGGCATCGGGACCGTGCCGTTCGACATTTTCAGTCCGGTTGCCATCGCGTTCGTCGCCGGAATCAACGTCGTCTCCACGTTCTACCTCCTCACTGTCCCCGCTCTCCAGGACATGGATTCGGCACTCGAAGAGGTGAGCCGAATCCACGGAGCTAGCACGCTCCAGACGATTCGTTCGATCACGTTCCCCCTCATCAAGCCGGCCATACTGTCTGCAGTGATCGTGACGTTCCTGTACGGCATGGGGGAGTTCGCCATCGTGTCGATTCTGGGCTCCCGGCGGGGGTTCGACGTCTACTCGACGGAGATCGCGACGGCCATCAAATCCCGGTTCCCGGCGGCCTACGGCGAGGCTGCCGCGCTGTCCTGTAGCCTGTTGCTGGTGACCATCGTCCTGGTGTGGTACTACCGGAACGTGACGACCCGAAAGGAAGACTACATGACGCTCACGGGCAAGCGGTCGTACACGCACACGTGGGACCTCGGGCGGTGGCGGTGGCCGATAGCCGGCGTCCTCTGGGTCGCCCTGACTCTCGTGTGGATATTCCCCATTCTCGCGCTGGTGGGGACGTCGTTGCACACGACGTGGACTGGCGTGGTCAGGCCGGCAGACGTGACGCTCACCCACTACGTCACGGCCGTCACGAACCCGCAACTCCGCGACGCGTTCGTCAACAGCGTCGTCGTCGCGGTGGGGGCGGCGACGCTGGGGACGCTGCTCGTCGTCGGCCTCGCCTACTACACCGAGCGGACGAAGGGCCGGTATCGGGGGTTCGTCGACTTCGTCTCGCTCACGCCGCTGGCGATTCCGGGGATCATCATCGGCGCCGGACTCATCTCCGCGTTCCTGTGGCTGGGCAAGATACCGTTCCTGGACCTCTACGGGACGCTCGCGATAATCATCATCGGGTCGGTCATCGTTTTCATCCCCGTCTCTTCGCGCATCGCGGTCGGCAACATCGTCCAGATACACACCGAACTCGAGGAGGCCGCACAGGTGGCCGGGGCGTCGTGGGTCGAGCAGATGCGCGAAATTTTCCTGCCGCTGTTCCGGAACACCACAGTCGTCATCTGGTTCTTCCTCGCGGTCCACGTCTTTCAGTTGCTCTCCATTCCCTGGATGACCTACACGTCGGACACGGTCGTAATACCGGTGAAGTTGTTCCAGCTCTACATGTTCGAGCCGGCCCTCGCGCTCATATCCGCCATCTCCACCATTTTTATCGCGATGACGGTGGTGTTCGTGCTCGCGTTGCGGTACTTCGGAATCACGTTCTACGAACTCGGCCAACGGTAACGAGGCGTGCGTCACCCGGGCGTCGACGCGACGAACTGTTCGGCGAACTCGTGTGGCCGGCTGACGAGAACCTGGTCGAGTGCGAACGTATAGAGCGTCGGACCGTCTCCAGTGCAGCCAGATTTCCAGCACCGACCCCGACGCTCGGGGGAGTCTCTGCGAGCGCCTACTCGTCGCGCTCCCTCGCCACCGCCTCGACCGCGTCGACGATCTTCTCGTACCCGGTGCATCGACAGACGTTACCGCCGAGCGCCGACCGAATTGCCTCCCGGTCGGCGGAGGGGTCGTCTTCGAGGTGCGCGAGCGCCGACAGGACGAACCCCGGCGTGCAGTAGCCACACTGGAGGGCGAAGTGCTCCTCGAAGGCGTCCTGGACCTCTCGGCCGAGCGTGTCGTCGTCGATGCCCTCGACCGTCGTGACCGACCGGCCGTCGGCTTTCGCCGCCAGCACGAGACAGGACTTGACAGCCGTCCCGTCCAGTAGCACGGTGCAGGAACCGCAGGTTCCGCTGTCACACCCGGTCTTGACGCTCGTGGCCTCGCAGTCCCGACGGAGGACGTCGCGCAACGGTCGGTCCGGGGGCGTCTCGACGGACACGTCCACCCCGTCGAGTTCGAAGGTGAGTTTCACAGCGCACCTCCCGCCCGGCGGACGGCAGTCGCCACCGTTCGCTCGACGACGGTCGGGGCGAGTCGACGTTTGTACTCGGCGGACCCCGAGAGGTCGGTTACCGGGTCGACGTCGTCGGTCACGGCGGCGCTCGCCTCGGCGACGGCTGCCTCGGTGACGGGAGCGCCGGTCAGTTCGCCCTCGACCGCCGGCGACCGAATCGCCGAGTCTGCGACGGCGGTGAGCCCGACGCGGACGTCGTCGAACCGCTCACGGTCGAGAGAAACGACCGCAGCGACGCCGACGGCCGCCCACCCGGCCTCGACAGCCGAGTGCTTCCGGTAGGCGGTCCCGGTCCGGTCGTCGGTCGGGAGGTCGAAGACGAGTTCCTCGAGCAGTTCGTCGTCCCCGAGGGCGGTGCGCAAGTGACCGACGAGGAACTGGTCGAGGGGGAGTGTTCGCTGCCCGTCGGTGCTCCTGACCCGGACGGACGCCTCGAGACACAGCAGGGGAGCGAGGAGGTCGAGCGCCGGGTCGGCGTGACAGACTGCGCCGCCGACGGTTCCGACGGCCCGGACCTGCCGGTCGGCGACGACTGAACAGACGTCGTCGAGAATCGCCGCGCGGGCGCTCACCCCGTGGGCCGCCAGTTCGGCGTAGGTCGTCGTCGCCCCCACCGTCGCCGTCCCGTCTGCGACTGTCACGCCGGACAGCGACGGGACGGTGCTGACGTCGACGTACGCGTCTGCGTCGACGAACCCCTGTCGAATCAACAGCTGGAGGGTCTGTCCTCCGCCGACGACTCTGGCCCCGTCGGCGTCTGCGAGTCGCCGGCAGGCCGCCGCTACGGTCTCGGGCGTATAATACGCGGCCTCGGTGCCGGCTGACGGGTCGGCGGTCATCGGTCGCCCTCCGCCGGGTACGTCTCCGCGTCCGACCGGAGCGCGAAGAACACGTCCTCGTCGCGGACGGGAGCGACTGTGAACCGGGTCCCGACCGCGTCCCGGATAGCGTTCGTGATGGCCGGTGCGACGGGGACGATAGACGGCGTCCCGACGCCTTTTGCACCGAACGGACCCGTCTGCTCGTTGGACTCGACTATCTCACACGCCAGGCGATCGGGCATCTCGCTGGGCGAACTCACCGGGTAGTCCGCGAGGGTGGCGTTCTCGGGGACCCCTCGCTCCAGTCGGAGTTCCGAGAGGGTGGCGAACTCGATGCCGTGCTGGACAGCCCCCTCCAGTTGCCCCTCCACGAGCGCCGGGTTGATGGCGTAGCCGACGTCCTGTGCGGCCACGTAGGTCGTGACGTGGACCGAACCCGTCTCCGTGTCGACGGCAACCTCGGCGAAGTGGACGCCGTAGGCGATCGGCGCCGAATCGGTCTCGGCCCTGCCGGTGACGACCAGGGAGTCCTCGAGGAGGGTCGCGACCGGAACGGCGCGCCCGTCGGACGTCTCGACGCGTCCGTCGGTGACCGACAGGTCGTCGACCGGGACGGCCAGTCGGTCGGCGCCGCGCGCGCGCAACTGCTCGGTAAGTCGGTCGGCGGCCCGCTGTATCGCCCCGCCGACGAGGTACGTGGTCCGGTTGGCGATGGAGCCGTACTTGTCGTCGACGGGGTCGTCGGGGTCGTATCCCGCGACCGTCACGCGCTCGTAGGGGAGTCCCGTCTGTTCGGCCGTAATCTGGGCGAGAGCCGTCATCGCTCCCTGTCCCACGTCGATTGCGCCGGTGTGGGCGACGAGCGACCCGTCGGGCGAGAGGACGAGACGGGCCTCGGCGTAGTCGGCGTTCGGGCCGACGGCGGGCGTCGTTATCTGGCCCCCGGCGGCGACGCCCCGGCCGTGGACGACCCGTCGGTCGTCCGGGTCGGTCTGCAGGTCTGCGAACGTCTCCCGACCGCGGTCGAGACACTGCCGGAGACCGCAACTGGTCACCGGGTCGCCCGTGTGCGGGCGTTCGTAGCCCTCTGTGACCCAGTTGCGACGGCGGAACGCCACCGGGTCGAAGCCCGCCCGCCGCGCGAGTTCGTCGAGGTGGGACTCCAGCGCCCACGTTATCTGGGTCACGCCGATGCCGCGATACTCGCCCGCCGGCACGTTGTTGGTGAAGGCAGAGACGCCCTCGAACCGGTAGTTGTCGAGGTCGTAGAGGTCGAGCGGGCGCTCTCGGCAGGCGCTCAGGACGATGTGACCGACGCCGTTCGGGTAGGGGCCGGTGTCGGCGACGACGTCGACCGTCAGCGCCGTGAGACGACCGTCCTCGGTCGCCCCGGCTTTCAGGTCGACGTAGGTGAGGTGGCGCGAGTCTGCGGCGGTGAACTCCGCCTCGCGGTCGAACG
>JBEPXT010000129.1:0-9997 GCA_041641795.1 Salinigranum sp.
CGGGTCGCGTACGTCGAGGTGCCGGAGGCCGACCGCGGCGTCGCCATCGGCACGGACGGGAGCAACATCCAGATGGCGCGGAAACTGGCCCGCCGGCACTACGACATCGACGACATCCAGCTAACCTGACGGACCCGTCTCCCTGCGTCGTGGTTCCGGGGTCCTCGTCGCTCCCCCGCCGGGGCCACGTTTTTACTCGTCGCACGCGGACTCTCGAACGCTCCACGACGAGCGGTGTTTCCAGTGCCCGACTACGAGTCGATATCCGAAGCAGCGGTAATGAACAGAACCGGCAGGGGGTGGCCCGAGTGGTTCCGCGTCCTCGACGTGTACGAACGGGAGTACGACGACGTCACGCACCGGGACCGCCTGCACCACTTGCAGGAGGAGTTCGGCCTCGACACCTGGTGGGCACGGGCCGTCGCGGTTCGCTACGAGTACGACCGGGGACTCCGGACCCCGCCGACGTGACTCGCGCACACTGCAGACGCCGCCGACCGGACGATGGATACGTCCGACGCGGCCGACGCGACTCCTCGGAGTCCCGCGCGATTCGGCGCCGACCCCCGAGACGGATTCTCTGCGTCACTCACAACCTCAACGGTGCTGAGCGGCCGTAACTCCGAACTGCGAGACGGCCTCAGAGCTCTCCTTACACCCCGCTACTCGAATCTGCGACCGTCTCGCCGGTTGCAAAAGAGGACGCTTAAGTAGCTCCGTTGGAAAGACGAGTGTACTATGGCGAACGGCAAGTACGCCGCGCGCAAACTCAAGCGAGACCGCCAGAATCACCGGTGGTCCGACTCGAAGTACGCGCGCAGGGAACGCGGACTGCGGAAGAAATCTGACCCGCTCGAGGGTGCCCCGCAGGGCCGCGGCATCGTCCTGGAGAAAGTCGGCATCGAGGCGAAACAGCCCAACTCCGCGATTCGGAAGTGCGTCCGGGTTCAGCTCATCAAGAACGGGAAGCAGGTCACCGCGTTCTGTCCCGGTGACGGCGCAATCTCGTTCATCGACGAGCACGACGAGGTCACCATCGCCGGTATCGGCGGGGCGAAGGGTCGTGCCATGGGCGACCTCTCGGGCGTGAACTACAAGGTCGAGAAGGTGAACGGCGTGTCGCTCATCGAACTGGTTCGCGGGAACGCAGAGAAACCGGTGCGATAATTCATGTCCGAGAGCGAACCACCCGAACCCGACGCCCCGGCCGGCAGCGAGGAACAGGAGACCGACGCGCTCCTGTTCGGGACCTGGGAGGTCGGCGACATCGAGTACTCCGACCCGAGCACGAAGCGGTACATCTCGGTCACGCCCATCGCCCACACGATGGGCCGCCACGCGAACAAGCAGTTCAAGAAGTCCGAACTCAGCATCGTCGAGCGACTCATCAACCGGCTGATGCAGACCGAGGACAACACGGGCCACAAGCAGAAGACGATGCGCATCGTGCGCGACGCCTTCGAAATCGTCCACGAGCGCACCGAGGAGAACCCGGTGCAGGTGCTCGTCCGCGCCGTCGAGAACGCGGCGCCGCGTGAGGAGACGGTCCGCCTGAAGTACGGCGGCATCTCGGTCCCGCAGGCAGTCGACGTCGCGCCCCAGCGCCGCGTCGACCAGGCGCTCATGTTCCTCGCCAAGGGAACGCTCAAGGGGTCCCACAAGTCCACGACCAGCGCCGCCGAGGCGCTGGCCCGCGAACTCATCGGGGCCGCCGACTACGACGTCCAGACCTACTCCATCAACCAGAAAGAAGAGAAAGAGCGCGTCGCGGCCGCCGCCCGCTAACGCGCTCGACGGCGTCCGGTTCTCTCGTCTCTTCTCGTCTCTCTTCGCCGTCTTCTCACCTCTCGCCGGGTACCCGAACCCTCTCCAGCGACGGCTACCGGACGTCGCCCTCGGCGCTCGTCGCGTCCGACTCTTCGCCCTCGCCCGGACGGCCGTACGTGTCCCGGACGGTGTCGGCGAGGAGTCCGTCCTTCGAGAAGACGATGTACACCAGCACGAACGGTTCGTCCGCGGGGCGCATCACGAACACCTCGCGGGGGTCGTCGTCGTCCCGGTTCTCGTTGACCCGTGCGACGAGCGGTTCTATCGGGACGATGCCGGACCGGAACTCCTCGAAGAGGTCGCGGGCGCCGGACTGCTTGGCGAAGACGTAGACGACGCCGTTCGGGACGTTGTCGGTGTTGTACGTGACTCGCGAGTTCATCGGCTCGTTGTTCGCCTCGGCTTCCAGCCACGCCTCCCGCGCCGCCTCGAAGATGCCGGTCGCCCCGTCGACGAACTCGTAGCGCGTGCGACGCTCGACCGTCAGTTCCTCAAACCGGGGGTGGCCGTCTTCACCGTCGGTCCACCGGAGCGTCGCGTTTACCAGATATCCCGGACGCAGACTCGCCACCGTCGCCGCGAGCGCCCCTTCGTAACCCTCCCTGGTGACGTACGTCGGGTCGTAGTCGTCGCTCTCGTCTGCGGTCACGTCCACGAGGAGGTACTCCCCCTCGCCGCGGGGGCTCTCGAGCACCCGGTAGCGACCGGTTGTCGTCACGTCCATGCGCCGCGCTAGCCTCTCGGACGCTAAAAACCGGGCGGTCGGTGGCGCTCGTCTCGGCGTCCGACTCGGCCCGCATCGAGTGAGAATCGGGGCACAGTTTCTAACCCCTCCTGTCCGAATAGCGGGGTATGCAGGTCGCCGACCCGACTGTCGCCGCCGGAATTCTCGCCATCGCGGCGCTGCTCGCCGCCAGCGCGTTCTTCTCCGGGAGCGAGATTGCCATCTTCTCCCTGGAACGGCACCGTCTCGGGGCGCTCCTCGGCTCTGACGACCCCCGGGCAGCGGCCCTGGGTCGCCTCCGCGAGGACCCCCACCGACTGCTCGTCACCATCCTCGTCGGTAACACCGTCGTCAACATCGCCATGGCCTCCATCGCGAGCGTCGTCCTCGCGACGCTCTACGGACCGGGCGTGGCCGTGACCGGCGCCACGCTCGGGATGAGTTTCCTGGTGCTGGTGTTCGGCGAGATAACGCCCAAATCCTACGGCGTCTCCAACGCCGAGTCGGTCTCTCTGCGGGTCGTCGGCCCCATCGCCGTGCTCCAGCGCGTCTTCGTGCCGGTCGTGCTCTTCTTCGAGGTCATCTCGGCGGCCATCAACCGGGTGACCGGCGGCAGCATCGAGATAGAGCGCCCCTACGTGACCCGCGACGAGATTGAGACGCTGATGCGAACCGGCGAGGAACTGGGAGACATCGACGAGACGGAACGGGAGATGGTCACGGGGGTGTTCGAACTCGGCGACACCATCGCCCGCGAGGTGATGGTCCCCCGGGTGAACGTCGTCGGCGTCGAGGCCGACGCACCGCTGTACGACGTGCTTCGGGTCTGCGCCGAGAACCGCCTCACCAGGGTGCCGGTGTACGAGGGGACCCTCGACCACGTCGTCGGCATCGCCGACATCCGGGACGTCGAGCGAGCGGTCCAGCAGGGGCTGGACCTCGAGGAGGTGTTGCTGCCAACCCTCCAGGTGCCGGACACCCGGGACATCGACGACCTGCTGTCCGAGATGCAGGACGAACGCGTCACGATGGTCATCGTCAGGGACGAGTTCGGCGAGGCGGAGGGCATCATCACCGTCGAGGACATCCTCGAGGAAATCGTCGGCGAGATATTCGAGGTGGGCGAGGAGCGCCTCGTCCGGTCCACGAGCGACGGCCTCATGGTCCGCGGGGAGGTGACTCTCGGCGAAGTGAACGACACCCTGGAGGTGAACCTCCCGCGGGACGGCGACTTCGAGACGGTGGCCGGCCTCATCAACGACACGCTCGGTCGAATTGGGGACGTGGGCGACTCCGTCGAAATCGACGGGGTGTCGCTCACCGTCGAGGGCGTCGACGGACACCGAATCCGCCGGGTCCGGGTCCGCCAGCTACCAGACGGGGAGGAGACGGCAGACGAGGAAGTGACGTCCGACGAGGAGGAGGCCGCTGACGCGCCGGCCGCCGACGAAGAGACGGACGCCGGCCCGGCGGTCGACGGGTCGACCGACGGCGACGAGCCGACCGGCCCGGAGTCGTCGACCGGCGCCCGCGGCCGGGACGCAGGCGACGAGGAGGAGGACGAGACGGACGAGGAGGTCTGGGACGGCGAAGAGGACTGGGACGGCGAGGACGACGAACCGTCCGGTCCCGACGACGCGCCCGCGGAGAGGGAGAACGGCGACGACGCGGAGAGGCGGAGCGACTGAGTCCACCAGGGGGTGCAGTCCGGTTCCGCCCCGGTCAGTCGTCGTCGGTCAGCGACGCGACGGCCCCGCGGATACCGGCGGTCGTGTCCTGGTGCTTGTACGTGATGCGCCACCCGGTGACGCCCATCAGGACGAGGATGAGCGGCGAGAGGAACCCGAGGAAGTAGTACGGAGCGTACGCCAGCGTGGGGACGCCCAGCACGCCGGCCATGTACACGCCGCCGGAACTCCACGGGACCAGGGCGCTCGTCGTCGTCCCGGCGGCTTCGACGGCCCGCGAGAGGTTCCGGCTGTCGAGTTCGTGGTCGTCGTAGAGTCCGCGCAGGCTCATCCCCGGGACCACGATGCTCATGTACTGCTCGGCGGCCAGGACGTTCATGCTCACCGCGGACAGCGCGGTGCCGGCGGTGAGACTGCCGGTGCCGCGCACTGCCTGCCCGACGTGGTAGGCCAGCACCGCGAGGACGCCCGTTCGCTCCAGCAGGCCGCCCAGCGCGAGGGCGGCGACGACGATGGTCACGACCCAGGCCGCGCCCAGGAGGCCCCCCGTCGACAGGAGTTCGTTCACCATCTCGGTCCCCGTCTCGGGCGCGGTGCCCGACTGCGCGACGGTCCACGCCTCGACGAGAACGCCGGCGAGCGGTGCGAATCCCTCCGCCAGCGCTCCGTACCCTGCGGCGTACGCGCCGGGGTCGATGGGGGCCGCGGCGACGGCGCTCGCGGCGCCTCCGACGCCCTCCAGTGCGGTTCCGAGGTGCTTGCCGACCGGATTCTGGACGAGTATCTGCGTCGCCGCGCCGGCGAAGACGCCCGCTCCCAGCGACGGCAGCGCGGGGTACCCGTAGATGGCCAGTGCGAACGTCAGAACCAGCGGCAGGAACACCACGGGGTGAACCACGTACGCGTTGGTGATGGCGGTCTGGATGGTCGCCACGCGCTCGACCGGAATCGCCCCGGTGGCCGACAGTCCGAGTGCGGCGTACCCGACGAGCGAGATGGCCAGCGCGAGACCGGTCCCCACACGCATCGTCCTGACGTGAGTCATCAACTCCGTGTTGGTCACCGCGGCCGCCAGGTTCGTCGTGTCGGAGAGCGGGGAGACCTTGTCCCCGGTGTACGCGCCCGTGAGGACGGCGCCGGCCGTCATCGGCTCCGGGACGCCGAGTCCGGTCCCGATGCCGATGAAGGCGACGCCGAGCGTCCCGGCCGTGGTCCACGAGGACCCGACCGCGAACGAGACGAGCGTCGCCAGCAGCGCCGCGACGGGGAGGAACACCGCCGGCGAGAGTAACTCGAGACCGTAGTAGATGAGCGATGGAATCGTCCCCGCGCCGGTCCACGTGGCGATGAGCATGTAGATGACGAACAGGATGAGAATCGCCTGCATCCCCATCTGCAGGCCGTCGACGACGCCGCGGTACATCCGGTCCCAGGAGACGCCGTACCAGTACCGGCCGACGAGGCCGGTGAAGGCGATGCCCCAGAGGAGCGGGATGTGTGCGTCCATCCCGAGCAACGCGACGCCGACGCTCAGGAACGCCAGCATCGCGACGACCGGAACGAGCGCCGCCCGGAGCGACGGACGGTCCTCCGGCGAGAGGTCTTCGTAGGAGAGCGGTTCGAACGTGAGTGAAGCCATACTCGCAGGTTGTTACTATGTCCCATTTGTACCTATCTGTCCGCCGGCAGTTCGACAATTGTCAACGAATAGCTCGGGCTTTGGTACAAATGAACACGATACTCGTGCGGTCTCGTCGGTCGGCTGGACGCTCTCACGAGGGGTGCGGCGGGGGCTGCGGGGATTCGCCTCGGTCAGGATTCGCGGGAGCGGGGCCTCACCGCGAGATTCCGCTCCCCTCGTCTGCTATCACCGCCTGTACCTCCTCGGGCGTGACTATCGCCAGGTCCCCCTCTATCGTCCGCTTGAGGGCGGCCGTCGCTGCGGCGTAGGCCAGCGACTCCGGGACGGTCCCGTCCTGGATGCGCCGGGCGAGGAACCCGCCGACGAACGCGTCGCCGGTTCCGATGGCGTCGAACGTCTCCGTCTCGAAGGTCGGCTGCTCGTACACCTCGTCGTCGTGGACGGCCACTGCCGGGGCCGCACCGCGGGTGAGCACCACCGTCTCGAACTCGTAGTCGGTGGCGAGGCGGTGGGCGACCTGCAGCGGTTCCCCCTCGTTGTCGAGGACCGTCCGGGCGTCCCGTTCGGCGACGAACAGGACGTCGACGTGCGGGAACAGGCCCTCTAACGTCTGGCGCGCCTCGTCGGGCGACCAGAGCTTCGACCGGTAGTTGAGGTCGAACGACGTCGTGGTCCCCGCACTCGCCGCGGCTTCGAGGAGCGCGGCGGTGGTTCGTTCGAGCGTCTCCGAGAGGGCCGGCGTGATGCCCGTCGTGTGGAACAGCCGGGCGTCCCTGACCGCCGCCATCGGGAGTTCGTCGGGCACAGTGGTGGTGACCGCGGCGTTCTCGCGGTCGTACACCACCGACGTCCCCCGGGGGGCCCCGCCTCGCTCCAGGTAGTAGGTGCCCATCCGGCCCGTGTCGCTCCAGGCGACGCCGGTCCGGACGCCGTGCCCGCGGAGTTCGCGGACCATCCAGCGACCGAGGGGCGAGTCCGGGAGCTTCGAGAGCCACACCGCGTCGACCCCGAGGTGGGACGCCGCGACGGCGACGTTGCTCTCGGCGCCGCCGGGTCGAACGTCGAGTTCCTGCATCGTCTCCAGGCGCTCACCCCGCGGCGGCGTCAGCCGAAGCATCGACTCGCCGAACGTGACCAGTTCCGTCATGGACTGCAGTACACTCCTTCGATACATAAGTCCGGCCCGGGGGCGCCGTGTGTCCCTGACACGCCGCCGAACGTCACCCGGTGGACTGGATAGACCCGCGAGTCGGACCTACTCCCGGCGGCGGCCGGCGTGACCCGGATAGTCGCGCTCGAACCGGTCTTCTATCTCCTCGCGGTCGAACGCGATTATCACGGGTCGCCCGTGGGGACAGGCGTAGGGGTTCTCGCAGTCGTCCAGGGCCTCCAGCAGGTCCACGACCGACCCCTCGCGCAGCGACGTGTTGCCCGTTATCGAGGGGTAACAGGCCAGGTCCGCCAAAAGAGAGTCCGCGATTGCGTCGACCGTGGCGCTGCCGTCCTCGTCTTCCTCGGTCACGAACGCCGTGAGGACGTCCCGCAGGAGCGACGGGTCGAGCGTCTCGTCGAGGACGGCCGGGACCGTCCGCACCTCCACGGTCCGGTCGCCGGCGCGCCCGGCGTGGAATCCGACCTGCGCGAGCGCGTCGGCGTACTCCTCGAACAGCGCCGCCTCGCGGGCGGTGAGTTCGAGTACGACCGGGTTCGCCAGCGCCTGCGTCGTAGTGTCGCCGGCGACGGCCTCCTGCAGTCGCTCGTAGTTCACCCGCTCGTCGGCCGCGTGCTGGTCGACGAGCACCAGCCCGTCCGTCGTCACCGCGACCAGGTACGTGTCGAACAGTTGCCCGAGGACCCGCATCCGCGGCAGCGTGTCGAACGTGGGGGCAATCTCCACCTCGTCGCCCACGAGCGTCTGCTGGGTCGTCGTCCCCGTGAGGGCCGTCCCCGCCTCGTCGGACCAGGGCGTCGCGGTGCCGGATTCGCCAGCCCGGTCGGGGTCCGTCGCGTCCGCCTCGGCCGACTGGTCGCTCGGCGCGTTCTCGACGGCGTCGAACGTCACGTCGGGGCCCGTCGTCCGGGCGCTGGACGTGGCCGTTTTCGATTCGTCCTCCCGCGCGCCGGTCGACCCGTCGCTCCCGGTTCGGGTGTCGGATTCAGACCCGGACGCGGTGGTCGTCCCGGAGGCGCGGTCCGCCCCGGATGCGTCCGCCGCCCCGGATGCGGCCGCCGAGCCGGAGTCGCCGGTTCCGACGTCGGTGGCGGTTTCGTCCGCCGCTTCGCCACGTCCGTCGTCTGCGCTGCAGGCTCCCGTTTCGCCGCGTCCGTCGTCTGTGCTACCCGCCGCCGGTCGTCCGCCGCCGGGTCGGCTGGGAGCCTCCGTCGGCCCTTCGCCCTCGGTCTGCTCGGGGAGCACCTGCTCGCCGGTTCCCGCCGCCTCTTCCGAGACGACCCGTTCGTCGCCGTCCCGGTCTCCCGTCGGCTCACTTCCCGAGGCGGGTCGGACCGCCGTCTCGTCGGGCGCGGACCGGCCGCGGGGGGCCGACGAGCGAACCAGTCCCTCGTCGAGGAGAGCGTCCCTGACCGCCTCCTCGACGGCGGCGCGGACCTCGCGTTCCCGGTCGAACCGCACCTCCATCTTCCGCGGGTGGACGTTCACGTCCACCGCGTCCGGGGGAACGTCGAGGAACAGGACCGCGAACGGGTACCGGTCGGGGGCGAGCTGTCCGCCGTAGGCGTCGAGGACCGCCTCCCTGAGGACGCTCGCGGTGACGTACCGGTCGTTGACGAACGTCGAGAGGTACTCGCGGGTGCTGCGGGTCGTCTCGGGGTGGCTCACGAGCCCCTCGACCGACGCGACGGACTCCGTGTCGGGGACGGCCGCGACGGTCGTCATCGACTCGGCGACCTCCCGGCCGTACACCGAGAGCACCGCGGCCTCCAGCGCTCCGCGACCCTCGGTGGCGAACACCTCGCGGCCGTCGTGTTCGAGCTTCACCGCCACGTCGGGGTTGGCGAGCGCGTACTGCGTGACGACGGTGTTGACGTGGTCGAACTCGGTGGCGTCGGTCTTGAGGAACTTCCGGCGGGCGGGCGTATTGAAAAAGAGGTCCTCGACGTCGACGATAGTCCCGGTGGGACACCCGGTCGGGCGCACGTCCGTCACCTCGCCGCCCTCCATCCGGAGTTCGG
This sequence comes from Salinigranum sp., assembly GCA_041641795.1. Classification (GTDB taxonomy): domain Archaea; phylum Halobacteriota; class Halobacteria; order Halobacteriales; family Haloferacaceae; genus JBEPXT01. The sequence continues at coordinate 9,074 of JBEPXT010000129.1, forward strand.
TGCCCGCGCCGTCTGCGTCCTGCGTCCGGGTCCGGATGGTCATCCGCGAGACGGCCCCGATGGTGTGGAGCGCCTCGCCGCGGAACCCGAGGGTTCCCACGCCCGCCTCCAGGTCGCCGATGTCCCGAATCTTGCTCGTCGTGTGCTCCTGGACGGCCAACCGCACCTCCCGTTCGGTCATGCCCGCGCCGTCGTCGCGGACCCGGACGCCGTCGGTCCCGCCGTTCTCGACGGCGACGGTGATTCGACCCGCCCCCGCGTCGAGGCTGTTCTCGACCAGTTCCTTCACGACGCTCGCCGGTCGCTCGACGACTTCGCCCGCCGCGATTCGCTGGACCGTCCGCTGGTCGAGTGCCCTGATTCGCCCCTCCTCGTGTCCCTCTCCGTCGGCGGTCCAGTCGGACTCCTCACTCATCGTCGGCCTCCAGGCGCGATTGCCACTCGGCGACCCGTTGCATCAACTCCAGGGGCGACGTGTCGTTCACGTCCATCGCCGCGAGTTCGTCGAGCACCTCGCCGGCCGCGGGGTCGCCTGCTCCCAGGTGGTCGCCGTCCTCGTCGGCCGTGACGTCGCTCTCGGCCCCGGACTCCCCCGCGCGGCGGTCGTCCGGCGTTTGCGCCCGGCCCGCGGCGCCCCCGTCGCTGGCAGTCGCCCGGAACTCGCCCGACCCGAGGTCGAAGACGGCCTGGACCGGTTCGCCCGCCTGCCCTCCCTTCGCCTCGATGGCCTTCTCGGCGCGGAGTCGTTCGAGCACGTCGCCCGCGCGCCTGACGACCGGGTCCGGGACGCCGGCCAGCTCCGCGACGTGGATGCCGTACGACCGGTCCGTGGCGCCCTCCTCGACGGTCCGCAGGAAGGTCACGTCGCCGTCCCGCTCCTCGGCGGCGACGTGGACGTTCGCCACCCGGTCGAGGTGGTCCGCC
>JBEPXT010000130.1:0-9989 GCA_041641795.1 Salinigranum sp.
TTCCGCGCGACGACCGAGGCGGGCGACCGCCGGTCCGTCGGCCTCGCGGACCTGAAGAGCGGTGCGCCGTACCGCAACGTCACGCTCCCGGCGGACGCCGACGGGAGTCAGCAACTCGCGGTGCCGGCCGCCAGCAACACGACGACCACCGTCGACGCGTGGGACCGCGGCGCTGCGTGGGGGTACGTACTCGAGCGGACCGACGACGAAACCGTCGTCGGCGTCGACGTCGTCACCTGCGAACGCGGCGGACAGCGCGCCAGCGTGACCATCGCGGACGGATACGAGAGACGGTCGTCGAAGAGTTGTTCGTGAGACCGTGAGCGACTCGTTCCGAAAAGGGAGCATCTTACGGCCCGGTGTCGAGTAGAGGCGAGCATGGACCCGTTCGACCGATATGCCGGGTGGCGCCTCGCGTTCGCCGCCGTCCTCGTGGGGAGTCTCCTGTTCTCGACGGCCGGGGGAACCGTCACCGCCCGGCCACCGCCGCAGGCGGTCTGTGGCGTCTGCAGCGACGAGTTCGTCAGCGCCGCCGCGGCGGAAGGCGTCGACGTCGGCGTCGCCGAGAGTTCCCTCGACGTCAGCGTCGACCGGTCCGGCACCGGCCACTGGACCGCGCGCGTCCGCCTCACCGGCGCCGGCGTCGACGCCCTCCGCGAGAACCCGGCGCTCCGCCGGCAGATCGTCGAACGGGTGCACGAGCGAGGCTACGTCGCGGTGGAGAATCCCCGGTCGCTCACCACCGCGATGGACGGGCGCACCCTGCGCGTCGAGTACGCGGTGCCCGGGATGGCTCACGCCAGCGCGGGCGGCGTCTCGGTGGTCGATTTCTTCTACTGGCACGGCGGCGAGGCGCGGTGGTTCTACCTGGCGGCCGACTCGATGACGATGCGCGGACCGCCGGGGACGGTCGTCTCCCACGCCCCGGCCGACGCGACCGTCGCCGACCGGGCCGTCACCTGGACGGGCAGCGACCAGCAGTACGACCCGTTGGCCGTCCGGACGCACGTCGTCTTCGCGCCGGACCGCGGCGTCGTCAGCGGCGTCGCAACCGCCGTCGGCATCGGCGTCGACGTGGCGCAGTTGAAAGCCCGGGACGTCGCCGCGGCCGGCGCTCCCGTGGCGATACTGGCGCTCGTGGTCGTCCTCCTCCGCCGCGCCGGGACCCGTCTCGCGTCGCTCCGGGCGTCGCGCCTCGTCGGACTCGTTCTCGGCCCGCTGGTCGCGCTCGGTCTCGTCGTGGCGGCCGCCGAGACGCTCGTCGGGGCTCCCGGTCCCGTGACCGACCAGTTCGACGACTTCCTGTTCTATCCCCTCTACGTGCTCGCCACGACGGGGGCCGGAGCCGTCGTCGTGCTGGGGGCGCCGCTCGCCGGCGGGCAGCTACTGCTGGTCGACCGGTTGTCCGGCAGTAGCGACAGGGCCGCAGGACCGACCGACGCCTCGGAACGCGTCGGCCGCCCGCTCGTCTGGCCGGCCACAGGGCTTCTCGCCGGACAGTGGCTCCTCTTGCCGGTCGCTGTGGCGGGCGCGGCCGGGCACGACGCGCTGTACGGACTGGCGAGTCTCGTCCTCCCGGTGGTGTACTTCGTCCCGCTGGCCCTCACACGCGGCGGGAATCGTTTCCTCCGTCTCGCGTTCGCCGCCGGCATCGGACTCGGAGCGGTCCCGGCGGTGTTCGCGCTCGCCCCGCACACGGGAATGGGACTCGTCTTCGGTTCGCTGGCGTTGCTGTACGTCCCGTGGGCGCTGCTCGTCGCCGGGGTCGGAACGCTCGCATACGCGTGGGGTCGCCGATTGGTCGGGACCGGGGGGCGCAAGCGACGGGCGTCCGGCCGGTAGCGTAGCGATTGAGGCTGTCGAGGTGTCTCGACAGAGTCGGGACGGGCTGTCCCGAATCAACGCCTGTGGAGACTGCACTCCCTACAGACACCGATTCGGTGTCTGCACAGCGCGTCGTGGAAGCAGGAATCCCCTCCATCGAAGAGCGAACCGCATCAGCAGTGAGCGAGTAGGGTAGGGAGGAAGTCCCAGCGACGGATCCGCAGACTTCGGCGTGAGCGTCCAGAACGTCAACGGCGGTTCCGCGCTGTCACAGGTGCCTCAAGGTGAAATCCCACGACTTCAGTGGTGGGTACATTTCATTCTGTTTACTCGTGGGCGTTCGCCCGACTCCCAGGGCGCATCGAGGACAAGGCGACGGAAGCGGGCATCCCGGTCGTGTACGTGAATTCGGCGTACACGTCGCAGACGTGCCACTCGTGCCACCGTATCGGTCCGACGGGATTTACAGGCCGGGTTTCGGTGTCCACACGACGACTGTCACGTTTCGACGTTTCGGGCCGACATCAACGTGTCCGCGGATATCGCGCGACGGGTTGACCGTGGGGAGAGCATCCCGCTTGACGAGGCGACCCGCGATGACTCGCCTCGGGACGGGAGCGGTAGTGACACCGCCACGACTCACCGTGAGACGAGCGAGACTCGGTCGCAGATGACGCTCACGGCGTTCCAAGAGTCGAAATCCTCTGCCTCGACGACTGCCTGGTATTCCTCATATTGGGGACGCCTCGCCGTTTACGGCGAGGAGGATGTTACCGAGATTCCTCCCGACTGAGTTTCGTTCGGCGTTCCTCGAACTCTTCGTCGGATAGGTCCCCGCGAGCGTACGCTACTCGGAGTTCTTCGAGTGCCCTGTCGCTGGTCATCGACGATCCGACACCGCCGACGATGCCGCGATAGAGGAAGTACCCGATGCCGCCGAGGACGACGAGCCAGACGAGCATCATTCCGATTCCCCACAGCGGCGAGAGCCCGCCGGCCGTACCGCCACCCCACCACCAGCCCATCATTCCCATCATCGGGGCGGCAAAGACCATCATCAACACCGGCAACAGGACGATGACTGCGAGCACGATCAGGAGGATACGGAGCAGACCGTCGGAGGTGCGTTCGGTGGACATTGTGAACCTCTAGTGGTGCTCGGTGACGGAGTCAAAAAAGTGGTCGGCTACCAGTTTCATGCCGGAGATAGACTCGGACTGGTCGGAATTGCCGGACGTGCTCTGTCGATTCGTGAATCCACTCAGCAACAGTCAGGCTCGTCGGGTGACCACTCGCACGCATCGCCCGTCGTCAGGCCGTTTTGATCGATGTAGACCGAGAGACACGCGTAGTTGCAGAAGTACGTCGGTGAGCCACAGTCCTCGGAGCAGTCCCGCACACAGACCGGGTCGTGGTCGAAGATACGTAACCCACAGTAGGCACACCGTTCGTCGGCGTCGGGGAGTTCGACTGTCGTAGACACACTTGCGATTCGGGGACGATCTGGAAACGTATTTCGCCATGTGAGATCTATTCCCCGACGACGGACGGTCAGCGGTGACGTGAGACGGTGCTACTACCGTTCGATTGCCTCGACCATCGGTCCACCTCCCCGCTTCGGTAGACATCGGTGGGATATTCCGCCATTCGGTCCCCATTACAGGGGATCTTACAGTGTTCGTCGACTACCCCGTCGTCGCTGGCACCCCTACGTCACAGCAGTCGACCGGGCTCAGCCCTCTCGATGTTTCATCAATCGCTCACGCCACTGCTGGAACGCCTCTTCGCTGATGTCGCCTCGTTCGCACCGGTGTCGGAGGATTTCCATCGTAGAATCGCCACCCTGGATCGACGCGTCGCCCCGGCCGACTGCCCAGTAGAGGAATCCTCCGGTCGGGCCGAGCACTCCGAGTCCCCGCCGACGAACGCCCTGCGAGACGCCCCCGAAGATGACGCTCACGGCGTTCGAAGAGTCGAAACCCACTGCCAGCGTTCACGAGACATAATCTCGTGAGCCAACCAGAACCTCCGGTTCTGGTGACGACGACTAACTGGCATTCCCACCGTGTGGGAAGCTCCGCCGTCTACGGCGGGGAGGATGTCATCCGTCGGGAAACGTCGACGGAACGTGCCGTCAGTCAGGAATCCAGACGTCGAGCGAGTATGGTCACGACCAAGCCGACGAGTGCAAGCGCGACTGAGAGCACAGTTCCGCGATGGGTGGCGGCCCAGAGCTGATAACTTCGTTCGCGTGCTTCGTGGTCGAAACGGCCGTGGATACCGTGGTCGGTGTCGTCGTCGACCGGATGCCAGAGATTGTGTTCTCGTTCGGGGTCCTCTGGTTCGTCGGTTAGCTGTGATTCCCATCCCGAACGGGCCAACAAGTGGTCGAGCCATCGGGGGACAATCCGGTTTCCGAGGATGGACTTGACCGTCGGTAGCCCGACCCACAGTTCCGTACGATCGTTGTGAGCCGTCCAGACGATTGCGTCGGCTGCGACCTCGGGCTGATAGATCGGCGGAACCGGCTGTGGTTTCTTCGGGAGTCTCGTCTTCACCCAATCGAACTGTGGCGTGTTGAGCGCCGGCATCTCGACCATCGCTACTCGGACACCGCTCTCGTCGTGTAACAATTCGGTCCGAAGTGAGTCGGTGAATCCCTGAATCGCGTGTTTCGACGCACAGTACGCCGACTGCAGCGGGATGCCTCGATACGCGAGTGCCGACCCCACTTGGACGATGGTCCCCTCGTCGCGCGGACGCATCCGGTCGAGCGCGACCAGTGTCCCGTACACATAACCGAGGTACGCCACCTCGGTAACGCGCTCGTACTCGTCCGCCTCCATCTCGTGAACTGGCGAGAACACCGACGTCATCGCATTGTTCACCCAAACGTCGATGGGTCCGAACTCCTCCTCGACCGCGTCGGCTGCGGCCTCGACCTGGTCTGCGTCCGTCACGTCCGTCGGGACCGCCAGCGCCTCGCCGCCTGCTGACTCGACGTCGCGACGGGCGCCCTCCAGCCCCTCCTCACCGCGAGCGAGGAGACCGACACACGCGCCCTGTTCGGCGAACGCACGAGCCGTTGCTCGCCCGACACCGGCCGATGCACCCGTCACGACGACCACTTCTGAATTGTGTGGTGAATCTTGGTGTGACATGAGTCTGGAATCTCAGACGATGTACTCCTGCCAGAAGCCGTACTGGTCCCGGATCGTCCCCGTCGGGACGTTGAGTGCGACGAGCGCGACGCCGGCGACGACGCCGTTGAGCATCGCCAGCGTCGACGGCGCGCCGAGTAGCCACGGCGCGGCGACGACCCACGCTCCCAGCGGGACGTTGACGAACCGCAGTGCGCGTGCGGGCTCGGCTGTGGCGATTACCGTGAAGGAGACGACGAGCGCTCCGACGAGGTGGCTGCTGTCGGCGAGCAGTCCCCCGGTACCGAAGACGGTCGGCGAGAGCATCAGCCAGAAGCCCAGCGCCATCGCCCCGATGAGGTACCACGGGAGGGAGACCCCCCAGAACATACCCGCGGGGCGGTCCCGTTCTGCCCGCGTCGCCTCGGGGAGACCCGCGTCTTCCTCGGAGAGTTTACCGCCCATCCAGAAGGCGTGCCAGAGCGAGACGCCCTCGTTCGTGCGCCGCTTCAGGAGCTGGAACATCGCCACCACCTCGTCGAACGACAGCGATATCATCCAGAGCATCCCGAACGCCGACAGCAGACAGAGCGTACACCACGCGCCGACGAGCAGCGGCTGGAAGATGACGAGCAGCACCTGGACGAACCCGAGCGGGATGACGACGATGCCGAAGAACGTCACCATCCACGGCATCGTCCGCCAGCGAGTCTTGTCGCCCATGAATCCCATCAGCCCCTCGACGGCGTACGCCACGGCCCCGAGACCGGCGTCGGAGACGGGGAACGCCTTCGACACCTGGGAATCGAGGATTTGCCGGGTCCCGCTGCCGAAGACGGGGTCCCACACGGCGTCGATGTACCCGAGCTGGTAGGCCGCCATGTATCGGGAGGCCAGGAAGCCGAAGAGAGCCAGCGCGATGAGCGGGGCCCGCTGGGCCGCCGTCGAGGGGTTGTACGACCACCCCGGCGGAACGGCACCCCCGTCCATCTCCATGCGCATCATCACGATAATCGAGAACGTGATGACGAGGATGCCGACCAGGGTGTCGTTGAGGTACGCCGCCGCCGTCGGCGCGTGGAAGACGAGCGGGGCCATCAGCAGCCAGAATCCCACGAACCCGTTCGCGTACGACGCCCACGGGTTGTCCCTGCGTACGGTGACCGTGCTCAGCGCGACGAGCACGACGCCGGTGACGACGTCGCTCCAGGTCATCCAGACGCTCTCGTAGCCGAACGTCATCGGGCTGAAGATCAGCCAGACGCCCAGCGAGATGACGCCGTACTGAATCCACTTCTCTTTCACCGGGTGGTTGAGCATCATGTCGCCCGGTTCCTGTCTGTCCTTTCCGCCTTGGCTATTGTTTGACATAGTAGTGGTATCGAACGTGGTCAGTCACTGGTGGTCGGTTCGCTCCTCGTACCCCGGGTACGACGTCGGGGTTCGGTCGCGGACGCGCCCCGGTGGGAACGCCTCCGGAGTCGGCCGGTCGGTTCCGTCGTGCTCGGCGAGCGCGAGGGCACTGGTGAGAATCCCGATTTGACTGAACGCCTGCGGGAAGTTTCCCCGCTGTCGTCCCGTCTCCGAGTCGACCTCTTCTGCGAGCAGGCCGAGCGGGCTGGCGTACCCACAGACGTCCCTGAAGAGCGACCTGGCCTCCTCGACGCGCCCGGCTTCGACCAGTGCGTTGACGAGCCAGAACGAGCAGACGACGAACCGTCCCTCGTCGCCGGGGAGGCCGTCGTCGCCCTCGATCCGCCCGACCAGTCCGTCGGGCGTCGTGAGTCGGTCCAGCACCGCATCGATGGTCCCTTCCATCCGGTCGTCGTCACCGGGGAGGAACCCGACGGACGGGATTCGGAGCACCGCCGCGTCGAGTTCGTCGTCCCGCTCGAACGAGCGGACGAAACTCCCGAGCTCGTCGTTGTAGCCGCGCTCGAGAACCGCCTCGCGGACGTCGGACCGCACCTCCCGCCATCGGTCGACCCCGCCGTCGGGAACGTCGACGTCGGTCGTCTCCACGAAGTCGATTCCCCGGTCGAGCGCCGCCCAGCACATCACCTTCGAGTAGACGAACTGCTCGGGGTCGTCCCGCATCTCCCAGATTCCGACGTCGGGTTCGTCCCAGACCTCGCAGACGTAGTCGACGACGTCTACGATGAGGTCCCAGTGGTCGTCCAGGAGGTCCGCGCCGTAGTCGACGGCCTCGTGGACGCCGACGACGAGTTCGCCGTAGACGTCGAGTTGCCGCTGGTCGGCCGCCTGGTTGCCGATGCGGACGGGTTTGGACCCGCAGTAGCCCTCGAGGTGGTCGAGGGTCTGTTCGTCGAGGTCGTTTCGGCCGTAGAGTCCGTACACGGGCTGCATCTCCGCGGGCGTCCCGCGGGAGCAGTGGACGAGACACGCCTCGAAGTAGTCTTCCGCCTCGTCGAGGTGGCCCAGTTCGGCCAGCGCCTGGACGGTGAACGCCGAGTCGCGGATCCAGTTGAATCGGTAGTCCCAGTTCCGGCTGCCGCCGATAACCTCGGGGAGCGACGTGGTCGGCGCGGCGGCGATGGTCCCCGTCTCTCGCTGGATCAACAGTTTGAGCATCAGTTCCGAACGGTGGGCGAGGTCGTGCCACGATCCCGCGACCGGACACGACGGTCCCGAGCACGAGTGCGACCAGTCTCGCCAGTAGTCGACCACCGACTCGAACTGCTCGCGGTGGCTGGCCGGCCGGTCCGGAACCGCCGTCTCGTAGCCGAGGACGAACCACCGCGTCTCGTCCTCGGTCAGCGTGAACGAGGCGGTGGCGGACTCGTCGTCGACGTCGAACGGAACGGAACTCGCGAGGGAGACCGTCTCGTTTTCGGCCGAGGCACTGACGCCGTCGTCGGTGGACTCGACTGTCGGGACCGTCCGCGCGTAGTCGAACCGGGGTTCGAAGTCGACCGCGAAGTCGACAGCGCCCTCCTCGCCGGTGACTCGGCGGTAGATGGCCCGGTGACTCTCGGGCGCGGTCTCTCCGGGAATCGGCATGAAGTCGGTCACCGTCGCCCGCCCGTCTCGCGTCCGGAACTGGGTCTCCAGAACGTTGGTCCGGTCGAGGTAGGCCTGCACGGCCTCGAACGAACGAGCGGGCGCGACGGTCAGGTGGCCGCCCCGCTCGCTGTCCAGGAGGCGAGCGAACACGCTCGGCGAGTCGACGCGGGGCAGGCAGCACCAGTCTATCGCGCCGTCGCGGCCGACCAGTGCGACCGTCTCGAGGTTCCCGACGACGCCGTACTCCTCGAGGGGCTTGTAGCCCGCATCTCGAATCTGCGGGGTCGCGGTCTCGCCTGTCGTCATAGTATCCGTGGAGAGACTATCGTGCATCGGGGCTGTCGTCGTACGTGTCTCATCTGGTCGAAAAGATAGTGCGAAGAGCCACGGTCGGCGGTGTGTTCCGAGCTTCGACTCCTGGCACTGGCCGCGTTAGATCATGCTGCGGCAGCTCTCGGCGCACTCCTGCAAGACCTCGGCGCAGACCTGGCAGTGCTCGGCGTCGTGGCGGCTGCACTCCTCGGCGCACTCCTCGCACGCCCCGGCGCAGGCCTCGGCCAGCTGTGTGGAGTAGTTCGACCCGCGGGCCATGAACCGCGCGTGCAACGACGCGATGTCCGCGACGTCCCGGCACAGCCGAGCGCACTCCTCCATCTCCTCGCTACCCAGAGACTCGTCGGCGCACCACTCACAGACCTGCGCGGCCTCGTTGCAGATTTCGATGCACTCGCGCTGTTCCTCGCTCAGGTGGTCGATCTCGGATACGGTTTCTGCAAGGGACATTACAGCATTGTCGACGCCCACGAGGTACATCCTGATTCTGCCTGCATTGTCAGGTATTCGTACAGCGCGCCGGTGCTTCGCTCTACTTCGACTCCACGTCGTCGATGGGTTCGCTCACCGTGTCTGTCCGCGCCTCGACGCGTATCGGGGTCTCTGAGTCGTTGAGACGGTGACGACTCCAGCGGCGTACGGACTCAGATGTTCCAGAAAACCCGACGAAACACCACGGAACGGAAAGCGTGCTCCCGGCCTCAGTTCGTTTCCCGGACGTCGCACCAGAGCGAGCGCCGCCGGGACGCTCTTGTTCCGGATACACGAGAAGCTACGGGGCTCTGGCGCCAGTTTGTTTTCGGAGGGTACAGCTATATATACGCCGGGCGGCCGAAACGCAACGTCCAGTGACCCGTGCGTTTCTGGTCTGCCACGGACTCGTTTCAGTGCCCGGCACTGACGCTTCTGGACCTTTCCCGGCCCCCTCTCCGAACCCGCCGGTGACGGCCGGCGAGAACTCGGCGGTTTCAACTGGGTGACGCGTGTGGTACAACAGGTATTGTTAAGAAAATTGATAAGTCTTATCCCCGTCCGACCCGCGACTAGAAGTATGGACGCAAACTCCATCATCACGACCGCAGACCAGTCGACTGACGACCGAACCGGCGACCGAAGCAACTGGTGGTTCCTGGCCGCCGTCGCCGTCGGCGCCGGAACCGGTTAAGAACAGTGACAGTTTCGCACCGCCCGCGAAACGACCTCGATTTTTCCGACCGTCCCACAGTCGCGTTGCCCTCGGGTCGGCCGCGACGCCCCGGTCAGTACCTGTCGTAGTCCTCGACGACCCGCCGGCGTTCCCGGGTGACGCGCCCCTCCGCTATCGACTCGCTGGCGACGAGTCGGTCCACCCTCCGCTCGAACGCCGCTTCGGTGAGTTCGCCGTCGACGTACTCCTGTTTCAGGTCCGCGAGCGCTCGCTCGGTCCGTTCGTCCGCGGACAGGGTCGGCGCGAACAGGTCCGAGAGACCGAGGATTCGTAGCGGCGGGTACGCGCGTTCCAGACGTTCTGGGATAGCGACGACCCAGCCGCGGACGGAGGTGGACACGTGCTGTACGAGCACCCAGACGAGGGCGACACCGGAGACGACCAGAAGTACGACGAGCAGCGCCACTCCGACGATTGCGGGCACTGCGAGGTCGAGCAACGTCCCGACGAGCGGCGTCCCA
>JBEPXT010000131.1:0-9973 GCA_041641795.1 Salinigranum sp.
CTGGAGGAGTTCGAACCGCTCGCGGCGCAGTACGGAACCCGCTTTCTGCGGAAGATGCGCGGCTGGACCGCCTTCCGCGTGGGGACGAGCGCCTTCTACTCCGGGAACTACGACTACGCCCAGCGGTACTTCACCACCGCGGTCACGTCCTACCCGTTCGAACCGCAGTTCTACAAGTACCTGGCCGCCTCGCTCGGGGGCGAATCCACACACCGCGTCGCCCAGTTGCTCAAGCGATACACCTCCTGACCCGGGCGCGGGGATGATTCGCCTCCCGGTCAGAACCGGGGCGACCGACGGGATTGGAGCACCCGACGCGGTTTTCGCCCCGGGTGGGTGACGGGCCGTTCCCCGGGAGACGGTCGCACAGAACAGGCGTCACGGGCCCGAATCGTGGTCGAAGCGAAGCGACCGGCGTGCCGGAGTCCGGACGGAATCAGTTCGTGTTGAGGATTCCGCCAGAGGACTCCAGCGCGCCGCCGTTTGCCCTGAGGACCGCACTGGTCTCTGGAGCCGTCGTACTCCAGGCGCCAACCTCGTCGCGGGCCGGGCGAGGCACCTGGATGGGTTCGGATTCGGTCGTGTTATCGACCGTCAGGTTCTCCTGCTGGTCTCCTGCGACCACGTCTTCGGCGGTGACGCCGCTGTGATAGAGGTTCGACACGACCGAGTGGCGGTCAGACGAGTAGAACAGCGTCGCCCCGTGGACCGGGTCCGCCGAGTAGATGTGGTCGGCGTTCAACTCGGAGAGCGCGTACACGTCGACGTTCCCCTGGTGGTGGTTCGTCGAATTGTTCCGGCGGGCGACCATCGTTCCGACGTCGTACTCGACGTCGCCGGCCAGCCAGAACCCGGACCACCCGTTGTCCTCGGCGACAACGTTGTCGAGGTGGATTCGCATGGGACGGTAGTCCTGGTCCGTGTAACTCGCGCCGTTCCAGCGGAAGCCCTCGGTCGGGTTCTTCGCGAACGTCCCGTTCAGCCACCACGACTCCTTGACCGGCCAGGGGACCTTCGCGCCGCCCTGGTCGTTGTTCTCGAACCAGAAGTTCTCGACTTTGACGCTCCCGTTGTTGTGGTCGGCGCCCAGGCCGCCGTTGTCGTGGGCGAGGAGGTTGGTCGCGTAGATGTCCCAGTCGCCCCACGACGTCGCGTAGTCCGGGCGCAGTCCGAACCCGTGGAGGCTGTTGTAGCGGGCGGTACACCGGTTGAACCGGACGTACCCGCCAAACATCATGAACCCCGACTCGCTGCAGTTCTGGACGACCATGTCCTCGATGAGGACGTCGTGCCCGCTCCCGCCGGGATACCCGTCGATACCGATGACCGAACGGCTCGGGTTCGCGGACTTGTTCCCGTCCACGACGAAATCCCGCATCGTGAAGTCTGTAATCGGAGACGGATTGTTCATGTCGAGCCGAATCATGAACGTGTGAACGCTCGTGTCGACTCCGCCGAGAATCTTCAGCGTCGTGTTCGGCCCCGAACCGCGGAGGGTGACCCCCGAGTGGTTCTCGTCGACGGTGATGCAACTGCCGGAGTCGCCGCTCAAGGGGAAGATGCGAATCGTGCCCTCCGGGAGATAGACGGTATCGCCCGGGCTCGCGGCGTCGAGGGCGTCCTGGACGGCTCGCGTGTCGTCTGTCGACCCGTCGACCTTTGCCCCGTAATCGCGGATGTCTAAGGTAGCCATCGACCTACGAGCGCCGGATGTTGACGAAGATTTTCGGCACCACGTCTATCGGGCCGCCGGTCGCATTCGTCACCGTGACCGTGACGGGCGACACCGACGCGACCCAGGGTCCAGACGAGTCGGACGCGGCGGTCTTACACTCGTTGCCGGCGACTTCGACCAGCTTGGTTCCGCCGACTCCCCCTTCGTAGACCTTGAAACTCACGTTGGGATTCGTTTCCCCCTCCTGAATATTTTTCATCGGGAGCGAGATGCGGATGACCTCCAGTTGCTCGTCAGCTTCGAGCAGGAACTTGTTTATCTCCTCGTCCTGGAGACCGTCCTGGTAGTTCACGTAGTGACCGAAGTCGCCGCCGCCCGCGCGGGTGACGTACCCGACGAGGTTCCACGACGATCCGTCGCCGGTGTAGACCGCCGCAGTGTCCGTCGCGAGGAACTTCGCCCCCGCGGCCGGTTCGTAGTTCGATTTGTTCGCTTCCAGGTCGCGCACCTCGACGTCGCGGTCGAGTTGCTTGAAGTTCTCGTTGAGTGGAAGGTGCCAGTCGAGCGTTCCCGCATCCGGAGTGTTGTATCGCTGGTTTGCCATTGGTGTGTCCTCGTGTCAGTTAGTTCGATATGCCGCCGTACCCGTACTCGCCGTATCCCTGCTCGCCGTAGTCGTCGTCTCCCGGTGTCGCCGTAACCGTCGGCGTCGGAGTCGCCGTCGGAGTCGCAGTCGGCGTGGGTGTGGGCGTCGGGGTCGCAGTCGGCGTCGGCGTGGGTGTGCTGTCCGCCCCCCCGGACGGGTCCCACGGCTCGCCGTCGATCGTCATCTCGGCCTCGCCCTGGGCTATCTCGAACGAGTCGATCTCGCCCGTGTAGTAGAACGAGTCCGTCCCCCCCGGGTCGACCCAGCCGTCGGCCGAACTCTCGGATATCCGGTCCCAGTAGCTGTCCGGCGCATCCGCGCCCGCGCGCAACTCGCCGGTCACCGAGAAGATGTAGTTCGCGTTCTCCGTCCCTGCGCCGGTGATGACCAGTTTGTGTTCGACTGGCTCCGGCGTGGGCGTTGGAGTCGGTGTCGGCGTGGGTGTGGCCGTCGGCGTCGGCGTTGGAGTCGGCGTGGGTGTGGGCGTTGGTGTCGGCGTCGGAGTCGGCGTCGGTACCTCGTTCGCGTAAATGCCGAGCGTATAGGCGCCGGACCCGTCCTGAACGTCGACCACCTGGACGAAGTGGGCGCCGGATTCCTGGGCGGACTCTCTCAACCGGACGACGTCGCCGTTTCCTACGTAGACCAGGTTGAGATAGTCCCCGTTCGGTCCGTAGAGGATGACCGCCGTCACGCCGCTGTCCGACGACCGGTCGAAGTCGACGATGATGTCGTCCCCCGCCGCGACGTCGAAGGTGAACCAGTCCACCTCGGCCGTCGAGAGGTCGCCGCTGACCTCGGTTCCCGTCGATACCTGGGTCGCCTCCTGTCGGTCGTCGTTCGGCTCCGTCTCGCCCGCTGTGACCGTGGTCACCGCAGTCTGTGACAGGGCCTTGGTCCCCCCGTATCCGTACGTGGTCGGCGGGTTCATCTCCAGTGCCATCACGGGCGGAGATGACTCACCGGTACATCCGGCGAGCGACGCTACTGTCGCCCCGGCCATCAGCAGATAGGACCGTCGGTCGAGTTGGACCCGGTCCTCATCCCGGGACATCAGTCCGACCCCCCTCGCCGGAATGATTCCTCTGTAATTCGGCTGTCAGTTCGCGTGCCATTGCGTTGGTTAAGATGAACATAATAGGGATAAACCTTTCTGTTTTCGAACATTTCTGAAAGTAAATTTATCATTTGATACCTGAATGTCGCTTTTCTCAGAAAGTATTTATTTCGATGTGATAATGTGCGATTGAATTTTGTATGTCGGTTTCTCCGGCTCTAAAGCCGATTTTTGAATCTCGTTAATTTTCAACTCGGCTTCTTCAGAAGCGTTCGCTCGGAGTTTAATTCTGTATTAATTCCGACTGAGAGGCGTCCAAACCGGGTCGGGCAGGTCTGGTCGACCTCGTGCGCGGATTCCGTGCGGTAGAGGGCGACGGGGGAGAACGAGGGGTGGGAGAGAGCGAGAGAGGGAGGAGGAAGTGAATCAGGCGTCCATGCCGAGCATGAGTGCGTCCGCGAAGAACTTCGCCGCCCAGTTGGGGTATCGGAGGAACATGTACCGCTGCCAGATCGGGTCCGACCCCCTGATTCCGCCCCGGATTTCGGGAGGCCCCTCCATGCGCTGCTTTCGCTTCAGGAACAGGACGGTTTCGTCGCCTGCGCGCCGGTACTTTCGCTCGCCCGTCTCGTCGAACAGGCGGTACCAGACGATAGCCATCTGTGCGTTTCCGGTCAGGCAGTAGTAGTCGGGACCCTCGAAGTGCTCGTCGTACTGGCCGGTCAGGATTCCGTCCCGGGTCTGGAGGTCGAGGAGGGCGTCGGCGGACGCTCTGGCCCGGTCGACGAACTCCTCGTCGGACAGCAGGAGTCCGCCCTCGAGCAGCCCGCGAATCGTATACGCGATGGTGTGGAGGAACGGGTCGTCGGATGGTTCGAACCCGGCGTGGGCGAACCACCCGTTCTCCCGTTGCTGGTCGGCGACCCAGGAGAGGTTCTTTCGCGCCGCGGTCCGGAAGGCGTCCACACCGGTTATCTCGTGAGCCTCCAGCATCGCCCACGCGACGCGTGACGAGTAGCTGTGGACGACGTCGTTGTAGTCGTACTGGTCCCAGTATCCGTTCTCGTGCTGGACGGAAACCAGCCACTCGCCCGCCCGTCGAGCGGCCTCTCGGAAGCGCTCGTCCCCAAGTTCTTCGTACGCGCGGGTGAGACCGAAGAGAATCTGCCCCGTGTTGAAGATGCTCGGTTCCGTCTCGTTCGCCGGGTCGTCGCCCGCGGGGAAGCTCCCGTCGTCGAACTGAACGTCGAGCAACCACGACGCCATCCGCTCGGCCCGGACGCGCGCCTCGGTGGAGTCGTAGGCGTCGGCGTAGTCGAACAGCGTCGGGACGATGTAGCCCGTCGTCTCGGGGTACGGACCGCCCCACCCGAGCAGCAGGTTGTACGCCGATGCCGACCCGTCAGTCCCCGTCGCGTCCTGACTCCGGTAGAGCCAGTGAATCGCTTCGTCGAGGTGTTCGCGGTCCGTGACCGGGGACGTGTCCTGCTTTCGCACGTCGCGAGCGACGTCCGACAGTGCGATGGACAGGCGCGTCGGGAGGCCGGCTATCACGGGTCCGAAACGTCTTGCCTCGCGTACCGCGTCTTCCAGAGCGTCTCGCGTATCGCGCCCCCGGTCCGAGCGGCCGGTGAGCGTCTGAAGCGCGCCGCGGGAGCGGTCGCGTGGCTGTGCGTCGTCGTTCGAGCCGTCGGGGTCGCTAGTGTCAGGAGAGGCGACGTCGTCGGCCATCGTACCACTGTCCGGTCGTGTCCATATTAAGTAGTCTCCGCATAGGGAGGAAAATCGGTGCCGTCCGCCGAGTCCGGGCGCCGCTACAGCGGGTCCGCAGCGGTGCCGTTTATGTCCGACCCGTCGGAGTCCGAGTCAGGAGTCGTCGTCGGGGTTGCCGTCGGCGTGGGAGTTGGTTCGGGCGTCTGCGTGGGAGTCAACTCGGGCGTCTGCGTGGGAGTCGATTCGGACGTCTGCGTGGGAGTCGACTCGGGCGTCTGTGTTGGAGTCGATTGGGACGTCTGCGTGGCAGTCGCCGTCGGTTCGGACGTCGCCCTCGCCGTCGCCGTCGGCTCTGGCGTCGGGGTCGGGGTTTGAGTCGTAGCAGTGTTGTTTCCGGCGTTCGCACTGGACGTCTCGTTCGTACTGGTCTGGGCCGTTCCGTTCGTCGGGACGCTGTCGACGTAGTAGCCGTCGAACTCGCCGTTCGTGTAGAACTGCGTCACCGACGGGTCGGTCTCGACCCGGTCGAAGTCCTGCGGCGTGAAGCTCCAGTGGGACTCGTACCCCGGGAACTTGGCGGGGTAGGTGACCCGCCCCTTCTGCGTCAGTAGCAGGTAGGTGTCCTGCTGATAGTTCTGTCCGAGTTTGGGGTTCTCGGTGTAGTTGAAGTGCGCCGGTGGTAAGGCCCCGGACCGACGAATCGTGTCAGGTCGCTCGTAGGGGCCGAACTCCTTGTCGTAGAACCGGCCGTGGTTGATGCCGAAGTTGTTGATGAGCATCTCCTGGTTCCGGTGCTCGAACAGCCACTCGCTGCCGTCGAGTTCCAT
The DNA here is from genome assembly GCA_041641795.1 of Salinigranum sp. Classification (GTDB taxonomy): domain Archaea; phylum Halobacteriota; class Halobacteria; order Halobacteriales; family Haloferacaceae; genus JBEPXT01. The sequence continues at coordinate 5,919 of JBEPXT010000131.1, forward strand.
GTCCGTCACCTGGTTGTTCGTCCGGGACATGAGCGGCGACCAGTAGAGGCTGAACACGGAGAGGTAGACCAGGAACAAGACGACTGCGTACATCGAGACGTCGATGCCGAGTCTGTCCTCGCTCGACCCTACGAACCGCCAGACCAGGTAGAACAGCAACCCGGCGAGTATCGTGCCGGTGATCCGCGCGAACACCAGCGGTCGCCCGACGCCGACGATGAGGTCGGCGACGAAGAACGGGACCGAGACCCCGACGAACGCCAGGAAGACGATGGTGATGAACGCGGTGTAGATGTTCGGCCTGAACAGGTCCTGCCGCCACAGGTAGAGCGCGAGAACGACGAACGCCAGGCCGAGCGCCGCCTCGATGCCCGACGTCCCGTACTTGAACATCCCGACCTTGACGAGGTCGAGGAGGGCCGGTTGGGTTTCCGTCACCGTCGAACTGTACTGCTGGAGCGTCGAATCGCCGCCGCTCTGGGACAGGAAGACGTTGAGGATGGTCTCGAACCGGTAGATGATGCCCGCGAAGTTGTAGTACCACGCGGTGAAGATGGCCAGCGATAGGGACACCACGTTCGTCGGCCCGAGGTGTTCGTCGTCGAAGTAGCGGGTCAGTTTGATTCCGTAGTACAGACCGAATATCGCGAGCAAGAACAGGGTCGTCAGCGGGTGGTAGATGATTATCGCGACGAGCGAGACGAGCAGCGCGACGCGGACCGTGAGCGCGTTCGTCTGCTGTTCTTTGACGAACAGGTACAGGAAGAACGGGACGAACAGCACGCTGATCGTGTAGGGCACCGCGAGGACGTGGGACGCGCCGCCGACGGGTATCGCCACGAACGCGAGCGCGAACAGCACCATCGACCGGTCGTCGAAGAGTCGAACGACCAGCAGGTACATCGCCCCGAAGTAGACCATCGAGAAGATGGGGGGGAGGAGGTTGATGACCTGCGACGGTTCGAGGCCGGTGGCGAACGCCAGAATCCGGACCAGAATGTGCATGTTGGGATAGATGTTTCCGGACCCGACGACGCCATCGGCGGTGATGTGGTGTATGTACCCGAGGTGGGTCATCACGTCCGAGCGTCCGTAGAGTGCGTACCCCCGGATGTACGGCATGAAGATGAGGACGGCGTTGACGATGAACAGCGAAGCCAGCCCGAACACCCAGCTTCTGTCGCCGTCGTACCCGCTCCGGGCACTGCGGAAGATAGCGAGTTGCCCCATGAAGAACGCGCCCAGGACGAACACCCAGAAGAACCACGGGTAGGCGTCGTAGAGGGACGGTTCGTACCCGTCTGCGGGGGGGACAACGAACAGCGTGGCGACCATCAGCAAGTTGAATAGCAGTGCTACCAGCGCGATCAGTTTCGTCCGTATATTTGACTTCGTAACCTTCATGTTTTGTCACGAACGAGCCGGCCTGGCCTCCCCCGAACGGGGCAGTCCGAACCGCAGGGGAACTCCTGTGACGTGCCGGTTGCTCTCACGAGTACCGTATTGGAACCGGTGTACGTTGTAATCAACCGCCTAATCGACCTCTACTCGCGGGACGTGCATCGTCGACTGATACTTGTGACCCACTAAACCTCGTCGTCCGGGGTGGTCGCACCGGCCGGGGTGGTCGCGTCGTCTGGGGCGGACGGATCGTCCGTCAGCAGTCGCTCGAGGAACGCCTGGAGCGCGTCGGCGATGACCTCGGGAGCGTTCTCGCGTTCGACCCGCTGTCGTGCCCGCTCCCCGATACAGCCCCGGTCGTCGGGGCGGTCCAGCAGCGACTCGACCCGGTCCCGGATTTCACCCGGCGCGTCGGGCTGGACCAGGTACCCCGTCTCGCCGTCGGTAATCTGCTCTCGCATGCCGAACGCGGGGTTCGCGACGACGGGGAGTCCCGCAGTCTGGGCTTCGAGCACCACGTTCGGGTACCCGTCGAGGTACGACACGTAGGCGAAGATGTCGGCGAGCGCGTACAGGTCGGACACCTCGTCGACGAACCCCGGCGTGTAGATTCTGCGCCGCGTGTCCGGGTCGTCGATGGTCGAGTCGAGGAACGCCTCGAGTTCGCCGTGGTGGGAGCCGTCCCCGGCAATCACGTACGCGAGGTCGGGATTCCGGTCGAGGACCGGTTCGAGTTCCCGGACGATCTGCTTGACGCCGTCGTACTTCGCCCGGAACAGCAGGTTCGTGACCGTGAGCACGACGCGGTCCTCCTCGACGCCGAGTGCCTCGCGCGCCGCCGCAGGGTTCCCCGTCTCCCAGGTGTCTTTCGTCACCGGGACGGGGACGACGGCGATGCGGTCTGGTGGACAGCCGGTGCGCTCCTGTACGACGTCCTTCAGCGCGGCCGAGACGACCACGAATCCGGCAGACCGGTCGTAGATGAACTCGTTGAGGAGGAGACTCAACCGGTACCGAATCAGTCGGCGGACGTCGCGTGCCGCCCAGGCTTTCTGGAGGCCCTCTTCGTCGAGCAATCGCCAGGTGTCTCCGACCAGGCGCGAGACGAGTGGAATCCGGTACCAGAAGGCGAGCAGCGCGACGATCGCGCCCGTCACCTCGAAGCAGTCGAGGAACACGACGTCGGGGTCGTGTGTGCGAATCGCTCGACGGGTCTTCCGGACGGTATCGAGGCTCCGCGAGAGCAGGCCGAGGCTGTCGTCGATGTGAACGACGTCGGATTCGACGTCCATCTCCGACACCGAGTTGACGACCTCGGCAGGTCGAAACGTGGATACCGCCAGGACTGACATCCGTCCCCCGGAATCGGCGTCGCCGGTCGACCGTCGCTGTGAACTGTCCGTCGTCATTGGGTCGTCTCCGCGTTCATTGCTGTGAAGTCCCTGCAGCCGTTCGTCCGTCGGCTTCCTGTAGGTACCGACGATACCCAGTCTCCAATCCGCGGTGCCTCGTCGCCGGTCGAGTACAGCGTCGGTATTCGATTGCCTCGCGGTGCATTCAGCGCTGTCATTCGATTGTTTCGCGGTGCATTCAGCGCTGTCATTCGATTGTTTCGCGGTGCATTCAGCGCTGTCATTCGATTGTTTCGCGGTGCATTCAGCGCTGTCATTCGATTGCCTCGCGGTGTAGTCTCTGGACGCGTTCGGCGTGGCCGGCCCATGTCCAGTTTTTCTCCACGAGCCGTTCGTGTCCGCGTTCGCCCATCGCCGTCAGGCGTTCCCGGTCGGCCGTCAGCGCCCTGAGGGCGTCTTCGAGCGCGTCTGCGTCTTTCGGGGGGAGCAAGACGCCCGTCTCGCCGTCGACGACTTGCTCGGGGATGCCGCCGACCGACGAAGCGAGTACCGCCGTCCTGCTCGCCATAGCCTCGTAGATGACGGTCGGGCGCCCCTCCGTGTGACTCGGGAGCAACAGGAGGTCCGCGACGGCGAACCACCGGCGGAGCGCGAGTGGATAGAGGCCCGTGTAGACGTACCGGTTCAGGTACTTGCTCTCGGCGATGGTCTGCCGGAGTTCCTCCTCCATGTCGCCCCCGTGGCCGACGAACACGAAGACGGTGTCCTCGAGGTCGAGGTCGGGCAGCAGTTCGAGTATCTCCCCGAGTCCCTTTCGCTCGATGAACTGACCGACGAACAGCACCACCGTCGCCTCGGGCGGGATGTCGAGTTCTCGACGTATCGCCGCCTCCTGGTCGACCGGGAACTGTTCTGGGTCGGCGCCGATGGGCACCGTCGACACCTTCGACCCGTCCGTGAGGCGACTGGCCTTCTCCGACAGGGCGTCGCTGACACAGAGGACGCCAGTCGCTTCGTCGAGCGTCTCGCGGATTTTGTCCTGGACGGTCCGCGAGTGGTCCTCGAGGGTATTGAGAATCGTCCCGTGGCCCACGACGAACAGCGGGACGTCGTGCTCTCGCACGTACGGGAGCATTCCGTACCCGTCGATGTAGATGTGGCACGCGTGGACGACGTCGGGGACCTCGAACGTTCTATCGAGGTACGGCGGAACCCGCCTCGAGAACGACTCCCCCGACGTTCCGTAGAACCACCGCTTGGGGATGAGATACCAGAAACGCGGATGGTGAACCATGTACTGCC
>JBEPXT010000132.1:0-9971 GCA_041641795.1 Salinigranum sp.
GACGACCAGGCGACGGACGACTCGGACGCGACGTACGGAAATCGGAAGGCCGAGGGCGACCGGGTGGTGTTCGAGGCCGCCTCGCGGGGCGTCCGCGCGATGAGCGTCCGGCCGTGTATCGTCTACGGTCCGCACGACTACACGGAGCGACTCGACTACTGGCTCGACCGGGTCGAGACCGCCGACCGGGTGGTGGTGCCGGGCGACGGCACGAACCTCTGGCACCGGGCCTACGTCGAGGACGTCGCAAGCGCACTCCGCATCGTGGCCGAACGCGGGGAGGCGGGCGAGGCGTACAACGTCGGCGACCGGCAACTCCTCACGCTGGAGGAGACGGTTCGGCTGGCGGCCGACGCGATGGGCGAGTCAGTCGATGTGGTCCGCGCCTGCGACCGGGAACTCGACGCGGTGGGGCTGTCGATGGACGAGTTCGTGCTCTACCGCGAGTACCCCCACGTGCTGACCACGGACAAACTCGCCAGCCTGGGCTGGGAATCGACGCCCGTCGAGACGGCCATGGAACGAACCGTGGCCGACTATCGCGCGAGCGACCGCGACGGGAGCGAACACGACCCGGGACGGGCGGCGGAGGAACGCCTGCTGGAGATTCTGGACACGATCTGACGGGAGGCGCAGGGGTGGCATTCGGCGGGAGGCCCGCCTCCGTACCCTCGCCTGGTTGGAACGCCCGGGAGATACCGGACGCTACCCGGCACCTGTGGACCGACGGCGCGTCGTTGGTGCCGACGACCCGTCAGCCCGTCTGCGAGTCTGCGGGCGCAGACGCGGTGCTAGTGGCCGAAGCCCTCGTGGTCCATCTCAGAGACTTCCTCCTCGAGCCACTCGCGGAACCACTTGACGCGCTTGAGTCGTCGGTGGGCGATGCTCTCGGCGGCGTCGCTCTCGACGCGCCGCGAGGCGTCCCGGCCGCGTTCGAGGACGCGCTCGACCATCTCTGCCGAGTCCATGTGCGTGCGCGCCTCGTATCCCATCCTGAGCAGCATCAGCGCGGTTCCGTTCGCGCCGATTTTGTCCAGGAGGTCCGCCTCGATGAGACACCGCGTCTCCAGTGAGACGTCGCTCAACGGCCCCTGGTAGGAGTGGTCGGCGATGACCTGACAGACCTGTTCGATGAACGATTGCGGGAAGTCCCCGTGCGTGCTCAGATACTCGCGGGCGACCCGTGCACCCTCGTCGGCGTGAACGTCCTGGTCGGCTTCGAGTTTCGCGATGTCGTGAAACAGCGCCGCGACTGTGACGACGTCGCCGTCCGCGCCCTCGCGTTCGGCGATGTACTCCGCGAGGTCCATCACGTTGAGGATGTGGTTGTACCTGTACTCGGCGCTGTGCCACGGATACCAGCGCATCCTGCCGCCGTCGTCCTCGCTTTCGACGCTAGCCGAGAGATAATCGTACACGAACCGTTTGATTTCCGCGAGTTCGTCGTCGGAAACCGAGGACTCCTTGATCTCAACCCCCACGAGACCACCTCCGGGGGACGGCTCCACTAGTCATTATCTAAATTCAGGGGAGTGTAACTCTTAGGCGTTACGACGCCTCGATTCGGGGCTCAGGACGCAAACCGGCAGACGTCGCACCCGCCCGTCCCGGGAGGGACGTCCCGTCAGACGCGCGGACGGGGGCCGTCAGACGCGCCGAACTGCTGTCAATTATTCATCACGTTGGGTCGGCGGGGAGGGACGCTTCCGGGGGTCCGGACGGCAGACGAACGCGTGTGCCGGGTCCGGCGAGCGTAAGTGCCCCCCGGTCGAAACAGGGGTATGGCGGAGGCCCTGTACCTGGAGGACACCTCGCGGCGCTCGTTCCGGGCGACGGTCGAACGGGTTGACGAGGACGGTCTGGTCCTGGACCGGACCTGCTTCTACCCGTCGGGCGGCGGCCAACCGAACGACGTGGGGTGGCTCCGGAGCGCGGACCGCGAGTGGGCGGTGACAGACGTAGTGAAACGCGACAGAGTCGTTCACCGCGTCGACGGGGACCTGCCGACCCCCGGGACCACCGTCACCGGCCACCTCGACTGGGACCGGCGGTACGCGCACATGCGCTACCACACGGCCCAGCACCTGCTCTCGGCACACCTCCTCGACGCGTTCGACGCCGAGACGACCGGCAACCAGGTCTACGCCGACCGGGCGCACCTCGACTGTGCGTACGACCGGTTCACCGAGGCGGACCTCCGCGCCATCGAGGACCGGATGAACGAACTGGTCGCCGACAGGCGCCCGGTCACGTGGTACGAACTCGACCGGAGCGAGGCAGAGACGCGCCTCGACCCGGACCGGACGCGCCTGGCGTTGTTACCGGATTCGATTACGCGGGTCCGCATCGTCGAAATCAGCGGCCCGCCCGGCGCGGGCGACCCGTACGACAGAACGGCCTGCGCGGGGACGCACGTCACCGACACGGGGGATATCGGCAACGTGAGCGTGACGGGACGGGAGACGAAAGGGAGAACCGAAGAGCGCGTCGAGTTCACGCTGTCGTGACCCACGAGGACGCCACCCGGCGTCGGCGTCGCATCGCCGCCGGGCCTCCAGGTCGATTAGCGGAGGCCGCCCGCGACCCGACGGCCGGGTTTTCGCGTCGTCCTTCTCCGTCGCCTCGGCCGATTGTTGCCCGAACGGGGGCAGAAATACTACAATCGTTGTAAAAGATTTTTACCGCCCGGGTGTTAACTGTGGGCAAGAAAGAATCCATGTCCACCGGGCAACACCTCATGGAGCGAGTCGATTCGTATCTGGAGACCATCGCCGAGTACCCCGCGTTCATCGCCTACAACGCCAACGTAGACGCGCTATCGCACGTCGACGACGACCTGGAAGCCGCCCTCGACCCGCCAGCCGACGAGGTGACCCCGCCGATCGAAACGTCGCAGGACCTCGCGACGGCGATCGCGGAATCGATGAGAGACGGCGAGGGGAGCGAGATGGCGATGTCCGACGAGTTCGGAGCGTGGCTGGAGGACAACCTCGAACCGGACGAGCGACGACTGGGCGGACAGGCGGGCATCATGTCGGACGTGGTCTCCAAACTCGGGGGCGCACCCATCATCTACACCTACATGCTGTCGGAGACCCAGCGGAGCATGTTCAAACACACCGACCGCATCCGGTTCCCCGTCGTCGAGGACGACGAACTCGAGTTGCGGCCGCTCTCGTCGGTGACGAACTCCGACCGGACGAAAGTGAACTGGATATTCGAGTTCTCCAAGGGGCAGGAGTTCTTCGACGTGGAGGCGGGAGCCGACACCCGCTTCATCTCCGCGGCGCGACCCCAGAGATTCAATCTGGAGACCGGAGCCATCTCCGAGAAGGTGACCGAACTCGGGAAGTACGCCGAGTGTGCGATTCTCTCGGGCCACCACAGCCTCAAGCGCGTCTACGCCGACGGGAGCGACTTCGAGGACCACCTGCAGACCGGACGAGAGTTCGTCAGGGACCTCAAACGCGACCACGACATCACGGTGCAGTTCGAGTACGGCGTCACGCACAACGAAGAACTCCGGGGGGCCATCGCCGAGTACATCGTTCCCGAGGTGGACGTCATCAGCCTCGACGACCACGAGCTCCGGAAACTGGCCGCCGACTTCGACATCCGGGTCGACAGATCCGACCCGCAGATCGTCCAGGCCTACGAACTGATGGACCGCCTGCTAGACGAACTCGGCGTGAACGCCATCAAGTACCACGCCACCAACTACTTCCTCTCGGTGGCCGAGGAGGAGTACCTCGATTCGGAGGCCGTCCGCGAGGGATTCGAGTTCGCGTCAATCGTGGCGGCGTCGAAAGCGACCTTCGGCAAACTGAACGACCGCGACTCGCTCCGCGAGGGCTGTGAGTGCGAGCGCTCGGCTGCCGGCGAGGCGTCCGTCGAGCGACTGGCCCGGCACCTGGACGAGGACGTCGAGGACTCGTCTATCGTCACCGAGCACGTGGTGGCGCACCCGAATCGAGTCGTCAGCGACCCGGTGAGCACCGTGGGCCTCGGCGACGCCGTCTCGTCGACCAGTTTCGTTCTGGAGAACGCGCTCGTCCAGCAGAGCGAGTAACCCGGCCGGCGGACGCTCGCGGAACGACCGGTACCGTGGCGGAGACGGTCCTCGCCTATTCCCAGGAGCCGGGAATCGCGCACAGCGTTTTGCTGTCGGCGAGCGGACACTCTCGTCCATGAGTGTCCTCGACATCGCCACCACCGACGTCGTCACCGTCGAACCCGAGACGCCCGTCCCCGACATCGCCCGCATTATGCGAGACGAGCGAGTGGGGAGCGTCGTCGTCGTCGACGACAAGGACGTCATCGCGGGCATCGTCACCGACCGCGACATCGTCACCTACGGGTTCACGAGAGACCGAAACCCCCGAAAGCTCATCGCCAACGACCTGCTGGCCAAGAACGTCTTCTCCGTCGACCCGGACGCGAGCGTCGGCGAGGTCTGCCGCCGGATGAGCGAGGAGGGCGTGCGCCGGGTCCCTCTCGTCCGCGACGGCAAGCTGGTCGGAATCGTGACGCTCGACGACCTGGTCGTACACCTGGCGGCGGAACTGGAGTCGCTCGCGAGCGTCATCGAGGGCGAGTTCCCCGTCTGACCACCCGAGACCCGGGTTCCGTGCGAGACTCGCACGTGGTCCGGCCTCGTCCTGGCCCGCGGACGTCCGGGAGAGTGCATCCGTCCCGGGCCCTCCGAGAGTCGTGACTCGACTCGTCGACGTCCGGTGTCCGAACTGCGGGGAGACCACAGCGGTGGACAAACTCGGTCTGGACCGGCACCGGTGTCGGGGGTGCGACCGGCAGTTCACGCACGGCGACCTGTCGAACGCGTAGCCCGGTCGACGTCGCGGGTGACTCGCCGACGCGTCCGATTTCCGGCCGACGCGTCCGATTACTGTCGACCGCCGTACTGTCGAGCGAACGCGCGCAGGTCGCGCTTCGTGAATCGCCCGTCGCCGTCGAAATCGAGCGCCGCGACCTGCGCGTCGGTGAGGGAGACGGCGCCGGTCCGGACGTCGTTCGCCAGTCGCGCGAGAAGCGAGACGTCGCGCGAGTCGACGGTGCTGTCGCCGTTCAGGTCCTCGAAGCGGCCGTCGCCGTCCCTGTCCACCGGGGACACGACGTCCCCGTTTCGTAAGGTGAGCGCCTCGGGGAATACCGCCTCGTCGAGTTCGAAGACGTAGACGGCCCCGGCCGTCGACCCGTCGACGGCCGCCCGGGGTGCGCTGACGAGCGCGGTGGTCCCGTCGGCGCTGACGGCGACCTCCCGGCCGGTGACTTCCGAGTCGCCGGCCCGCGGGTTCGAGAGCAGTCGGGGGTCGTCGACGGTCCACTCCGAATCGGTCTGGGCGTACAGGTACGCGTCGCCGACGCCGGGACCGGCGACGAGCGCACGGGTCCCGTCGCCGGTCACCGACACCGTCGAACCGAACGTCTCCCGGCCGGCGAGATTCGAGTCCGCCGGGATGGGATTCGTGAGCGTCGCCGCGAGCGTCCACTCCGGCCCGGTCCGGGCGAACACGTAGGCCTCGCCGATGCGAGTGTCCCCCGAGAGGCGGCGCGCGCCGACGACGGCGGTGGTACCGTCGGCGTTGACCGCCACGGCCCGGCCGAACCGGTCGTACGCGTCGGGTTCGGGGTTCGGGAGGGGCGCGTCGCTCCACCCGGCGTCAGTCTCGGTGAACGCGAACGCGCGCCCGACGCTCGTCGGTCGGCCGGAGTGCGCGTCGGGTTGCCCGACGACGGCGGTGGTCCCGTCGGCGCTCAGCGCGGCCGACGCGCCGAAGCCCCACTCGAGGTTGTTCAGGGCGGGGACGGGGTCGGGATTCGAGAGCACGACCGGGTCGCTGCCGGTCCATCCCTCGTCCGTCTTCGAGAACAGGTACGCCTCGCCCGGAAACGGGGTCCGCTCGGGGGCGGTGACGAGTGCCCTGCGCCCGTCGGCGCTGAGGGCCACCGCCGCGCCGAAGCGAGTGATGCTCCCGGCTGGGTTCGTGAGCGACGCGTGCGCCCACCCCTCGTCCGTCCGGGTGTAGACGTGCGCGACGCCCACGTCGTCGGCGTCCCCAGCGGTGTCGAGGGGCGCGCCGACGAGCGCCGTGGTGCCGTCCGCACTGAGCGCAATCGCCCAGCCGAACGCGTCGCCGTCGCGTCGCTCGGGGTTCTGGAGTTCGGTGTGCGTCCACCCATCGTCCGTCCGGGAGAACGCGTAGACGCGCCCGACGCCGTGCGGGCCGTCGAGTTCGGTCGCACTCACGAGCGCCGTGGACCCGTCGGCGCTCAGCGCCACCGAGGACCCGAAGAACCCGCCGCCGTCGGGCGCGGGGTTCGAGAACGTCTCGACGGGGGTGAGCGGCGAGCGAGACGAGTCGGCGGCGTCGGTGGCTGGGGGGGCTCCGCTCGCTAGGCCGGGGACGCCGAGTGCGATGGCCGTCCCGCCGAGGGCGGCCCGACGGAGAATGGTTCTACGAGAGCAGTCAGAGGAGGCCGTGTCGTCGTCTGCGTCGTGCATGTGTCGTGTAGAGAGTGCCGTCCGCGCCGTCGCCGCCGGCGGTGAACCGCCGGCGGAGGGTCGGACGCCCGGCGGCGGTCCGACGGCCGTCCTGAATCGTAATCGTCTGGCGCTACCTCGGCTGACGCGCTGGGGGAAGGGCAGGTTTCGTTACTAGTCACTATTCTCTGTAACAATACGTGTTACGACTCTCACGATACGCAGGTAGTTCGGTCCGGCGCGGGGAGTCGGCCGGGAATTCCGCGGACAGCAGCCGACGTCGGTTACCGTTCCCGGAGGGCGACGAGCGTTCTCCCGAGCCGTCGCAGCTCCGCCGCCGCTTCGAGGTCCGTCAGCCAGCGGTCGGGCAACTGCTCGGCCCCGAAGCGTGCCCCGGCGAGCGCCCCGGTGACGGCGCCGACTGTGTCCGCATCGCCGCCGGCGTTGACGGCCTCCACGACGGCCGTCTCGGCGTCGGGCGCCGTCGAGGCGACGTACAGCGCCGCCTGGAGCGTGTCGACCACGTAGCCGGTCGGCGAGAGGTCCTCGGGCGCCAGACCGTCGGGAACTGGTTCGAGCGCCGCGACCAGTTCGTCGGGCGCCTCCGGCGGGAGCGAGGCCAGCGCATCGGTCAGCGGCGTCGATTCGCCCCGGAGGTACCCCGCAATCGTCTGATTCAGGACCGCACAGCCGTGGACGCAGCGCGGGTCGTAGTGCGTGAGTTTCGAGGACGTCCGACTGACCGACGCCAGCTCCGCCGGGTCGTCGGCGTACGCGACGGCGAGGGGCGCACACCGCATCACGCTGCCGTTCCCGGCGTTCCGCCCCTCGGGGCTGGCCTCCCAGGCCTCGCGGCTCGCCCGCTCCCACTGCTCGCCGGCGGCGACCCGGGTGAGAACGCGGCGCGTCAGGCCGCCGATTCCGACGGCGCCGCCCTCGTACCACTCGACGAACCGGCGGCTGACGTCGTCCGGGTCGAAGCCATCGCACTCGGCGAGACTCCGCGCCAGTCGAAGTGCCTGCGCCGCGTCGTCGGTGATGCCGCCGGGCGGGACGCGGCCGCCGACGAACTCGGTGAGGGTGCCGTACTCCGCGGCGATGCGCTCTGCCGGCCACCCCTCGACCGGTTCACCGAGGGCGTCGCCGCAGGCCAGTCCGAGCAACACCCCTTCGCCCCCGTCAGGTGAGACCATGCCGGGCGTACGGGCGACAGCCACACCATCCTTTTGCCGCGCTGTTCGAGGGCGGTTCCACGGAGCGTATTCGGACTCGTGGCCCTCCACGGAGGGTCCCGGAATCGCGGTCCAGGCCCCGGGGACGACGCGGGCGTCGGACCGTGATACCCCGAGACGCGCCGCGCTCCGAGCCAGGGAGCTGTCTGTCGATAGCTGGCTGTGCGGACGCTCGGAGAAACAGAACGGCGAGGAACTGCCGCAGCATTCGACGGAGCTCCGGACTCCTCCGGAGCTAGCTGACCAGTCCGCGCGCTGTTACGCGCCCGGGACGCCCATCGCGTCGGGCATCACGATGCCCAGTTGAGCCAGCGCGAACAGGATGAGCACCGAGGTGATCCAGGCGACGAAGCCGATACCGGCCGCCGTCCCCCAGCCGCCGGGGTACTGCCAGTTGACGACGCCGACCCACGCCAGGAGCATCAGTATCGGGCCCAGCAGCGGAATCCATCCCAGGAAGAACCCGACGAGCGAGTACACCAGGGCACCGAGCAGCGCCGTCAGCGCGGCGCGGCGGAACCCGGTGTCCCGGTCGATGATGAGTCGCGCTCCGAGGTGGATGGCCGCCGTCCCGACGAGCAGGCTCACCAGGAAGACGAGGACGGCACTGGCGATTGATTCCAGGTTGGCGGTGCTGTTCTGCAGGACCACGCCAGTCGTCGCTCCGCCGACGAGAGGTATCATCGCTCACCCTCCTGGCCACCGTTCGTCGAGGACTCGGCCGTGTCCTTCGTGGGGTTCCACTTGAAGGAGAGTTCGAGTTCCTCGGTGTCCTTTCGGAGGCGCCGGGAGCGCTCAGTCACCGTCGCCTCGGAGTCGATTTTGTCCGGCGGGGAGAGCCGGACCTGTTTGTTTCCGATGGGAACGTGCACTGCACCTCGCTCGCTCTCTAGCTGCTCGGCGATGTCCCGGAGGTACGACGCCGTCTCCTCCCGGGTCATCTCCGCGTCGAAGGTTGTCGTTTCGGTCATGTTTCAACAAAGGGTTTCGGGAGGCCGGAGGGTTCAACCTGCGGCCTTCCACGTTCAAGGCACAGGCTCCGGGGCGTCATCGAAGAGGACCCGCACGGAGACGCCCGAAGTCGGTGGTGGGCGAGGGGGTAGGGATGGGAACCCCCGCCGTTCGGCCCGTCCGAGTGTCATCGAGTCCCCTTCGGTGCCCCTGCACAGGCAAGTTGACCGCTCGTTCGACCGGAGTCGCGGCGAGACGGAAGCCGCCAGAAGAATCGGTCGCTCCCGGTCCTGGTCGCCGGTCTCAATCCGCAGGCGCGACGCTGAGAGATTCCCTGACAGTCCCCGGCCGCGATTCGACGGAGAAGCTGCCACACTCCGGACAGACGTAGTGCTGGAGAGTGAACGTCCCGTCACACGAGACGCACGCGTAGGGATGATTCACCACCGAGGTGCCCCCCCGTCGACCGCGAACCGACCGCCAGACGATACCGAAAAGCTGTCGAACTCCCACAGGTCTACCCATGCGACAAAATATCAAACCATGCCCTTAATTATTGGGCTACTTGCAGGTGTAAGATACAATCTCCGTATATTGGTTGTTCGTTCAGTCGATTCTTTTCGGTGTCGGCGAGCGTCAACCAATGGCGATACTACTCCCGACCCGGTTTACACGCAGCGGTGGAACGAAGAGGGGCGTCGAGACTAGCCTCCGGGTTCCGACTCGGCGCCGGAACGATTACTGCTCGCTGTCGCTCACAGAAATCGTCCGGGCGTATTGTTACCCCCGGCAGAGACCCCGTTCGACACCTCGTTAGCAAATCCTCAGACCGAGAGTGGGCACCACTCAATCATCGGAGACCGTCCGCCCAGGCGCATTCGTAGCCGGTGCTGGTGGTTCGTGGGTCCCGAAGTCAGGGTGCGTCTCTTCCATCCAGATGTAGACGAGTATCCCGGAGACGAACATCAGGGCCGCGATAATGTAGAACGCGGCCTCGGCGTTCACGAACTCCATCGAGAGACCGACCAGAATCGCCCCGACACCGTAGCCAGCGTCGCGCCACATCCGGTAGACGCCCATCCCAGTCGCGCGCCACGTCGGATGGGCAGCGTCGCCGGGGACGGTCATTAGATTGGGGTAGAGTAGTGCCATCCCGATGCCGGATACGCCGGAGAGCACGGCCCACAGAAGATAGCCTTCGACGAGGACCATCCCGAGGACACCTGCGCCGGCGAGGAACATCCCAGCGACGACTGGCGGACGCCGACCGATTCGGTCCGCGAGGCCAC
>JBEPXT010000133.1:0-9906 GCA_041641795.1 Salinigranum sp.
GTCGAGGGACTGGGGCGCCACGTCGACGTCGGCGTCGGCGAGTTCGACGCAGAGTTCGGTCAGCAACACGGCCTGTTCGCGGAACGTGCGCGAGTCGAGTTTGTCGATGGTGTCGGCAGCCGTGTGCCCCCACCCGCGGCCGCGGCCCTCCCGCTCGCTCGACACCATGTACCCCGGAGTCCCCCACCTGACGAACGGCCAGTGGTCGCTGTGGGGCATCTGCTCCGGGGAGACGTTCACGGGGTGGTCGAACCGCTCGCCGACGCGCTCTGCCGCCGCGGTCAGGTCCTCGAACCCGTGGGTGTCGAACGAGAGCGTCCGCCCGCCGGCGACCCCGTCGAAGTTGACGACGGCCACCACGTCGGTCCCGGCCGTCCGCTCGGACTCGTACTCCGAGCCGAGGAGTCCCACCTCCTCGGCGCCGAAGCAGGCGAAGCGGACCCGGGTGTCCAGTTCGTCTTCGCGGGCCGCGAGGGCCCGCGCCACCTCGACGACCATCGCGGTGCCGGCCCCGTTGTCGTGGGCGCCCTCCGAGATGTCGTGGGCGTCGACGTGGCTGGTCACCAGCACCGCCTCCTCGGTGTCGGGGCCGAGTTCCGCGTAGACGTTCCCGCTCTCGGCGTCGGGCGTCTCACAGGAGACGGAGAGCGCGACCGGTTCGCCGTCGAAGCGCCGCGAGAGGCGGGCGCCGACTTCCTTGCTGACGCCGACCGCCGGGATATCGCCGATGGGGTCGGCGTCGGTGCCGACGCTCCCCGTCGGGGGCAGACAGCCCTCGACGTGGTTGCGGAAGACGAAGCCCGCGGCTCCGGCCCGGACGGCGCGGTAGTACTTCTCGCGGCGGTGGACGAACCGGTCGAAGTAGTCGGGGACGTCGCTGGAGACCATCACGACCGCCCCGGAGAGGTCGCGGTCGAAGTCCTCGGGCAGTCCGTACCCGAGGTCGACGAGGTCGCCGGAGACAGTGCCTGGCGGACTGCGCGGCAGCGCGATACACGAGTGGGTCGTCTCGCCGGCCTCGATGGCGCTGTCGCCGCGGACCCACCCCTGAATCGGGAACGTCTCGACGCGCGCGTTTCGCGCGCCCACGCGTTCGAGGGCGTTTCGCGTGGCTGTCAGCGCCTCGCGTTCGCCCGGTGACCCGGCCATGCGGTCGCCGATGTCGACGAGTCGTTCGAGGTGAGACCACCCGACGTCGCTGGTGAAGGTGTCGCCGATCCACTCGGTCATGCGGTTCCGTGGTGGCGGTGGCGGCGTAACGATTTCGGTGACGCGGGGTGATTCGCCCGCCCGCGACGGGACGGCGACCGGCGGGTAGACGGGGACTGGATCCCCCCTCCGCCAGTTCTATTGCCGACCCTCGCATTCACAGTAGCACATGACCGAGGTTCGAATCGCCGGAGTCGGTCTCACGCATTTCGGCGTCCACCCCGACCGAACGGGACGTGACCTGTTCGCAGAAGCGGCGCTCGCCGCGCGCACGGACGCGGGAATCCCGCGCGAGGACTTCGACGGCATCAACTACGGGAACTTCATGGGGGCGCTGGCCGAGCGACAGGGCCACCAGGCGCCGCTGATGGCCGAGGCCGCCGGTCTCGACTGCCCGGCGACGCGCTACGAGGAGGCCTGCGCGTCGGCCGGCGTGGCCGTCCGCGAGGCGGTCCGGACGGTCCGGAACGGCGAGGCCGACGTCGTCCTGGCCGGGGGGATGGAGCGGATGAACAACCTCGGAACCGCCGGCGCGACGGAGGCGCTGGCCATCGCCGCCGACGAACTGTACGAGGTGCGGGCCGGGATGACGTTCCCGGGGGCCTACGCGCTGATGGCCCGGGCGTACTTCGAGGAGTACGGCGGCACCCGCGAGGACCTCGCGCACGTCGCCGTGAAGAACCACGAGCACGCCCTCCCGAACGAGTACGCGCAGTTCCAGAAGGAGATCAGCGTCGACCAGGCCCTCGAGAGCCCGCCGGTGGCCGAACCGCTACACGTCTACGACTCCTGTCCCATCACGGACGGGGCGAGCGCACTCGTCGTCGTCAGCGAGGAGTACGCCGAGGAACACGGCGTGGACGCCCCGGTGGCAGTCACGGGGACCGGTCAGGGCGCGGACAAGATGGCCCTCCAGGACCGCGACCACCTCGCGCGGACCCCCGCCGCGGACGACGCCGCCGAGGAGGCGTACGCCGACGCCGGAATCTCCCCCGACGACGTCGACCTGGCGGAGGTTCACGACTGTTTCACCATCGCCGAGGTGATGGCTCTGGAGTCGCTGGGGTTCTACGAACCCGGCGAGGGAATCGGTGCGGCCCGCCGGGGCGAGACGACCCGACACGGTTCCCTGCCGGTGAACCTCTCAGGCGGCCTGAAGGCCAAGGGTCACCCGGTCGGCGCCACCGGCGGCAGCCAGGTGGTCGAGATGACTCGCCTCCTGCGCGGGGACCACCCCCGGAGCGACGACGTCCGGGACGCCCGAATCGGCGTGACGCACAACGCCGGCGGCACCGTCGCCAGCGCCGTCGTCCACGTCCTGGAGGTGGCCGAATGACGGACCTCGGCTACGACGAGTGGCTGGACGCGCTCGGAGACGGCGAGGGCTTCTACCTCTCGTGCCCTTCGGGGCACGGGTCGCTCCCGCCGCGGCGGACCTGTCCCCACTGCGGCGCGCAGGAACTGACCGAGGAGCCGATGCCAGCGACCGGCGAGATAGACACGTTCACCGTGGTCCACGTGGCCTCGCCCGCGTTCTCGGACGAGACGCCGTACGTCAACGCCGTCGCGTCGTTCGATCCGGTCCGCCTCACCGGCGTCGTCCGGAACGTGGACCCGGAAGACGTGGGCGTGGGAACGACCGTCGAGGCGACCGTCGAACGGAACGGCGAGACCGGGGAGCGCCTGGTCGTCTTCCGGCCGGAGTGACGAGTCGGCCCGAGTGAGTCAGGCGGAGGGGACCCGCCTCCGCAGTTCGTCCCGGAGGGTGTCGTTGAACCGCCGCGGGTACTCGACGTGCGGGAGGAGTTTGGCGTCGTCGAACACCACGAGTCTCGCGTCGGCCGCGTCGGCCACGTCGCGGCCGTCCGAGAGCGGCGTGACTTCTGCCTCGCGCCCCCAGACGAGCGTCACCGGCACGTCCACCCCGGCGAGCGTCTGCCCCAGGTCGAGGTCCGAGTTGAGGTGGCCGCTGACGAACGCCGCCGCGGGGAAGCGGGCGTTGGGCTGGTGGGCCGTCTGCCACTCGTAGTCCACCCACTCCTCGGTGAGCGTCGACGTGTCGTAGTAGCCGTGGTCGGCGTTGAAATACCGGATGCCGGGCTTCGAGGTCAGGAGTCCGAACAGCGACTGCCCCACCACGGGGGCCCGGACGAGCGCCTGGAGCGCCCGGTTGGGCTCCGGTCCGCCGGTCGTCGTCGGGCAGATGAGAACCAGGCGGGAGACGTCGGCCCCGCTGGCGACGGCCGCTGTCACGTACGCGGCCGTGAGCGACGAGGCGACGACGGCCGGGTCCTCGAACCGGTCTACGAAGTCGGCGACGAACGCCTCGTAGAGCTCCGGTCGGTACTGCAGGGGCGGCCGGTCCGAGAGGCCGAACCCGGGCAGGTCGGGCGCGACGACGTGGTACTCTCTGGCGAGGTCCTCGAACACGTTCCGGAACTCGCCGCTGGTCCCCGCCGCGTTGACGCCGTGGAACAGCACCAGGTCCGGCGCGTCCGGGTCGCCCGCCTCGGTGTACGATACGTCCATGCCGCGCCACCGCAGGCGTCGCTGACGGCCGGGCAGTGGCGAGTCGAGCGGTTCGACCCGGGAGGCGAGCAGGCGGTTCGACGCCGCGAGGAGGCCGACGCCGGCCGCCGCCGCGCCGAGCATCCGTCTGAAGTTCATGTCAGACCCCTACGCACGCGACGGCCTTATACCTGAGACCGGCAGACGCCTCGCCCGCCGCGGATTTTTTGCGAGCGCGACCCGACGTTCGACCGTGACCCGACTCGCCGACAGATTCGAGAACCTGGTTCACGAACCGACGCAGGTCCGGAACGGCGTCGTCGACCTGACGGTGGCCGACGTGTTCGTGGTCGACGAACCCGGCCGGGTGGACTTCGGCGGCGACGAACTCGCCGACCCGGCCCTGGAGCGCCACGGGACGGTCAAGCGCAACCCGGACGACGACTACGAGTGGTGGCACCTCTCGGGTGGGCAGTACCTGCTGGCGTACAACGAGCGCCTGACCGGGGACGCGCCCGTCCGCGCCCAGACGCGCCGGGAACTCCGCCGAGACGGCGCGTTCCACCCGACGCTCGTCACCGCCGACCTCGACCGGATGCCGCTGTCGGTACCGACGGGCGGCGTCCGCATCAAGGAGAACGCTCGCGTCTCGACCGTCTACCCGCTCGACGAGGAGTGACCGCCCGGCGACGGGGCCGCACGCGCGACAGCACCGGTCGGGAGGGCGTCACCGCTCGGTGATAGAGAGGACCCGCCCGGCCGCCACCGTCTGGCCCATGTCGCGGACGGCGAAACTGCCGAGTTCCGGAATCTCGGAGGACACCTCCAGCGAGAGCGGCTTCTGCGGTCGCACCGTCACGACGGCGGCGTCGCCGCTCTCGATGAAGTCCGGGTTCTCTTCGAGGACCTCGCCCGTCGAGGGGTTGATCTTCTGGTCGAGCGACTCGAAGGTGCAGGCGACCTGCGCGGTGTGGGCGTGGAAGACCGGCGTGTACCCGGCGGTGATGACCGACGGGTGCTGCATCACGACAATCTGGGCCTGGAACGTCTCTGCGACCGACGGCGGGTCGTCGGCCGGGCCGCAGACGTCGCCGCGGCGGATGTCGTCCTTGCCGACGCCGCGGACGTTGAACCCGACGTTGTCGCCGGGTCCGGCCTCGGATATCTCCTCGTGGTGCATCTCGATGGTCTTGACCTCGCCGCTGACGTCGGAGGGCTGGAACGAGACGTCGTCGCCGGGGCGCAGGGTGCCGGTCTCGATTCGCCCGACCGGGACGGTTCCGATGCCCGAGATGGTGTAGACGTCCTGGATGGGCAGGCGGAGCGGCGCGTCCGTCGGCGGCTCCGGCTCCGGCAGGTCGTTGAGCGCTTCGAGGATGGTTCGCCCGTCCCACCACGGCATGTTGTCCGAGTGCTCCGAGACGTTGTCGCCCTCGAACGCCGAGATGGGGATGAACGACGCGTCCTCGGTGGCGAACCGGACCTGGTCGAGAAGCGTCTTGACGTCCTCAACCACCTCGCGGTACCGGCTCTCCTCGTAGTTCACCTTGTCCATCTTGTTGACGGCGACGACGAGTTCCTCGATGCCGAGGGTCCGCGAGAGGAACACGTGTTCGCGTGTCTGGGGCTGCACGCCGTCGTCGGCCGCGACCACCAGGACGGCGTGGTCGGCCTGACTCGCGCCCGTAATCATGTTCTTCACGAAGTCGCGGTGGCCCGGCGTGTCCACGATGGTGAAGAAGTACTTCTCGGTGTCGAACTCCTGGTGGGCGATGTCGATGGTGAGGCCGCGCTCTCGCTCCTCTGCGAGGTTGTCCATCACGTAGGCGAACTCGAATCCGCCCTTGCCCTTCTCCTCGGCCTCCTCGCGGTACTGCTCGATGATGTGGTCCGGGACGCTCCCCGTCTCGAAGAGGAGTCGCCCGACCAGCGTACTCTTCCCGTGGTCGACGTGGCCGATGATGGCCAGGTTCTGGTGGGGTTTCCTGTCTGCCATGGCTTCCTCCGGGGCCGGTGCCCGTCTGTGACAGTTTGTCACTCAAAAAGAAATATTTTTTGACAAGTGTGAATCACTGTCAGGCGTACCACAAGGAACTGGGCGCGGGCGCTCGCCCGTTCACAGACGGGAGGGTCCGAGGACTGGTCGGGCGCGCGGGGGCACCGCGACGCCGTCCCGACCGGACGGACCGCCCGTGCGGTCCCCGAATCGGAACGTGCCCTACCGGTGCGGGTCCGGTCTCGGCGCGTCCGTCCGGGATTCGGTGCCGCGTGCGTCGCCCGCCGCCGGCCCGACGCCGTCCCGTCCGTCCGTCGACGCGTCTCCGGCGTCCGCATCGAGGCTCGCATCGAGCGACCGGGCCGAGTTGGCGACGACCAGGAGACTGCTGGTCGCCATCGCCAGGGCGGCGAGCAGGGGGTTCAGCAGTCCCGTCACCGCCAGCGGAATCGCCACCGCGTTGTAGAGGAACGCCCACCCGAGGTTCTCCCGGATGCGCCGCCGCGTCGACCGGGTCAGCGAGAAGACCGCCGGGACGGCAGCGAGGTCGTCCGTCGTGACGACGGCGTCCGCCGCGTCGGCGGCCAGGTCGGTCCCGGACGCCAGGGCGATGCCGAGGTCGGCGCTCGCCAGCGCCGGCGCGTCGTTGCTCCCGTCGCCGACCATCGCCGTCGTCCCTCGCTCGCGGAGGCGGTCGACCACCTCGGCTTTCGCCTCGGGGGGGACGCCCGCGAACACGTCGCTCACGGCCGGGTGTCGCTCGTAGGTCGCCGACGCTTCGGGGCTGTCGCCGGTGAGAACTACGACGTCCATCCCGGCCGCGGCGAGCGACGAGACGACCTGCTCCCAGTTCTCCCGGGGTCGGTCGCCCGCGACGAGTACCCCGTCGACGGTCCCGCCGGTCCCGACCAGCGCCGGGAGCAACCCGTCCACCACGCCCGACTCGTATCGGGTGCGCATCGCCGCCGGCACCGGCCACCCCGCCGACTCGAACAGCGACGGCCGTCCGACCAGCACTCGCTCGTCCCCGACGTCGGCGGCCACGCCGCCCGGGCGACGCTCGAAGGCCGAGACGGGCGCGTCCGCCGGCGTCGCCGCCTCGGTCACGCACCGCGCGATCGGGTGGTCCGAGAACTGCTCGACTGCGGCGGCGCGCGCGAGGGCCGCCTCGTCGCCGGTCCAGGACAGCAGTTCCATCCGGCCGGCCGTGAGCGTCCCCGTCTTGTCGAAGGCGACGACGTCCGTCTCGCTGGCGCGTTCGAACACCGCCCCGTCGGTGACGACGACGCCGCGTTCGAGCGCCGAACTGATTCCCGAGGCGACGGCCAGCGGCGTGGCCAGCCCAAGCGCGCACGGGCAGGAGACGACCAGCACCGCGAGTCCCGTGAGGAAGGCGCCCGTGAGCGTCGCGCCCGCCAGGAGGTGGTATCCGGCGGCCGCGACGGCCAGGACGAGGACGCTCGGGACGAACACGGCCGCGATGCGGTCCGCGAGTCGCTGGGCGCCCGGCCGGGTGCTCTGGATGTCCCACAGAAGCGAGACGATGCGGTCGAGCGTGCTGGTCGCGTCGTCGGCCACCTCGACGACGAGAGCCCCGTCGACCAGCACCGCGCCGCCGACCACCTCGTCTCCCTCGCCGCGGCGGACCGGCACCGACTCGCCGGTGACCAGCGACTCGTCGACGGCGCCAGACCCCTCGACCACGGCGCCGTCCAGGGGGATGCGCTCTCCCTCCCGGACCACGAGTTCGTCGCCGGGGTCCACCGCGTCGATGCCGACGCGCTCCGGGCCGTCCGGCGTCCGAACGCGCGCCTCGTCGACCTGGCTGGCCGTCAGGTCGGAGAGGCGCCCGGCCGCGCGGCGCTTCAGGCGGTCCTCGTAGTAGTCTCCGAGCGAGACGACCAGCACGATGACGACGGTGATGTCGAAGTAGACCTCCGTCCCGCCCAGCAGCGTCGACCCGACGCTGTAGACGTACGCGGTGACCGACGCCAGCGCGACCAGCAGGTCCATGTTCGGGTGGCCGGCGCGGAGACTGACGTAGGCGCCCCGGAGGAGGGGATAGCCGGTGTACAGCAGCACGACCGTCGCCATCAGCCAGATGTTCGCGACGAGGTACTGACCTGCCGACCCGGTCACGTCCAGGAGGAGCGACGCGGGGTCGACGCCGAGGTACGCCGGGTAGAGAAAGAGGACGTACCAGAGCATCGTCATCATCCCGAAGAAGCCGCCGACGAGCAGTCGGCCGACGGACTCGTCGCCGCCGGCCTCGCCCCGGTCGTCGAGCGGGCGGGCCGTGTACCCGAGACCGCTCAACAGCCCCGGCAGGGCGTCGGCGTCGACTCGCTCGGGGTCGTAGACGAGTTTGACCATGTTCGACGGGTAACTGGCCTCCGCCGCCAGCACGCCCTCCCGGCCGGCGGCTCGGGACTCGACGAACGCCTCGCAGGTCGCACAGTGCATCCCCTCGACGGAGAGGAAGGTTTCGGCCCCCGTCGCCGCCTCGTCCGGCGTCGGCGTCGAGAGGGCCTCCCGGACGGCGTCGGGGTCGGACCCGGCCGCGTCGTCGAGCGTCCGCGCCACCTCCAGGCACCCCCGGCAGCAGAACGTCCCCGCCACCTCGGCGTCGGTGACGGGCGGGTCGGGCGTCGGGAGGTCACAGAGCGTGCAGGAACTCACGGCGTGGTCACCCCAGCGGCTGGTAGACGGGCACGTTCGGGTGGGGCAGGTTCACGCCGAGGAGCATCAGCCCGTGCGAGAGCGGCAGGTACCCCAGCACGACGAACACCGCTCCGAGGACCCGGTGGAGTCTGACGCGGGACCCGGCGTCAAGGCTGCCGAACACCGTCCCGTAGGCCAGCAGCGTCGGCAGCGTTCCCAGACCGACCGCCGTCAGCGAGAGCGCGCCCTCGACCGGCGACCCGCGCGCCAGCGCGTAGAGGAACGCCGGGTAGAGAATCGGACAGGGGAGAAACGCGTGGAGCGTTCCCAGAGCGACGATGCGGGGGCCGCCGACCCAGCGGTCCACCCGGCCGGTAATCGCCCCGTACACCCGCGAGAACGCGCCCCCGAGGAAGGGGACCCGCGGCGACGACCCGACGGACCCCCGGACGAGGTACCCGGCGCCGGTCAGGACGATGAACCCGCCGACGAGGAGGCCCGCGACGGCGCGGACGCCCGTCGCCGCGGAGACCACGGCCGCCGCGTCGTAGAGGACGGCACCGAGAAGGCCCATGGCGGCCCCGACGGTCGAGTACCCGAGCGTCCGACCGAGGTTGAACAGGAGGTGCTGTCGCATCTCCCGGCCGGACGTGCGCCGACGGGCGCCGCTCCCCGAGCGGTCGGTCTGTCCCATGCGGTCAGCGTAGAGCGTCACCAGGGGGCCGCACATGCCCAGACAGTGTGCCCCGCCGAGCAGTCCCACGGCGAAGAACACCGCGAGTCCCACGTCGCCCGACGGGAGCCCGTCCGCCATCGCCGGCAGGAGGTCGGTCGCCACCGCTGGCGGCGGGGCGTTCGTCGAGGACAGGAGGCCGTACGCCGGCATCTGACTACGCGGCTCGCGTGTGCTCGGACGGTTCGACCGGGGGCATGACTGTTCCGGCGGGTCTCGAACTCACTGGCTCACCGCGTCCCCGTCGTCGCTCTCTCGTCCGCCAGCGGCGTCCTTGACCGCCTTCTCACTGGGGAGGAACATCACGTAGAGGCTGGCACCGATGATGACGACGCTCACCACCGACAGCGAGACGACGAGGTTTCGCGTCAGCGTGTACGCCAGCACCGGGATGAGCGCGAGTAATCCGACGACCGGAACGGTCCGAAGGGAGAGACGAACCATTGTGACTGACTAACAGCCACGGGGTATATGAAATTCCCGACAGATTCCGTCCCATTGATAAGAATGACCCAAATTTATAAGGGTCTTTTTCTACGCCATACATCATGGCACGTGTGCACAAACGAGAGGCGCGCCGTCGGGCGAATCGGCGGGCGCCGACAGGTCAGAGGTCGATTCTTCCCGGGTTCGCCCCGTCAGCGGCGACCGGCGAAGCAGGACGCGCAGTTCCGCGCGGCGGGCGGACGGTCAGTCGACCACGAGGGCGATGACGCCCGAAGCGACGCTAACCAGGCGGCGGGCCCTCCGGTCGACGGCGAGCGCGGTGACGGCGACGCTGGGCGCGGCCGCCGGGGGC
>JBEPXT010000134.1:0-9753 GCA_041641795.1 Salinigranum sp.
GACGGTGAGCGCCGCGACCAGGAGGCGTCCACGGCGCCGTTCTCGGCCGGCCGACGACCCGCGTGGAGGCGTGTCCGCGTCCTCGGTCATTGCCGGAGCCTTGCTCTCGTCGCGTATTAACTACACTGCACGAGCGTCAGACGCGCGAGACGAGCGTCAGACGCGCGAAACGGTCGGACGGAGAGACCCGTCGCTCGCGGGTGGAAACTGGCTGAGAGGAGTAAGCCCCCTTCTGTTCGTCCCGGCATTCGGCTGAGCGTCCGCGCCCGTCCCCGGGCGACCCGGGGTCCGCCGGGGGTGCCCGGCGGCGCGTCCGGACTACCTTGAACACGGCGCGAACTTGCACCGGTGAGGATTCGCCGTTCCATCCGTTCTCGACCGTCAGCCCTCGGTGGGTCAACTCGCCTCCCTTGCGGTCGGCTTCGCCCGACGCGGCGACAGCGCCGCCGCGTCGCAGACACCTCATCGGTCGGGTCGAGGGGTCTCGTTTCTGTTCCAGAGCCAGCCGTCTCCGACTCCGGGCTTGCGCCCGGTCACCTGTCCGGACGGTGGGGGGACTTTCCTCATGGTCCGCGCCGCGCCGTCGCCGGCGCACCACGCGGACCACGGGAGCCAGGCTCTCTCTGCCGGGAGACGGTAGACGCGAAACGCGCATAAGCCGTTCGATTCGGGAGACCGCTGTCCAGTACGACCACGTTCGACGCCGCGCGGCGGACCGCCCGAGAGCGCGGAGGGCGGCCGCCCGATTGTGTGTGATACGTTACCGTATTAGAGTCAGCACCGTCAGAATCGAAGGGAAGCGTTCAAGTCTGCAGAATGCTACTACATAGGTATGTCCGAAGCGCAGACCGTCCAGCTCTCGTACGAGGACGGGGCAGGGGCGGTCGAACTTGCGCGGAAGGCGGTAGAATCGTACGTGCGTCACGGACAACGCGAGCAACCGGGGAGTATGCGTGACGCGTTCTACGCTCGGACGGGGGCATTCGTTCGACTGACCTCGACGCGAGGGCGGGGGCAATTACGGGGGTCGGCGGGGACGTGCCGGGGCACCGACCAGCTCGGTCACGCCATCGTCGAAGCCGCTATCCAGGCGGCCTCCGACAGCTCTTGCGGGTCGGAGGTCAAGCCGCCGGAGCTGCCGAACCTCAACGTGTCCGTGTTCGTCGTGACCGGTCTCCGACAGACGACAGACCCCGCGAGCGACCTGCAACTGGGGCGACACGGCGTCGCCGTCGACGCCGGGGCACAGCGCGGCTGGCTCTATCCGACGATTCCGGTCGAGAACGGCTGGAGCGTCGAGGAGTACCTCACCCGCGTCTGCCGGAAGGCGAAGCTCTCGCCGCTGGCCTGGCAGGACGACTCGACGGCCGTGACGCTCGTCGAGGGGCAGGTGTTCCGCGAGCGTTCCGACGGCACCATCGAAGAACTGTTCAGCTAATCCCACTCGTTCGGCGCGTCCGGCGGACGTTCGACAGGATTCTACGTGCGAACAGCGGGAGCGCCGTCAGCGGTCGTCCGAAGCGCCGAACCCGGTCCGCTCGGCGTCCTGTTCTGCTCTCGCGGCGGCGGCGTCGAGGTCGAACTCGTGGACCACCTCGCCGTCGCGGATGAGCGGTTCGAGAAGGGCGACGCCGTCGTCCGGCCCGGGCCGTTCCTGCAGGCCCACGTGGTGGGTCCCGTCCGGAGTCCGGTACACCTCCTTCACGCCGCCGAGTTTCCCTCGCTTGGCCGCGAGTTCGCCGTCCACCGTGACGATGTCGAGTGCGAAGTCGACCGGGTCGGCGTTCGAGATGTAGCCGCCGACGCCGAAGCCGTCGACCACGTCGCGGAGGTCCCGCAGGTCGGACGGTCCGAGGCCGCCGCTCACGAAGATGCCCACGTCCTCGTATCCGCGCGCGTCCAGTTCCCAGCGCACTTCCCGGACGATGTGGCGGAAGTCGCCGCGGCGCGAACTGGTGGTGTCGAGGCGGATGCTGTCGAGGTCGTCGCCGAGCGTCTCGGCCGCCCGAATCGCCTCGTCGACCTCGTCGCTGTAGGTGTCGGTCAGCGCCACGCGCGGGACGTCGCCCGGGACGGCCTCGTCGAACGCCTGCCAGGCGCGCTCCTGGTTGCCCTTGCCGAAGCAGATCAGGAGGGCGTGGGGCATCGTCCCGCTGGCCTCCCGGCCGATGACGTCGCCCGCCGCCACGTGCGAGAATCCGTCCAGCCCCGCGACGAGCGACGCCCGTTCGACGATGGCCGCCATCGACGGGTGGACGTGTCGGGCCCCGAACGACAGTACCTGCGACTCCGGCGCGGCCCGGCGAGTCTCCAGGGCGGCCGTGGCGATGCCGCTCTGGTGGGAGAGAAACCCGAGGAGCGACGTCTCGAAGCGGGCGAACTCCAGGTACGGCCCCTCGATGCGCATCACCGGGCCGCCGTCGAACAGGTGGCCCTCGGGGATGGCGTCGACGTCCACGTCGCGACCCGACAGCAGGGTCGCGGCGTCGTTGACCCCCGCGAGGACCTCGAAGTCGCCGTCCGGGAACTGGTCGGCTGTGACCTCCGCGACCACGGTCGGGTTCAGGTCCGCGTGCCGGAGGGCCTCTTCGGTCCGCTGGAAGTAGGCGTCGGTCGCCCGTCCCTCCCGGATAGCCTCTTCGTCCACGATGTCGAAGGCAGTCATACCGGTGGTATCCCCTCGCAGTCGAAAAAAGCACCCGGTCCCCATTCCTCGCAGCGTCGTCAGTGGGACGCCGCGGACAGACCCCACCGGACGGCCTCAGCCCCGGTGGACGTCGTCTAACTGTTCGACGGTGGGCGCGTTCACGATAGTCACGGTGTCGCCGGAGCGAGTGACCCGGAACGCGTCCGCGAACGGCCCGGATTCGACGACGTACGTGTTCGGACCGGCCTGTTTCGCCAGGAGCCGCATCTGCAACCCGTACTTGCGGTAGCGGGTCTCGAACTCTCTCGCGTCGCCGGGCGTGTCGAACGCGACGCGGAAGACGTAGCCGAACTCGCCGTCGTCGCTCCGGTAGGGCACCACGCTGTCGCCTGCCCACCCGACGCTGGCCGGCGTCTGGTAGTTGTACGACGAGTACGGACCGGGGTTCGACGTCAGACTGCGCTGGTCGACGGCCCCCACGTCCCACAGCATCGTGAACAGCGAGGCCTCGCCGACGGTGTCGGCCCGCGGCCGGTGGTCGAACCGGGACCAGGAGTCGGACGAGCGGTCGGGGACGCGGACAGTCCGCGGCGTCTCGCCGGGGTACGCTTCCGGGTGGAGTATCTGTTCGGTGCTGGCCGGCAGGTCGTCGTACGCCGCGTTCACGGCGTCCCAGCCGCCGCGCTGGTAGAGCGCGTGGACGAACGTCGGTCCCTCGCTGTAAGGCGTGTATATCGTGAGGTACACGCCCATGTCGATGCTGCCGCCGCCTCCGCCGCGGGGCGGATTCGGGACGCACTCCCAGCCGCCGGCACAGCGCTCCTGGTACAGGCGCTCGACGTACCTGGCGTCGCCCTCCACGAGCCCGTTCCGGGCGAGCTGGACGTCCTGGGTCCTGCCGGCGTCGGGCAGGCCGAACTGCTGGTCCTGGAGCGCGTGGAGCAGTTCGTGCGCGAGTGTTCCCCGGTCAATCGACGGTTCGCCGGCGTCGCTGACGACGACGATTTCGCCCGCCTCCGAGGAGTAGTACCCCTGGACCGCGCCGCCGTAGAGTTCGTCGAACACCGACGAGATGGTCCGGTCCTCGCCGACGAGCAACAGCGCTTCCCAGATCTGGTCGTTCCACACCTGGGCCTCTGTGTCGCTCTCGTCCCGTATCGCGCCGGAGTCGCGGAACTCCGCGCGGGAGACGACGTCTACGGGGACGGGCTCGGTGAACTCTAGCTGGCGGATGTGCTCGACCCGGGCCATCGTCCGCCCCACGTAGGCGTCCATCTCGCTGTCGTTCAGGCCGTCGGACTGGTCGACGTCGATGGACTCGTTGTACCAGTAGCCGTTCTCCCAGCCCAGTCTGTCGTCGGGCGGGTCGTCGGGCCAGGACCAGTCGGACGCCTGCGACGGGTCGCCGGACGCCGTCGGCGCCGTGACCGGGGCCGAACACCCCGCGAGCAGTACGAGGAGTGCAATCAGGGCGGCGCGCGTGGGGGTCACGGGGGTGCGTACGTGGCGGGCGAGAATAAGGAGTTCGTCCCCGAGAAGTCGGGGGCGCGACCGCGGGCGGACGATTCAGCGGGACGGTGCCGCGCCGACTGGTCGAAACCGACTGGTCGAACCGGCCCGTCGAGCCGCGTCAGCGGCGGCTCCGGATGACGAAGGCCGAGGCGAGCAACGCCAGGACCGCGACGGCGACGCCGAAGCCCGGTTCGACGATTCCCGAGGGGTCGGTCGAGCCGCCGCTCCCCGAATCGCCGCTCCCCGAGGAGACGCTCACGGGCGTCGAATCCTCCGGAACCGGCTGGATGGAGACGCCGTCGTGGACCGACTGGAGGTCGTCTCTCGTCGGCGCGTTCACGACGGTGACGGTGTCGTTCTCGACGATGACGTGGAACGCGTCGCCGAACTCGCCGCCGTACTTCTCGGTGCGGCCCTCCGGGACGACGTACGTGTTCTTGCCGACCCGGTCGGCGCCGTGGAAGGCGAGCAGTTTCCGGTAGCCCTCGGCGAACTCGCGGGCGTCACCCGGGGTGTCCCACGCGAGCTTCCAGACGTAGGCCGTCTCGTTCGTGGACGCGGAGTCGTTCGTGACGTAGGGGACGAGCCTGTCGCCGTCCCACCCGGCGGAGTAGGGGTGGTCGTAGTCGTACAGCCCCGGGGGCGAGGCGCCGAAGATGTCGAGCGGAATCACCTGGTCCGACCGGGTCTGGTAGCTCGGGTACCAGAGCATCACGAACGCGCCGCCCTCGCCGAAGGAGGCGTAGTTCACGCCGTGGGAGAGTTCGAGGACGCGCCAGTCGCCGCTGCTCGTGTCCTCGACCCGGACCGTCTGCGGCGGGTCCTCGTTGTACGCCCCGGGGTGGATGAGCTGTTCCGTGCTCGCCGGAGGGTCGGCGTAGAGGCGGTTGACCGCCTCCCAGCCCCCTCGGTCGTGGATGCCCTGGACGAACGGCGGCCCCTCGCTGTAGGGAATTAGCTGGTAGAGCACCAGTCCGATGTGTCGGTCGCCGGCCCCGCCGCCCTCTCCCTTCGACGGTCGCAGGCAGTCCCACTCGGCGTTACACCGCTGCTCGTACAGGTAGTCGACGTAGTTCCCGTCGCCCTCGATGACCCCGAGGACCGCGTGGCGGTCCTCCTCGGTCGTGACGTTGTACGCGCCGGTGGTGTTGAGCTGCTGGTCCTGGAGCGCGTGGAACAGCTCCTGCGAGAGCGTAATCTCGTCTATCTTCGGGGTCGACTCGTTGTTCGAGACGATGACGATGTCCCCGCCGGTCACGCCCGGGAGGTTCGACCCGTTGCCCGAGACGTAGAACCCGAGGACGCCCGCGGCGGTGTTCTGCTGGTTGACCGCCAGGTAGTCGGTCTCCTCGCCGACCAGGAACAGCGCCTCGAACTTGACGTTCTGGTGGAGGCGGTTGGCCTGGGAGACGTTCGACTGCTGGAAGCGCTGTTTCGTGTTCCTGCGGAACTCCGACCGGGAGACCACCTTCACGGGCGGCGTGCGCTCGAACTCGATGCGGCGAATCTGTTCGACGCGTGCCATCGCCCTGCCGACGACGGCGTCCATCTCGCTGTCGTTCAGTCCGTCGGACTGCGTGGCGTCGATGGACTCGTTGTACCAGTAGCCGTTCTCCCAGCCGAGGACGTCCGAGTCGGGGTCGGGCGGCGCGGCGCCCGAGGTCTGTCGCTGAGTTCCGGTGGCAGACTCTCCCGCGGACGCCTGGACCGGTCCCGTGTCGGGTTCCGCGGTCGACTCTGGACCGGTGTCGACGCCGGGCGCGTCGGCCGGGTCGGCCGCCGATGGCGATAGCTGCGTCGCGGTGGCGGCCCCGTGGCCCGCCCCGACGCCCGCCGCGAGGGCGGGTTGGGCGGCCAGCAGGACGACGAACGCCACCGTAGCGAGGGCTCGCATACTCTCGCATGGTGACGCCGCGTGGAAAGTCTTCCCGAAGCGGTGGTATCCGACGGCGGTGTCCAGACCTGTCGTATCGGCGGACGGATGGCGTAGATTTACCCCGATTCCGACGGTAGGATGCCGCATGCAGTACGACTCCGACGATACGGCCCTGGTCGTGGTCGACATGCAGAACGCGTTCTGTCACCCGGACGGCGAACTGTACACGCCGGCGAGCGGAAACGCCGTCGACGCCGTCGGCGAACTCGTCGAACGCGCCCGCGAGGCGGACATCCAGGTCGTGTTCACCCGCGACGTGCACCCGCCGGGGCAGTTCGACGACACCCACTACTACGACGAGTTCGACCGGTGGGGCGAACACGTCGTCGAAGGGTCGTGGGGCGCCGAAATTGTCGCTGACCTGGACGTCCGGGCGGACGACCACGTCGTGGAGAAGCACACCTACGACGCCTTCTACGAGACGGAACTCGACGGGTGGCTCTCGGCCCGCGGAATCGACGACCTGGTCATCTGCGGGACGCTGGCGAACGTCTGCGTCCTCCACACCGCCGGGAGCGCTGGCCTCCGGGATTACCGCCCGGTGCTCGTCACCGACGCCCTGGGCTACATCGAGGAGGGACACCACCAGTACGCCACCGCCCACTCCGACTGGCTGTTCGGCGAGACGACGACGACCGACGACGTCGAGTTCGCCTGACTGCGCGCCGTGAGCCGCCGCGAATCGGCGTCCATCGCCCCCGCAGTCAGCCGAGAGCGTGGATGCGGTCGGCGCGGTACCGCGGGGGTTCGTCCCCGGCGTCGAACGCCCTGGTCCGAACGAACGCACGCCCGCCCGCGAACCGCGGTCCGCTCTCTAGTTGCACCGTGCCCGGGACGTCCCGCCCGAGCGACGTCTCGGCCACCGGGTCGCCGGTCTCGAGGTCGAACGCGCCGAACGAGTCCACGCCGGCCCGGGCGAACGCCCACGAGCCGCCGACGACGTGACCGCCGCCGGCGTCGTCGCGGTGCCACCTGACCGTCCCCGTCGCCGGGTCTAGCGCGGAGAGCCCCTCCGTCCGGACCAGCGCGACGTCCTCGGTCACCGCGGCGGGCGTGACGTGAGGGTTGGGGGCCTGGCGCGTCCAGCGGTGGTCGCCGGTGGCGGCGTCGAAGACTTCGAGGGCGCCGGGGCGGCGGGACCCGCCGTCGGTCAGGCGCGGCACGAAGACGCGCCCCCCGGCGACCGAGACGTCGGCGATGGCAACCGCGTCGAGGACGGGGGTCCGCCACGTGCGCTCTCCGGTCGCCACGTCGAACGCGTGGAGTCGCCCCCGTCGGTGGGCGGCACCGCCCTCGTGACGCTCCCAGACGGGGACGAAGGCGGTCCCCCCGGCGACGGCCGGTCGCCCGCTGGGCGCCAGCCGCGACGTGAGGCGGGCGAGGACGTTCGGCGTCGGGTGGTACCTGAGACACACCTCGCCCGACGCGACGTCGAGGCCGAACAGCGTCTTCTCGTCCGACGCGACGTAGACGACCCCACCGGCGGGCGTCGGGGGTGAGAGGTCCCGCGCCGCGAACGTCCACCGCCGGTCGCCCGTCTCGGCGTCGAGAGCGTACAGGCGGTCGGGCTTACCGTCCTCGAACGCCTGGGGCCGTGCGACGGTGAGGACGGTTCCGTCGGCGACGGCCGGAGTCAGCGGGCCGTGCGAGAACGTCTCGTCCAGCGGGTGTTCCCACAGGCGCTCGCCGGTCTCGGCGTCGAGGGCGAACACGCGCCCGCCGCCGCCTGAAGGATAGCTCGCCGTGACGACGCGCCCGTCCGCGACCACGGGGTCCCGGACTCGCTGGTCGAAGCGGGCTGACCACTGCTCGGTGAGGCCGCCGGGGTCGGGCGTGGCTTCCGCGGGCGCGGCGGCAGCGTTCGCGGGGCCGCGGCGGGGGAGGGGCCAGTCGGCGGCGGCGACGGAACCCTCCTCCGGCGAACACGACGGTCTGGCGAGGGCGCTGCAACCGGACAGCGCGACGGCCGCGCCGAGGGCGAGCACGTCGCGTCGAGAGGGGGACACGGACGAGACTGTTCGAGCGAACAAGATAAGTCTTCAGAACGTCACGGAAACAGCCGGTAGGACGCCTGCCCGGTGGCGACGGCGCGCGTCTCGTCGTCGCCGGCCGCCCCGTCCCCGTCCCGGGGCGCGGGGCTCTCAACCGTCACCTCGCTGACGCCGATGCTCGACCCGGCGCGGACCACCTCGGCCGTCGCCGTCAGGTCGCCCGTGGCCCGCCGGAGGTAGTTCACGTTCAGGTTGACCGTCGCCACCCCGCCGGCGAGGGGGTCGTCCAGCGCCGTCCGCTGGGCGATGCCGCCGGCCGTGTCGACGAGCGTCGCCGCGACGCCCCCGTGCATCGAGGGCACCTCGTCGCCGGTCGTCTCTCGCCAGTGCGGCGGCCGGTTGGTCAGTTTCTCGTCGTAGGGGACGGTCATGACCACGCAGCCCCGGTCGATTCGCTCGACCCGGGTGTTCAGCCACGCCAGGAAGTCGTGGCGGTCCTCGATGTATTCCTGGACGAATCGGGCGGCCTCCGCGGAGAACTCGTCGGCGTCCATGCCCTCTGCTGTCCGTGACGCGTCTTGTATGCGTCGGTGACCCTGCAGACGGGGACCTCGCTCTGCGAATGGTGCTGCGATAAACGTCCGAGGTCTTCCCGTTTCGACCCGGGAGCAACGGGACACCCGGCGTGCTCCGGACGGAGTCGGTCTCCTCGGGGGACGCTTCGACCCCGAGAACGAGTCCGGCGCCGAACGCCCCGAGGCCGAACAGCGGTATCGCGTACACGATGTGGTCGTCGACTCTGGGCCCGTGCGAGTGGCCGGGGTCGCCGCCCCGCAGAACAACCGCACCACCGCGGCCCAGAACGCGTTCCACCGGGCCAGGGTCCCGTGTAACGGGCCGAGACCGGACAGGGCGGTGAAGCAACACGGAGACGACCACCGTGGCGTGACGTTCTCAGACGATGACGAAGTTGTCGGTGATGGTCGTCTCCTCCCCGTCGGTCGCGCTCCGGACTGTAATCTGGTACTCGTAGGTCCCGGGTTCGGTATCGGGACCGGTCACGATCTTCGAACCCCACGTTTCGCCGGAGAACCGTTCGTGGGGACCATTCCAGTTCAGTTCTCGCCGGGCGTAGTCGGCGTCCGGGAACTCGACGGTGACGGACTCGACGTCGTCCCCGCCCAGCAGCGTCCCCGTGACCGAGTCGCGAATCCGAGCGTGAATCCCGATCTCCATCCCGGGGGCGAACCGGGAGTTACTCTCACACGGCGTGCCAGTCGGCGTCGGCGTCGGCGTTCCGGAATCGTCGGGCGTCTCCGAATCGTCGGGCGTCCCGGATGGCGACCCACCCGGGTTGTCCGTCGTCGTCGTCTCGCTGGTCACGGTGGGCGTCGATTCCCCGCCAGGTCCGCCCGGTCCGGGGTCGGTGATGTAGGTGCATCCGGCAGTACTCACTGTCGCCCAGGTAGCTGCGCCCGAGACGACCAGCCGACGTCGAGTGATGGAACGGTCTCCCCCCCTTGGCTCATCGTCGTCGTCACGTGGGTCGTCCCGAGATGAGTTGCGAGCCATTTCAGTCCCCCTTTTAGCCCGGGGGTTTAAAAATCCCGACCATTATCCCACGTTCATGGAACTACACGTATAAGTTTTTAATGGTGGATAATAAA
>JBEPXT010000135.1:0-9734 GCA_041641795.1 Salinigranum sp.
GGTAGCCTGCAGGTCGAAGGCGCCGGCCAAATCCGTGAGCGGGAGTGTCCCCCGTTCCATCGTCTGCGGCAGGTGCCAGACGGGTTTTCACCTTTCGGTTCGGCGCTGGGGTTCCGGACGCCGCGAGTCCTCCTCCGCCCACCTGTCGCCCGATACCGGGTGCCGACGTCGGACCGTTCCAGGCAGAGAGACTGTCGTGGCGCGAGCCAGAATCGTGATAAGATAGTAACAATTTAATTGTTGGCGAAACGAGGACTCTGGTATGGCGGACAGGGACCCGGAACAGAGGCCAGACCTGAATACGCTGTACGAACTTCTCGCCAGCGAGCGTCGCAGACTGGTACTGGAACACCTCCGGAGCAGTTCGACAGCCGTCGGGCTGAACCGACTGGCCGAGTTCGTCGCCCGCGAGACGGCGGATTCCGGGACCGATTCGCCGTCCGACCGGCGAATAGCACGGACGGCGACCGCACTCACACACGTGGACCTCCCGAAACTCGAGGACGGCGGACTGGTTCACTTCGACCGGGAAGCGGGGACAGTCGAACAGGCACAGGATTTCGAGTACCTGGCGCCACTTCTCGACTTCTACGAGGAGTGAGTGGTGTCGCACGCTCCGTCTGCGCCAGTTCGCGACAGCGGCCGGTCTCTCCGCCGTCGGACAGAGGACCATTTATCAGACGAACGTGCGATTCCGGACTGTCGAACGTGCGAAGAGCGTAAATACGGGCTGAAAAGTCGTGCTAGAGTATTTTGCTCGGTGACGACGTAGGACCACGTACTATGCCACCCCAAGCAACTGGGCCGGGCGACGCGAACGGGGGCGGGCGGAAGCGCGAGCGCCCTGTCACACGACGCGAGGCTGGCCCGGGGTCCGGGTCGCGCTCTGCGCGACAGTCGCCGACGCTCAACGAACTCTATCACGTGCTCTCGAGTTCTCGTCGGCGGGCGATTCTCCGCTACCTCAAGGAGAATCCCGGACCGGTCGCGGTGGACACACTCGCTTCCGTGCTCGCACGGGAGGGCCGGGGCTCCGCCCCCGGAGACGACCCCGAGCGACTTCGGATGGCGTTCGAGCACATGGAGTTCCCGGTGCTCGCAGACGCCGCACTCGTCGAGTTCGACAGACAGCGACAGTCGGTCGAACGGGGGGAGGAGTTCCACCAGGTCACTCCCTACCTCAACATGTTCCGGTAGCGATGCGCGCGCGCCAGTCGGTGCGGACACTTCGAATTCGGCGCCCGAGGCGGGCCAGCTACCGGATGTAGATGTCGTTGAGGCCTCGCAGACGGTCCGCGATGTCGTCGGAGAGGCCGTCGCGGGTGACGCGCCAGCCCCAGTTCCCCTCGGCGGTCCCCGGCGTGTTGAACCGGGCGTGACTGTCGAGTCCCAGGAGGTCCTGCATCGTAGTGACCGCGACGACTGCGTTGGAGTTCCACACCGACTCGATGAGCGTCCAGTTGATGTCCGAGCCGTCTGTTCCGAGGGCGTAGTGGAGGCAGTCACGCTGCTGGTCGGCGAGCGTCTGGTACCAGCCGACGGTGGTGTTGGTGTCGTGGGTGGCGGTGTAGGCCACGCAGTTCTCCGGGTAGTCGGAGGGCTTGTACCGGTGGTGGGGCGAGCACCAGTCGGCGTAGTGCGGGACGCGCATGCCGGGGAACTCGAACCGGTCTCGGAGGGTCAGCATGCCCTCGTCGAGGTGCCCCAGGTCCTCTGCGATGAACGGGAGTTCGCCGAGTGCCGACTCGACGGCGTCGAAAAAGCGGATTCCCGGACCGGGTCGCCACTCGCCCTCGGCGGGGCTATCAGCGTGGGCCGGAATCGCCCAGTAGGCGTCGAACCCCTTGAAGTGGTCCAGGCGGGCGACGTCCACCAGGTCGAACAGCCGTTCGAGGCGGTCTATCCACCAGTCGAACCCGTTCTCTTCGAGTCGCCCCCAGTCGTACAGGGGGTTGCCCCACTTCTGGCCCGCGTCGCCCATGTCGGGCGGCACGCCGGCCACGTCCACGGGTTCGTTGTTCTCGTCGAGCTGGAAGGCCTCCGGGGCGGCCCACACGTCGGCGCTGTCGAGGGCCACGTATATCGGCAGGTCGCCGACCAGCGAGATGTTCCGGTCCTCCGCCTCCGCTTTGAACTCGCGCCACTGCTCGTCGAAGACGTACTGGGCGAACGCGCGGAAGTCGACTTCGTCCTCGAGTTCGTCGCGGTACCGGGCGAGTGCGTCCGGGTCACGGGTCTTGACCTCGTGAGGCCAGTTGGTCCACAGGTCGCCCCCGAACTCCTGTTTCAGCGCGCGGAACAGGGTGTAGCCGCGCAGCCACGTCGACTCGCGTTCCCGGAACGCCTCGAACTCCGACTGCTCTGCCTCGGAGGCCGTCTCGCGGAAGTTCTCGAAGGCCGTGCGGAGGGCGTTCATCTTGAACTCCGAGACGCGGTGGTACTCGGTCCGGTGCCGGTCGAACTCCGGAACCGGCGCCAGGTCGTCCTCGGAGAGCCACCCGCGGTCGGTCAGTTTCTCCAGGCTAATCAGGTGGGGGTTCCCGGCGAACGCCGAGAACGACTGGTAGGGAGAGTTACCGTGTGCCTCCGAGGTGGGACCGACCGGGCAGAACTGCCAGAGAGACTGCCCCGCGTCGTCGAGGAACTCGAGGAAGTCCCGGGCACCAGCGCCCAGGTCACCGATTCCGTGCGGTCCCGGGAGCGAAGTGAGATGCATGAACACGCCGCTTTGCCGGTCGAAGCGCATGGGGACCGATTCTGGTTCCTACGGTTTCAACTATCTGGTCTCGCACAGGTGTCGTGCGACCCGCGACGAGCGTCCGCTGGGGCGGCGTCTCAGTGACCGCCAGCCAGGTACCGCGCGCCCCGACGACAACACTTATTCTCCTCGTCCGATTTCGACCGGGTATGAGCGATATCGTTGTGACCCTCCCCGACGGGTCGGAACTCGAAGTCGAGGAGGGTTCGACGGTGCAGGACGTCGCCTACGAGATCGGCCCCGGACTCGGGGACGACACAGTGGCGGGAGTCGTCGACGGCGACCTGGTCGACAGGGCCACGTCGCTGTCGGAGGACTGTCGCCTGGTCATCGTCACCGACCAGAGCGACGAGTACCTCCGGGTGCTCCGCCACACCGCGGCCCACGTCTTCGCGCAGGCGCTCCAGCGCCTGTACCCCGACGCGAAACTCGCAATCGGTCCGCCGACCGACGAGGGGTTCTACTACGACGTGACGGGCGTGGACCTCGACAGCGACGACCTCGCCGCCATCGAAGAGGAGATGGAGCGGATAGTCGAGGCGGACTACGAACTCTCGCGCGTCGAGCGCTCGCGCGAGGCGGCCTTCGACATCTACGAGGACAACCCGTACAAGCAGGACATCCTCGAGACGGAGGCGGCCGACGAGCAGACGGTCTCCTTCTACGTCCAGGACGACTGGCAGGACCTCTGCCAGGGACCGCACGTCGGCTCGACGGGGAAAATCGGCGCCTTCGAGCTACTGAACATCTCCTCGGCGTACTGGCGCGGCGACGAGCAAAACGAGCAGTTGACCCGCGTCTACGGCACGGCCTTCGAGACGGAGGCCCAGCTCGAACAGTACCTGGAGCGCCGCCGGAAGGCCGAGGAGCGCGACCACCGGAAAATCGGCCAGGAGCTCGACCTGTTCTCCATCCCCGAGGTGACGGGGCCGGGACTGCCGCTGTACCACCCGAACGGGAAGCGCATCCTCGACGCCCTCGCGGACTA
Organism: Salinigranum sp.; assembly: GCA_041641795.1. GTDB lineage: Archaea > Halobacteriota > Halobacteria > Halobacteriales > Haloferacaceae > JBEPXT01. The sequence continues at coordinate 3,747 of JBEPXT010000135.1, forward strand.
CGCCCGGTCGCTCAACCTCGACGCCGGGTACGAACCCGTCGAGACGCCTCACCTCTTCCGAACCGAGCTGTGGAAGGTCTCGGGCCACTACGACAACTACGTCGACGACATGTTCCTTTTGGACGTCAACGACGAGGAGTACGGCCTGAAGCCGATGAACTGCCCGGGCCACGCGACCATCTTCGACGAGCACTCCTGGAGCTACCGGGACCTCCCGGTTCGCTACTTCGAGGATGGGAAAGTCTACCGCAAGGAACAGCGGGGGGAACTCTCGGGGCTCTCGCGGGTGTGGTCGTTCACCATCGACGACGGCCACCTGTTCGTCCGCCCCGACCAGATAGAGTCGGAGGTCACCGCCATCATGGACACCATCATCCAGGTGCTGGAGACGTTCGACCTGGAGTACGAGGTGGCGCTGGCCACGCGCCCCGAGAAGAGCGTCGGCAGCGACGAAATCTGGGAGAAAGCCGAGCGACAGCTCGAGGCGGTGCTCGAATCGGCCGACATGGAGTACGACCTCGAACCCGGCGACGGCGCGTTCTACGGGCCGAAGATCGACTTCGCCTTCGAGGACGCGCTCGGTCGCAAGTGGGACGGCCCGACCGTCCAGCTCGATTTCAACATGCCCGAGCGGTTCGACCTGAGCTACACGGGCGAGGACAACGAGGACCACCAGCCGGTGATGATTCACCGCGCGCTCTACGGGAGCTACGAGCGGTTCTTCATGGTGCTCATCGAGCACTTCAACGGGAAGTTCCCGACGTGGCTCTCCCCCGAACAGGTGCGCATCCTCCCCATCAGCGACGACAACATCGAGTACGCCGAGCGGCTCGAGTCCGAGCTCTCCGAGTTCCGCGTCACCGTCGAAGACCGATCGTGGACTCTCAGCCGGAAGATTCGCGAGGGGCAGACCGACCGGGTGCCGTATATGCTCATCGTCGGCGACAACGAGGAGGAGTCCGGGACCGTGTCGGTCCGGGACCGGAAGGAACGCGAGCGACAGGACGTCAACCCGGACGCGTTCCGCGAGTACCTCGAGCGCGAAGTCGACCAGAAGCACCTGGAACCGACGTTCCTCTCCTGACCCGGCGGGCGAGTCCCCCGACTACTCGGAGCGGCTCGCGGCGGGCCGTCGTTCGCTCGCCTGTCGGTCCACGCCGGCGAGTTCGTCCAGTCGGTCGATGACGGTTTCCCGGAACAGGTCGGTCCGTATCGCTCGGAGGAGCACGCCCATGTGCCCCGCAGTCCACTCGGTGACGTTCTCGTCGGGCACCTCCCACACGTCGAGCAGTTCGCGGGTCGTCTCGTAGGGCGCGACGACGTCCTCGGTGCCGAGGAACGGGTAGACGCGCGAGGGGTCGAGCGCCGGGCGAACCGGCGGGTTCAACACCGGTCCGAACTCGCGGATGCGCTCCTCGGTCCACCCGGCCGTCTCGAGCGCCCGGTCGAGGTCCAGCAGCGAGACGAGTTCGCTCCGCAGGAGCGTCTCGTCCACGTCCCCCGGAGCGGCCAGGGGGAACGCCAGGTCCGGCCTGGCCGCGCGGGGCCAGGAGCCACACCGGCCGGCCGTCTGGAGCGCCACCGTCCCGCCGAGCGAGAGACCGCCGACGCCCACAGACGGCGCGCCCCGGTCGCGGGCCCACTCGACGAGCAGTCCCGTCTCGACCGACGCGGCGGCGAACAGGTGGAACATGGAGACCGGCGCCCGCGCCAGGTACGGTTCGCCGCTGAACCACCCGGACTGCTGTCGGCGGCCGTGCCACGGGGCGTTCGGGAGAATCACCCGGTAGCCCCGCGGGGCTATCTTCCGGGCGACGAACTCCTCCTCCGGCCAGTAGGATATCTGGTCGGTCTGGCTGCCGAACCCGCTGTGGAACACCAGCGTCGGCAGCGGCGCGCCCAGTTCCGCGGCGTCGTACGGTTCGTAGACGCGGGCGACGACGTCGTCGCCCACGTACGGCGAGGGAGACTCGAACCGGAGGAAGTACTCCGTCGTCCCGGGTCCGCGGACGTCCCGCGAGCGCCGCACGGCGGGCGACTGGTCGGGGTACTCGTACAGCCCCGCCGGGTCGACGAGTTCGTGCGACCACCGCAGCGAGGCGTCCTCCGGGTCGGGGATGTCGTAGTTCAGCGACGGAACGACGTGTTTCCGCGAGAGGAACCGGAAGATACTGGAGGGTCGGTGCCGGCGGTCGGCCGCCTCGCGGCGCTCTCGCTCCAGTTCGAGTCGCTTCTGGCTTGAGGCCTCGGCGTCCCCCCAGAAGGCGGCTTCCCAGCGGTCGTTGGCGGCTTCCGCGGCCTCCCGCAGGGGAGCGTACTCGGCGAGCGCGCGTTCGATCTGGTCGTGGAGGTGCGGGGCGGGCGGCGCGCCCACCGATTCGAGGAAGGCCTCCGGGCCGGACCCGAGGGACACGTCCGCCGCCGCGCGGGCGCGACGTATCTCGAACTGGTCGGGTATCGACCGGACCCTGAGTCGCTCGAACGCCCTGTTCTCGAACAGCGCGCCGACGTGGGATTCGATGAGACGATGGGCCACCGGCGTGCCGAGGTGGTCGGTCATGTCCCCCCGTACGGTCGACAACCTATTGACAGTGGCGCGACCCGACCCCCGCCGCTGCCCCGCCGGTCCCGGACTCGTCGCCCCCTGTTCGACGCAGACGCCGCCCGGATTCCCCGCCGAATCAGCCTGGTTCGTCGCGTTTTTCTTCCCGTCGTGAGAACCGCCCGACTATGTCGGACGCACCCGACCTGTCGGAACTGACACCGCCGAATCGGACGTTGATGGGCCCGGGTCCGAGCGACGTGCACCCGCGCGTGCTCAGGGCGATGACCACGCCCCTGGTGGGACACCTCGACCCCTCGTTCATCGACATCATGAACGAGGTGCAGGACCTGCTCAGGTACACGTTCCGGACCGACAACCAGTGGACCATCCCCGTGAGCGGAACCGGGTCCGCGTCGATGGAGGCGGCCATCGGGAACGTCGTCGAACCCGGCGACACGGTGCTGGTCCCGACCAACGGCTACTTCGGCGGGCGCATGGAGTCGATGGCCGAACGCGCGGGGGGAGCGGTCGTCCACGTCGACGCACCGTGGGGCGAACCCCTCGACCCCGCGGACGTCGAAGAGGCGTTCTCGACCCACCAACCTGACGTGTTCGGGTTCGTCCACGCCGAGACGAGCACCGGGGTGAAACAGCCAGACGTGCCGGAACTCACCAGCATCGCCCACGAGCACGACGCGTACGTGGTCGCCGACAGCGTCACCTCGCTGGGCGGAGTCGAGTTTCGCGTCGACGAGTGGGACGTCGACGTCGCGTACGCCGGGCCGCAGAAGTGTCTCTCGTGTCCGCCGGGCGCCAGTCCGCTCACGCTCAACGACCGGGCGATGGACAAGGTTCTGGACCGGGAGGAACCGCCCCGGTCGTGGTACCTCGACCTCTCGCTGCTGGAAGGATACTGGGGCGAGGACCGGTCGTACCACCACACCGCACCGATAACGAACGTCTACGCCCTCCGCGAGGCGCTTCGACTCGTCGCCGAGGAGGGAATCGAGAACCGGTGGGCGCGGCACCTCCGAATCGCCGGCGGCCTGAAGGACGGCCTCGAAGCGATGGGCGTCGAGATGAACGCCCCCGAGGAGTACTGGCTGCCGAGTCTCAACGCCGTCCGCGTTCCCGCGGGCGTCGACGACGGCGCCGTGATGGACTACCTGCTCGAGGCCTACGACCTCGAAATCGCGGGCGGCCTCGGCGACCTTGCGGGCGAAATCTTCCGAATCGGCTGCATGGGCTACTCGTGTCGCCCGAAGAACGTCTCGTACCTGCTGACGGCGCTGGCCGACGCACTCGAACGGCAGGACGCGAACGTCGACGCCGACGCCGGCATGGCCGCACTGCGGTCGAGTCTCGGCGAGTGAGTTTCCCACTACACTCGTACTAAACATTCACTCGCGTTCCAAACAGTAGGGCCGTTGAAACGTGCGCAACTTATGGTCACGCTACGCCACGGTCGAAATATGGCGACCCTCCAGCGACAGACCGCCGCGGACACCGCGAGAGTAACCGTCACCAGGGCGATGAACGACCACGACGCGATGACCGTCGTGGTGGTGGAGAACGACGCGGTCAGGCAGGTCGTGGACTACGAATCCCCCGCGATTCGAGAGACGCTGGAGCGTCTCCCTCCGGGAACCACGATACGGATGCAGATGGCCCCGATAGAGGCGCGGGGCAACCTCTGGCGGGTCACCGGTATCTAGAGGGCGGAAGCCGTCAGCTTCCGAAGCTCCCCGCAGCGACGCTTATGCTCACGGCGTGCGTGAACGTGTCATGGCTAGGCAGGTCATCGACTGGCGGGCGATACCCCGACGGTACCGCGCGTGGAAATCCCTCCCCGCGTGGCGCAAGGTACTCTGGGGCGTCTCCCGGGGCGTCGCGGCGGCCGTCCTGTACGTCGCCTTCGCTGCGGCGATACTCTGGTACAACGAACCGGCGGTTGTCGAGAGCGTGGGCGCCGGGCAGACGTCCGCGGCGACGCTCGTCGGGGTACTGGCGGGGAACGTCGAACTGCTCGCGGTGATGGTGCTGCTCGTGCCGGCGGTGCTTGCGAGCGTCCTCCTGCCCCACAGAACCGAGTGGTAGTGAGAGAGAGGCGATACGTGTCCACAGGCTCTTGAACCTCGGTCGCTCGCTCCGCTCTCTGGTTCGAATCCCACGTGCCGCTTCGCTCGTCACTTCGTTCCTCGCAGAAGCGGGCCGGGAGGGATTTGAACCCCCGACCGACGGATTAAGAGTCCGTCGCTCTCCCTAACTGAGCTACCGGCCCTCGTACCTTGGTTTGCTGGGGTACAGTGAAATAGGTTTTCTTTTCAACGCCCCGCGGTCAGGCGTCACACACGGGTCGCACTCGCGGTTCCGTGGGGTCCCGTTCGGCAGCAGGTTCATTGTCGCTCCGGTTCGTCTCAGGAGCGATGTCCGGGTCGCAGGCGCGGGTCACGCGGTGGTCGCGCCGGTCCGTACTGGCGGGCACCGCCTTTCTCGTCCTCTGGAGCGCCACCGTCCTCGCTGTCGGTCCGGGCAGGGCGGCGCTGACGTTCGGTCTGCTGGGATTCGTCTTCCACGTCGTGTTCGGGAAGGCCTACGCGCTGATTCCCTCGTACTTCGCCCGGACCCTGACTCCGACGCTCGCCCCGGCGGTACAGTTACCGCTCACCGTCGCCGGCACTGTCGTCCTCGGAGCGTCGTGGCTCGTTCCGACGCCGCCCGCTGTTCGCCTTCTCGGCGCTGCATCGTGGGCGCTCGGCCTGGGGGTATTCGTCGGGTCGCTCGCCTGGTCGCTCCGCGACAACCTCTCGGGCCGGGAGACGGGAACCGGCGAGGCGAACGCCCACCGTCGGGAGCTGGACCGGTTCGCCAACGCCTTCGTTCCAGTCGCCGTCGCGTACATGCTCGTCGGTACCTACGAACTGGTGGCTGGTGTAGGCCCACTGCCGACGCTGTTCGACGGCTACCTCCCGAGAGCGGTGCACCTCCTGGGGGCCGGCGGCGCGACGCTCCTGGTGTTCGCCGTCGGGTTCCGACTGCTCCCCCGGTTCTTCGTGTCGACGACGCCCCGCGGGCTTCCGGGGGTCGTGCTCCCGGCGGGAAGTCTCGGGCCGGGACTCCTGGCCGCCTCACTGACCGGCGGGGGTGTGCTGGCGCTCGGGGCGCTCTTCGAGGCGACGGCGGCGGTGGGGTTCGCCGCCGCCGTGGTGGTCCTCTTCCGCCGTTCGGACCGTCGTCGAGTCGGCCTCTACGGGGTGCAGGCGGGCGCTCTCTGTCTGCTCGGCGCCGCCGGACTGGGACTGCAGTTCGCGTTCGCCGAGCGGTCCGTCGCCGCGGTGACCGCCCACCGCCGTCTCAACCTCCTCGGGTTCCTCGGGACGACCATCGTCGGCCTGACCTACCAGTTCAATCCACCCGCAGTCGCTCGACTCCCTGGCGCGGAC
>JBEPXT010000136.1:0-9709 GCA_041641795.1 Salinigranum sp.
AGCGGCGTCCCCCGGGCACGGCTCCGCGCGTCCGCGAGCGCGAGCGAGACGGCGTGGCGGGCGGCCGGCAGGTCCGACAGGTCGGCGACGTCGGGGGTGGCGCCCACAGCGAGCGCGGCCCGGCACGCCCCGAGGGATTCCGTCCACCCGGGCAGGGGCATCGCGGCCCCCAGTCCGCGGCGGTCCTCGTCCGCGACGCCGACCAGAAGCCCCTCGCGGGACGCAATCTCCCCGCGGGACGTCGAGAGGGGCGAGTCGAGTCGGAGGGAGAGCGGTTTCGTTGTGACGCGCACGGCGGATCAGGCTCCGGACGTGGAGACGAGTTTCAGCAACAAATCCCTGGTTATCTCCGCCTGCGTGAGCGCTCCGACGAACCGGTCGTGGTCGTCGACCACGGCGAGCAGGTCGGTGTCGGCGGCGTCCATCGCGGCCAGTGCATCCCGCTTGGTCGCTCCCTCTCGGAGCGTCGCCCTGGTGACCCGCGGGTGGTCGAGGACGTCCCCGGTACGAATCTGGTCGACGACGTCCACGCCGCCCGGGGCGTCCCGAACGAGGGTCTCGAAATCCTGTGCGCGTATCAGACCCGCGAAGCGGTCGTCGTCTCCGGTGAACAGGACGTACCGGAACGCGGGATTGACTCGGACGTTCGTCCGGAGGTACTCCTCGATGGCGTCGCGGTCGTACCGCGGACCGTGCAGTCGAAACGCGAGGGTCGAGGGAGGCGTCCGGGCCGACGCCAGGCGCTCTGAGAGGCCCACGGGCGTCCCCTTGGTGAGGACTGTGGCGCGGTCCACGTCCACGTCTTCGTCCGCCGGGCGGACGCGTTCGATTGTCTCGGACTCCGCCGGAGTCGCGTGGCTCTCGGCTGCGCGCCGGAGCGCCATCGTGAACGACCCGGCGCGCAGTTCCTCGATGCGGTCCGAGGAGACCAGCAGTATCAACAGCGGCACGAGCGCGATGAGAACGTGTTCGGCGGTGAGTTCGGTCGCGTCGGTCAGTTCGAGGATGGCGAACAACACCAGGTAGAACACCGACGAGAGGACTGCCGCCTCCAGGAGGTTCCCCCGGACCAGCGACGCCAGTCGACCGGTCGGGCGCTGTCCCGTTCGAGCCATGGACGACGTACGACCGCCGCAACGATGACAGTTGCTCTCAAACCGCACTCGGACGAATCAGAGCGCGAACCCGACCGCAAACAGCACCGAGAACGCGGCCAGGAGCTTCCCCGTTCGCTCCAGGGCGGGGTCCAGCGCGTCGCCCGTCGTCTCGGTCAGGACGGTACGCGTGACCCGCGCGGCGTACGGAAGCGTCACCAGCGGGAGGAGGATTCCCGGGCCGAACCAGTCGGCGGCGAACAGCCAGACCGGGACGGCGTACGCCAGGACGAGCAATCCGGCGTACTCCGCGCGGCTGAAGGCGTACCCGAAGCGGACCGCGAGCGTTCGCTTCCCGGCGCGAGCGTCGGTCTCCCTGTCGCGGATGTTGTTCACGACCAGGATGTTCGTCGAGATGCCGGCGACGGGGAGACTCGCCAGCAGCGCCACGGCCGGGAGCGTCTCGGGCGGCAGGCCCGTCGGAAGCGGGTCTGCGAGCACTGCGGCGGCCTGGACGTAGTACGTCCCGGCGACGGCCACGACGCCGAAGAAGACGAAGACGAACAGGTCGCCCAGGCCGTGGTAGCCGAGGGGGTAGGGGCCGCCCGTGTAGGCGATGCCGCTCAGGACGCTCGCCAGCCCCACGACCAGAATGGGGAGTCCGCCGACGTAGACCAGGTAGACGCCCACCAGGATGGCGGTCGCGAAGGTGAGGTACATGGCTCGCTTGACCTCCCGCGGCGGGATGAGCCCCGACTGGGTGACGCGAGTGAAGCCGTCTCGCTCGTCGGTGTCGGCCCCCTTCTCCGCGTCGTAGTAGTCGTTGGCGAAGTTCGTCGCCACCTGGATGAGCGCGGCCCCGACCAGCGCCGCAAGCGCCGGGAGGGGAGCGAACACCCCCTCGTGCAACGCGAGGCCGACGCCCACGACGACCGGTGCCGCCGCCGCCGGGAGCGTGTGTGGCCGCGCCGCCATCAGCCAGGCTTCGGTCCGTGAAACCTCAGCGGTCGTCATCACTCCGGACTCAGGGCCGGAACAGTGTCAACATTGGCATCTCAGCCCTCTCGGGGACTCGTTCGCACACCTCCTGCCACTCCTGTCCTCGGTGGGCAAATCCGCGGGTCGCCATCCTCACACACTGCTGCGTCGACGGTCACGACGGCAGTACTGCCGCGTCCGTCCCGGCGGCGCGGGTCCCGCACGCAGGCGGGAATCGAGCCAGACTCGTCTCGACGTCGCAGCCGAACCGTCGGGTCGCGTTTCGGTGACTCGGACGGCCACCTGCACAGTTGTTATACGTTCGTTCGCCGAGACGATGAGTAGAGCCGAGTCGCGGCTGGGTGCAACCGAGGATGGAGAAGGTGCTCTGGTATCTGCTCGTCGGCACCAGGGGCGGGGTCAACCGGGCCCGCATCATCAGAGCCATCTCGGCGCGCCCGCGGAACGCGAACCAGCTCGCGGACCACGTGGACCTGGACTACAACACCGTGCGCTACCACCTGGACATGCTCATCGACCACAACGTGCTGGAGACCAGCGGCGACGAGTACGGGAAGGTCTATTTCCTCACCGACCAGTTCGAACAGTACGAGGAGACATTCGAGGAGATAACGGAGGCCCTAGAGTGAGTACACGATGCGGAGTCACTGGCGCGAGTACACCACGCGGACTCACGGCACCGGGTACGTCACGCGGAACCACGGGAGCGAGTAGATGGCACTGACGACGACGACGCTCCTGATTGCGAGCGTCCTGGCGGCCCTGAACGCGGTGTTGCTGACCGTGCTGGCCGCGATATGGCTCCGGAACTACCGGGCGTTCAAGACGCCGCTGGTTCTGGGGTTGCTCGCGTTCGCGCTCGTCCTCCTGATCGAGAACCTGCTGGCGCTGTACTTCTACTTCGACATGCGGATGCTGTACGTCTCCGACCCGCAGGTCCACCAGGCGGTCGCGCTGCTCCGCGGCCTCCAGTTCGTCGCCATCGCGTCGCTCACGGTCGTGACGGTGAAGTGACCGCCGGGCGCTCGAACGCCTCTGCGGCCGGTCGCGTTCAGTAGTGCCAGGGGAACGCCGAGAAGTCCGGCGCTCGCCCCTCCAGGAACGCGTCTCGCCCTTCGGCCGCCTCGTCGGTCATGTACCCGAGGCGAGTCGCCTCGCCGGCGAACAGTTGCTGGCCCACCAGGCCGTCGTCCGCGAGGTTGAACGCGTACTTCAGCATCCGGATGGCGGTGGGACTCTTGGTGGCCATCGTCTCGGCCCACTCGAGGGCGACGTCCTCCAGGTCCTCGTGGGGGACCGCCTCGTTCACCATCCCCATCTCCGCGGCCTCCTCGGCGTCGTAGGTCTTTCCGAGGAAGAATATCTCCCGGGCTTTCTTCTGTCCGACCTGCCGCGCCAGGTACGCCGACCCGAACCCGGCGTCGAACGAGGCGACGTCGGGGTCGGTCTGGAGGAACTTCGCGTGGTCCTCGCTGGCGAGGGTGAGGTCGCAGACCACGTGGAGGCTGTGACCGCCGCCGACTGCCCACCCGGGGACGACGGCCACGACCGGTTTCGGCATGAACCGCACGAGACGCTGTACTTCCAGAATGTGGAGGCGGCCGACTTTCGGCCCCTCGTCGCCGTACTCGTACCCGGAGGCCCCCCGAACCGACTGGTCGCCGCCCGAGGAGAACGCCCAGCCCCCGTCTTTCGGCGACGGGCCGTTCCCGGTCAGGAGGACGGCGCCGACGTCGGGTTGCTGTCGCGCGTGGTCCAGCGCCGCGTACAGTTCGTCGACGGTCTGGGGCCGGAAGGCGTTCCGGACCTCGGGGCGGTCGAACGCGATGCGAACGGCCGGCACGTCGACCGCCCGGTGGTAGGTGACGTCCTCGAACTCGCCGTCGTCGACCGGTTCCCAGCGGTCCGGGTCCATGAGTGCAGAAACCATAGCGGATGGCGGGCCGGTGTCCGCAAAAAGCTACAGGGTCGCCCGGTCCCACCTACCATTATCGGTCCCGGACCCGTCACTGTCCGACATGAAGGTTGCAGTCTTCGGCGCCGGCGGCGTCGGCGCGTACTTCGGCGGGCGACTCGCACAGGCGGGGGCGGAGGTCCACCTCGTCGCCCGGGGCGACCACCTGGCGGCGCTCCGGCGCGACGGCCTCACCGTCGAGAGCGTCCACGGCGACTTCGCGGTCGACCTCCCGGCCACGGACGACCCGGCGGACGTCGGCCCCTGTGACTACGTGCTGTTCTGCGTGAAGTCGCCGGACACCGAGACGGCCGCCCGGACGCTCGACCCCCTCGTGGGCGACGAGACGGCCGTCGTCTCGCTCCAGAACGGCGTCGACAACGAGGAGAAACTGGCCGACGCCGTCGGTCGGGACCAGGTGATGGGCGGGGTCGCGTACATCTTCTCGACCATCCGGGAACCGGGCGTCGTCGAACACACGGGCGGCCCGGCCAGCATCGTCTTCGGCGAACTCGACGGGCGGCGAACCGACCGCGCGGAACGCCTCCTGGAGTGGTGTGAGCGGGCCGACTTCGAGGCGACGCTCTCGACGGACGTCCACGCGGCCCTCTGGGAGAAGGCGGCGTTCATCTGCGCGCAGGCCGGGATGACCGCCGCGGTCCGACTCCCCCTCGGCGACGTCCGGGCGGACGAGGAAGCCTGGCGGACCTACCGCCGCATCGTCGAGGAGGTGTGCGCCGTCGCGGAAGCCGAGGGTGCGACCCTCCCCGCCGACACCGTCGACCGCTGGATGGACCTGGCGCGTGACCTCGACGCCGACTCGTACTCGTCGCTGCACTACGACATGACCCACGACAAACCGATGGAACTGGAGGCGCTCCACGGCGAGGTGGTGCGCCGCGGCCGGGACCACGGCGTCCCCGTCCCGGCGACGGAAACCATCTACGGGGTGTTGCGACCCTGGGCGAGGCGAAACGAGCGCGGAGGGGAGTGAAGCGAAACGAGCGCGGAGGGGAGTGAAGCGAAACGGGCGACCGTTCGGGTCAGTCGGTCAGGCGCTCTACGACCCGGTCCTGCAGTCGTTCTCGCGTACGGTGGCTCTCTTCGGCGTCCGTCCGGACTTCGAGCACCTGCGTCCCGTCCCGGGCCGCCGCCTCGGCGTAGCGCTCCCGGAACGTCTCCCGGTCGCCGCCGTCGATGCGGGCGAACTCCAGGTCGTAGAGGTCGGCCGTGGCCTCGAAGTCGAGGCCGTGGGGCGTCTTGAACTGGCCCGTGAACGGCGGGTCGAACTCCTCGATGGGGAGCATGTGGAAGATGCCGCCGCCGTCGTTGTTGACGAGGACCACCGTCGCGTCGACGCCGCACCGACCCAGGGCGAGCAGCCCGTTCATGTCGTGGTAGTACGCCAGGTCGCCCAGCACGAGCGTCAGCGGGTCGGTCGTCGCGCTGCCGGCGCCCAGCGCCGTGGAGACGATGCCGTCGACGCCGGAGGCGCCGCGGTTCCCGAGCACCGTGAGCGACGACGAGTTCGGCCGGCCGAACCGGTCCGCGTCCCGCACCGGCATGCTGTTCGAGACGAACACGGTCGAGGGGTCGGGCGCGAGTTCGACCACGTCGGCCAGGAGGCGGCCCTCGCAGAACGCCGCCGACTCGTCGAGGACGTCCCAGTGGGTCCGGTCGGCGTCGGTCCAGCGCTCCCGCCAGGACGGGTCGCCGCCGCTCCGCTGGAGCGCCCGGGCGAGTCGCCAGGCCAGCCGCGAGGGGTCGGCGACGAGGAGGTCCGTCGCCGTGAACTCCGCCTCGCGCCACCCGCCGGCCGGGTCGACCACGAACTGGCGCGCGTCCACGCGGGCGAGGTACTTCCGTAGCGGCTTGGACGTCGGGGAGGCGCCGACCCTGAGGACGACGTCCGGGTCGGGCCACGAGTCGGTCACCGCCGGGTCGAGGAACGCGTCGTAGCCGCCGATTACGGGCGTGATCCGGGTGTGACCGCCGAACCGAAGTCCGGAGAGCGGGTCGGCCAGCACCGGGAAGTCCGTCGCGTGGGCCAGCGCCGCGACCGACTCGACGTCCAGCCCCGGCGGGTCCGCCGGCCCCGCGACGACGAGTCCGCGGTCGACGTCCATCTCCTCCGCGACTCGCTGGAGCGTCGCGTCGTCGAGTTCGGGGGCGCCCGCGTCGGTCTTCACGAACGCCGACTCGCGGCCGGCGGCGGCGAGGGGGTCCAGATCGGCCGGCACGTCGTCGGAGACGGGCGTCGGTTCCAGCGGCTTCCGGAAGGGGAAGTTGAGGTGGACCGGCCCGGCGGGCGTCCCCGTCGCCTCGGCGAGCGCCCGGGCGGCCGTCGTCCGCAGCGACCTGAGCTTCCGGGGCGTCGCCTCGGGTTCGGCGACGTCCCGGTACCACCTGACCGCGTCGCCGTAGAGCTTCTCCTGGTCGATGGTCTGGTTGGCGCCGCTGTCGCGGAGTTCCGGCGGCCGGTCGGCGGTCAACACGAGCAACGGGACGCGGGCCTGTGACGCCTCGATAACGGCGGGGTGGAAGTTCGCGGCCGCCGTCCCCGAGGTACAGACGAGCGGCGTCACCTTCCCCGTCCGGCGCGCCCGCCCCAGCGCGAAGTACGCAGAGGAGCGCTCGTCGAGGTGCGAGAACACGGTCACCTCCTCGTGGCGGTCGAACGCGACCGTCAACGGCGTCGACCGACTCCCCGGCGTGATTGCGACGGCGTTGACGCCGGCTTTCGCCAGTTCGTCCACGAACGCTCGCGCCCACAGCGTGTTCCGGTTCGGCGCGCTCATCGTGGGCCTCCTCGCGGCGCCGGGGGCGGCGCGCCGCGGGACGGTCGGGTTCGACTGCCGCCACCTGCGGCTGGCACACGGTACTCCTCGAATCGTCTCCCGGGATGGAACCTCATGCGTTCGGTGTCCTCAGTCTTCGAGTTCGTCGAGAATCGGTCGGTACTTCAACTGGACCTCGTCCCACTCGCGGTCCGGGTCGCTGTCGGCGACGATGCCGACGCCCGCGAACATCGTGACCGTCCTGTCGGCGGCCACGGCCGAGCGGAGCGCCACGGCGAAGGTGCCCGCGCCGCTCGCGTCGAACCAGCCGACGGGAGCCGCGTACCACCCGCGGTCGAACGGTTCGGTCTCGCGGATGGTTTCGAGGGCGTCCCCCGGCGGGAGGCCGCCGACGGCGGGCGTCGGGTGGAGCGCTTCGACCAGCGAGAGCACGTGCTCGTCCGTCGCTAGCTCGGCGGTAATCGGCGTCCACAGGTGCTGGACCGTCGCCAGCCGTCGAACGGACCGCTCGCCGGCCGAGACGGCCGTCGCGAGCGGTTCGAGCTGGTCGCGAATCGCCTGCGCCACGAGTTCGTGCTCGTGGACGTTCTTCTCGCTGTCGGCCAGTTCCGCCGCCAGCCACTCGTCCTCGGCCGGCGTCTCGCCCCGTCCCGTCGTCCCCGCGAGCGCCCCCGTCTCCACCGTCCGCCCTCGCAGTCCGACCAGTCGCTCGGGCGTCGCGCCGAAGAACCCGGCGCCGGTCGCCGTCGGTTCGACGAGGAACCGGTAGCAGTCGGGGTACCGCTCGCCGAGGCGCTCCAGCACGTCCGGAACCGAGAGCGGGCGCTCGAGCGTCGCCTCCAGCGCCTGCGCCAGGACGACTTTCTGGAGGTGTCCCCGGCGGATTCGGTCGACGGCGGCCGACACCCCCTCGCGCCAGTCCTCGCGGGCCGTGGTCCGGGTTCTGTCGGCGATGCCGGGCGGGTCGGCCAGCGGCCCCGGGTCGGGGAGCGACGCGAACCGCTCTCGCTCCCGTTCGAGTCGTCTCGACACCGACCGCTCGGTCGTCCCGGCCCCGGCCGCGGTGACGGTCAGCCACGCCTCGTCGTCCGCGACGGTCACCTGCACCTCGGGGACGACGAAGCGCGCCTCGGGAAACTCGTCCCACGGCGGTCCCTCGCCACCGCCGTGGTGGAAGGCGAATCCGCCGAACAGGCGCGGGCGGGCGGCCCGCGTCGGCGCCTGCACGTCGGCCGACTCGAACAGGTCGGCCGCCGCCTGGCGCACCTGTTCGAACCGGCCGGGACCCTCGCCGGTGACCGTGGCCGCCGCCCCGCCGCCGACCACGGTCGGTTCGTCGGGCGCCGACCACACCGTCCGCGGCCTGTCGACGGCACCCAGCGCCGCCCGGAAGTCGGGTTCGGGAATCCGGACGGTCCTGCTGACGAGGTCCCCGCCGGCGACTGCCTCTTCGCTTCGGGGTGCTTCCATTAGCCCTCACTCAGGACCCCGGACTCTTTTACCTAACTAAAACCGTCCGTCGGGGAACGCCCGGGCCTCGTCTTTCGGTCTCGACGGATCACGGTTCACTGCTCGTTCCGTTGCTAACTGTACCGCTCTTCGTTCCACGGGTCGGCCGTGTTGGAGTAGCCCCGCAGTTCCCAGTACCCCCGCTCCGGTTCGGTCAGGAACTCGACGCCGGTGACCCACTTGGCCCCCTTGTAGGCGTACCGGTGGGGGGTGACCACCCTGAGGGGCCCGCCGTGCTCCGTGGGGAGCGAGTCGCCCTCGTACTCGTAGGCGAACAGAACCTCCTCGCGCATGCAGTCTTCCAGCGGGAGGTTGGTCGTGTAGTCGTCCATCGCGTGGAACATCACGTGGACGGCGTCGTCGGTGACGCCGGCCCGTTCGGCGATGGTGGGGAATGTCACGCCGGTGAACGAGCAGTCGAACTTGCTCCACCCGGTGACGCAGTGGAAGTCCTGTCGCTGCGTCTCGCTCGGGAGGTCGGTGAACGCCTCCCAGTCGAGCGACAGGTCGTTCTCGACGGCGCCCCACACCTCGAACGTCCACGAGTCGGGGTCCCACGAGGGCGTCCCGCTCTTCGAGAGCACGGGGAACCGCTCCGTCTTCCGCTGTCCCGGCGGCAGTCGGTCCTCGCCGAACTCCCGATAGAGGTCCGTGACGTCTCTGGCCATGTCCCGACACTGGGCGTCCGGACACCTATCGATATCGACTCGGCACGACCGGTCACGGCGGACTCTGGCGCCCCGCACCATCTGACCCCCGGCGAAACAGTTCGCGACGCCGACTATTCGCACCGAACGGCCCGCAGGACTTATATAAGGGCCATCCAAAGCCACCGACAACAGATGCCACAAGTCGAGATAACGATTCCAGAACACCTGGAGATGCAGATAGCCCAGCTCGTCGAGCAGGGCGAGTTCGTCAACCGAGAGGAAGCGATAGAGGATTTGCTCTCGACCGGAATGCGAGCGTACAAGACGAGCGGTCCCATGGAAGACGAGGAGCCCGGATTCGAGGACGACGGGATGATGGGACACGACGACGAGTACGTCTTCTGAACCGCCCGGAGGGAGGTCCTCGCGGGGATGACAGCCCTCCCCAACAATCCTTAAAACGGCAAGCCGCGTACCCACACGTATGCACAAAGACGAGCTCCTGGAGTTACACGAACAGATGGTGACCATCAAAGACTACTTCAAGTCGCGCGAGTCAGTCGACGAGAGTCTGTTCGAGCCGTACGAGCAGCTCGGGGTGGACCCGTCTCACGTACACAAATCCAAGAGCGAGCACAAACACGCCGTCTTCGTCCTCGGCAACGCACTGGCCACGGCGATGAGCGAAGACGAGTTCTCGAACGC
>JBEPXT010000137.1:0-9623 GCA_041641795.1 Salinigranum sp.
CCAGAACCACGTCCTGGGTCGCGACGAGTTCGTCCAGGTGACTCGCGCCCTCGACGTACACAGGTTCGTTCGGCGCCGCCTCGCCGCCGTCCTGGCTCTCTTCGAGAGACCCGCCGCCTTCGAGACGCTCCTGGAGTTCCTGCCGCTTCCGTTCCCGAATCGCTTCCAGTTCCTCGTCCATGGCTGGCCGGGTATTGCCACTCCCCCGGCTTAACAGTTTTGCAACTTTCGAGCAATAACAACCGGCGTTTCGCCGGACGTGGGAGTGGTATGCGAACCAGACGCACAGCCGTGCGGAAACGACTCCGTTCGCGGCGATATCGGGTTCGATACCGGTCGAGACGAGCACATCGCCCGATTCTCGAACACGTCTGCAGTCTGTAGAGGTAGTTCTGCCGGAGGTCGCGCCCGGTTAGTAGTGAGGGCTCTGCACAATACTTTTGCCAGTTCCGGCCGCATCGATTCACGGACGATGGATTTCAACGGTGCTCCAGGCCCCGAACGCTGGTCGACTGCGGAGTCCGGTGGGGTCCCCGAATCCGACGGGGGGTCGCCGGACGGGGCCGACTCGGGTCCGGGGGCGGCGGTACGGGAGTTCGTGGAGGACGCCCGCGAGGACCTGGCGGACCTGGCGCTCGAACTCGTCGGATACGACACCCAGAACCCGCCGGGAGAGACCCGCGCGGTCGTCGACTTCCTCGAGAGGTACTTCGCGGACCTGGGGTACGGCGTCCGCCGAATCGCCGCCGACCCGGCCAAGCCGAACCTCGTCGCGGCGCTCTCCGGGGACAGCGACTGGACGCTGGCGTTCAACGGACACGTCGACACCGTTCCGTACGACCGGGGTGAGTGGTCCCGCGACCCCCTCGGCGAACGCGACGGGAACCGACTGTACGGCCGGGGGGCGACGGACATGAAAGGTCCCCTCGCGGCGATGCTCGTCGCCGCGCGGTGGTTCGCCACGGGCGACCCGCCGCGGGTGTCGGTACGGTTCGACGTCGTCAGCGACGAGGAGACGGGCGGCGGCGCGGGGCTGACAGTTCTCCTCGAAGAGGGCGTCGTCGACGCCGACGCCTGCGTCATCGGCGAGACGACCTGTGAACGCGGGCGTCACTCCGTGACCGTCGCGGACCGGGGGAGCATCTGGCTGACGCTCGAAGCG
The DNA here is from genome assembly GCA_041641795.1 of Salinigranum sp. GTDB lineage: Archaea > Halobacteriota > Halobacteria > Halobacteriales > Haloferacaceae > JBEPXT01. The sequence goes on from JBEPXT010000137.1 coordinate 1,163, forward strand.
CGGGGCGAGGCCGCCCACGGGTCCCGGCCGATGCTCGGAGTCAACGCAATCGACCGGGTGTACGAGGCCGCCGACCGAATCCGCCGCCGGGTCGGGGGCCGACGCCTGGCGCTCGACCCGGCGATACGGGCAGTCGTCGAGGAGTCCGTCGAGTACTACCAGCCCACGCTCGGCGACGCGGCCGCCGACCTCTTCGAGTACCCGACGGTCAACCTCGGAACGATAGAAGGGGGCGACGTGGTCAACAGCGTCCCCGAACGCGCCCGGGCGGCCCTCGACGTCCGGGTGACCGCTGGCGTCGAGACGGCGGAGATTCTCGGAACCATCCGCGAGTGCGTCGCCGGGTGCGAGGGCGTCACCATCGTCGACGTGGAGTGGAGCGTCGGCAGTTTCACCGACCCGTCACACCCTGTCGCGTCCGCGACCAGCGACCTGGCGGCGGCGGTGACTGGTGACAGGGTGTACCGCCGGAGCGCCACCGGCGGCGGCGACGCGAAGAAACTGCGGGAGGCGGGGATTCCGACCGTCGAATTCGCCCTCGGCACCGACACGGTCCACGCGGTCGACGAGTACACGACGCTGCCGGCGCTCACCGAGACGGCGCAGGTCTACGCCGGCCTGCCGGCCGCAATCGCCGAACGACTGTGAGCAAACCAGGTGCCGCGAACGCGTCCGGAACGCCGAGGAGTCACTCGACGTAGAGAGAGTAGGTGATGACGCCGAACCCGAAGAACGTGAGCACGGCGTCGATGAGCACCCCGAGAGCGAGCGAGATGTCCAAGAGGACGTCGAACGCGCCAGCCAGCAGCGCACCGAAGGTGATGATTCCGAACCCGATGCCGAGCGCCCGCAGGGCCGGCGACCCGGTGCGGCTGAATGCCTTGAAACTGAAGTAGGTGATGAGTCCTCCGAGTATGAGGATTCCTGTCTTGACGACGACGATGGCGGTAGTTATCGTGGCGGTTGTAGTTTCGTGTACCATTAGGTCTCCCTCCTGACCTCGGACCAGAGGTCCGCGAGGCGTTCGTCCGGCGTCTTCTCGCGTCGTTCGACCTGGACGTCGAGTTCGTGGTCCTCCGTGAGGTGGATCCGAACCGCGTCGAACGCGACTTCGTAGGTCGTGGCGTGGTGGCCGTCGGCGCGAATCTGCGTCCCCTCCTGGAGGAGCGCCGCGTCCGTCAACAGGTCCAGTTTCCGGTACGTGGTAGACAGCGGGATGTCGCAGGCGTCCGAGAGCTCGCTGGCCGTCATGGGTTCCTCGAGGGCCCGGATGATGGCTCTGGCGTCCGCGTCGTCGAGAGCCTCGAGGATAGCCTCGAGTTCCCCTGACTCGCTCGCGGACAGGTCGTGCGCCATTGCAGGACACTGTTCTCCGAGGGGTATTAACCGTCCGGGATTGCGTTTCGTCGTCTCTCGGAGGACGCTCCTCGACTCGAAACGTTCGAATTCAGCCAAAATCGATGCTTCTGGGCCAACTTTCCGGCGTTTCGATGAGTTCCCGTTTCCGGTGGACTCGCGGCACCCCACCGGGTCAATCCGGGGCAGTCAGTTTCTACCCGGGGTGCGCTGCCGGCCCGCGCGCAAAACTCCGTCAGCGACCCCGAACCTGGTCGGCGACCCGCGAGAGCGTCTCGTACTCCTCGTCGCTGTAGCCGACGAGACGCACGTCGTCGAGGAACTCCGGTTCGTAGTCGTCGAGCACCTCGCAGATGATTCTCGCGCCGTCTTCGAGGGCGAATCCCGCGACGCCGCACCCGAGGGCCGGGACGACCAGCGACTCGCAGCCGAGTTCGTCGGCCGTCTCGAGACTGTTTCGCGTCGCCGACCGGATGCTGTCCTCAGTCGCCCGCCCGTCGCCGTAGTGTGGCATCGCCGCCGCGTGGATGACGTACTCGGCGTCCAGGTCGTAGGCGTCGGTCACGGCGACGGCGCCGAGGTCCACCGGCCCCTTCGAGACGGCTTCCTCGTTGAGTTGCTCGCCGCCGCCGTGACGGAGCGCCCCCGCCACACCGGAACCCATTTCGAGACTCGTTCCCGCGGCGTTGACCAGTGCGTCCGCACGTTGCTGGGCGATGTCGCCCTGTACGACGGTGAACTCCATGCGGGACAGTGGCACCGGAGACGTCAAAAACGTTGGTCGGCTGTCACCCCCCGTCGTGGTCACGCCCGGCTGTCCGCGGCGGCGACCCGCAGGCGTCACATCGAACCGCGTCGGCCTGCGAGTCGCGGCTACCTCCCCCGCCGTCTCCCGGACGCGATTCCGGTCGAACCCAACCTGTTTACTACCCGGTCGCGTCCGGTGACCACATGGACGATACGGTTTCGACCGACCGTCTCGCGGCCGTGGCCCAGCGAGCAGTCGAGTCCGCGGGCGAGTATCTCGCCGGGGCGTTTCGACAGGGTGACGTGGCGGCCGACTACGGGACCCACGACGTGAAGGCGGACGCCGACCGGGAGGCGGAGCGACGGATTCTGTCGGTCGTCCGCGACGAGTTCCCCGACCACGCCGTCCACGCGGAGGAACGCGGACGAGTGTCGGGCGACGGCTACGAGTGGGTCGTCGACCCCCTCGACGGGACCAACAACTTCGCCAGCGACCTGCCGGTGTTCGCCAGCGCAGTCGCCGTCCGCCGCGACGGCGAGACGGTTCTCGCAGCCATCTACGAACCCCTCCCGGACTCGATGTACCTCGCGGTCCGGGGAGAAGGCGCGACGGTCAACGGGCGGCCGCTTCGCACGGAGATGGCCCTCCCGCTGGAGAAAGGAACCGTCTCGTTCGTTCTGGGGCTCTCTGCCGTCCGGGACCCCGACCTGTCCGCCCGCGCCGCGGAGATGCGCCGAGCGCTCGACGGCGCGACCAAGCGCGTCATCCAGACCTGGGCCCCGTGCGTCGACTGGGGGTTGCTGGCACGCGGGTCCATCGAGGGACTCGTCTCGTTCCACCCCGACCCCTACGAGCAGTATCCGGGGGCGCTACTGGCGAGAGAGAGCGGCGTCTCGGCCGTCGAGGACGACGACCTGTACGTGGGGGCGCCGACGGCGTCGGCCGCCGAGCGCCTCCGAGAACTCGTCGACTGACCGGCCGCTCACGCGAGCGGGCGCTCGCGCGGTCGAACAACGCTGGCCCGCCGACTGTGCGTCGAGACGCACAAAGGCGTCCGTCCCGTACCGGCTACATGGAATGGCCCCTCCGCATGACGTGGCGAGACGTCCTGTTCGCCCACTGGGCCGTCGACCCGGCGTCCCTCGAATCGCGGCTGCCGCCGTCGCTGACGCCCGCCACATTCGAGGGCCGGGCCTGGCTCTCGGTCGTCGCCTTCGAGATGGCGGACATCAGGCCGGTCCGGTCCCCCGTCGGTCGGTCGTTCCCGGAACTGAACCTCCGGACCTACGTCCGCCGCGGGGGCGACGAGGGAGTGTACTTCTTCAGTCTGGACGCGAGCGACCGACTCGGGGTCGTCCTCGCCCGAGCGCTGTTCGCACTCCCGTACTTCCGCGCCGACATGCGTCTCACCAGAGACGGCGACGCAATCGAGTTCGTCAGTCGCCGGACACGGGGGCGCGACTCGTCCGCGGCGTTCGCAGCCACCTACCGGCCGACCGGCGAGACGAGACGACCGGCCGAGGGGTCGCTGACCGAGTTCCTCGTCGAGAACTACCGGGCGTACACGGCGGGCGTCCGAGGGGACGCGACCCGGGTGTACTACGTCGACATCGACCATCCGCCGTGGCCGATACGGGAGGCGAGCCTCGACGTCCGGTCGAACGCACTGTTCGAAGCAAACGACTTCGCCCGCCCGGAGAGCGACCCGATAGTCCAGTACGCACCGTCGCTCCCCGTTCGCGCGGGGCGACCCCGGACGCTCTGACGCTGGATGCGTCCGACTGACGGACGACCCCAGCGAACACCGCCGACTCACGTCCGACTCCGGCGGGCACTGGCGACCGGCGGCCGACCCCGGCCCGAATCCGCCGACGAGAGTGAAAGGTTCAAGCCGCGCCGACGGAACCCCTCGGGTATGACGCTGCTCGATTCCGTGATGAACGTCACACACCTGCTGGTCGGTGCCCTGTGGGTGGGTGCGGTGGTCTTCGTCGCGGGCGTAGTCCTCCCCATGGCGCGCGACGGCGACCTGAACGCCGAACCGACGGAGAGGGTCGTCGAGTCGCTCACGACGTGGTCGCGGGCCGCTGCGGCCCTGACGTTCGTGACCGGCGGTCACCTCGCGGGCACGCGGTACGGACTGTCCGAACTGGCTGGGTCGTTCCGGGGGCAACTCGTGCTGACGATGCTCGGTCTCTGGGTCGTACTCACGGGTCTCGTCGAAGTCGGGTCGAGCAAACTCCGCGCGGGGCTCCAGGAGCGGCGGGTCCGCGCCCCGGCCCGGGAGGGCCTGCCCTGGTTCCGCGCCGCGGCTCTCGCCGGATTCGCGCTCCTGCTCGTCGCCGGGCTCCTGACGTGACGACGAGGCGTCGCCGTGGGCGACGGTGACGGTCGACCGACGGGGAGGCTCGTTTGTTCGGTCATCTGTCCAGCCATCGACCGGGACGTGCGACTCTGTCGAGTCCGTGCCCGGTCGTCGGCCGGGAACCCACCGTTTTTGTCCGCCGGGTCGGAAGGCAACAGCCATGAGCCGGAACGGTTCTCGCGGCGTTCGCCGGACCCTCGCCCGGCGTCCACAGCGAGACGCAACCGGAGTGGTTCACCGTGAATAGCCTCCACCCGCGGGTTCAGGTGGTCTGGATCGGGCGAGCGCTCTTTCTCGCCGGCGTGGTCGGACTCGTCGTCGTCGCCGTCGACAGACTCGCTGTCTCGCTTCCGGCGCTGGTTCCTCCGGCCGTGATTCTCTTCGTCGCCGTGGTCGGCGTCGTCCACGCCCTCCTCCGGTACAGGCTCTGGGGGTACGAGGTCCGGGAGGACTCGATATACCTGGAGCGCGGCGTCCTCACGCGCGTCCGTACCGTGGTTCCCTTCGTCCGCATCCAGCACGTCGACTCCTCGCGCGGCCCCGTAGAGCGCGTCCTCGGACTCGCGACGACCGTCGTGTACACGGCCGGGTCCCGCGGGGCCGACGTCAGCGTCCCCGGTCTGACGCCCGACGGGGCCGACGACCTCCGGGAGCGACTGCGGCGACTCGCTATCCGGGCAGAGAGCGAGGACGCGGTATGACGAAGCTCTCGCCGCTCTCGGTTCCCTATCGGGTTCTCCAGCGCGGCGGGAGCATCGCGTTCGCACTCGTGTTCGCGCTGGCGTCCGGCGCGTCGTCGATTCCGTTCCTGGGGCTGGCGGGGCCGATTGCCTTCGTGGTTCTGGCCGCCCTGATAATCCTGCTCGTCGTCGCCTACGAGCTAGCGTACTACCGGCGGTACGAGTACGAACTGACGACGGACACGTTCGACATCCAGTCTGGCGTCGTCGCCCGCCGGAACCGGGAGATTCCCCTGAGACGCATCCAGAACGTGGACATCAGTCGCAACGTCGTCCAGCGCGTCCTGGGCGTCGCGGCCGTCGACTTCGAAACGGCCGGCGGGAGCGAGACCGAAGCCGCGATTCGCTACGTCTCCTTCGAGGAGGCAAAGCGACTGCAGGGGGAAATCCGTCGGCTGAAGCGCGGCGCCGAGGACCCCGCGGAGCGCGAGACTGAACCCGCCTCCGAACTGTTCGCGCTGTCGGACCGGGAACTTGCGCTCGTGGGCGCGCTCTCGTTCGACTTCCGCGTCCCGGGAATCCTGTTCGTCCTCGGGTCGGGGTCGTTTCCCATCCTGTCGACCGCAGTTCCCGACGGCGGAGGGTTCCCCGTCGTGGTCGGCGGACTGCTGTTCCTGTTCGTGGTCGTCGTCCTGTTCTCCTGGGCCGCCGGCGCGGTCCTCGCTATCGTCAACTACTACGGGTTCAGACTGCTCCGGACGGGCGACGAACTCCAGTACGAGCGCGGCCTTCTCCAGCGGTACGACGGGTCAATTCCGCTGGACAAGATCCAGACGCTCACCGTCGAGGACAACCCGCTGAAGCGCTACTTCGACTACGCCACCCTGTACATCGAGACGGCCGGGTACGCGCCGGGGCAGGGAGGTGGCGGCCGCGGGTCCCAGGCAGCAGTTCCGCTCGCGACCCGCCCGCGCGTGGAGCAACTCGCCAACGACATCGAGTCGTTCGGCGCCCCGGAGTTCCAGCGCCCGCCGCGACGGGTTCGCCGGCGCTACGCGGCCAGGTACCTCATCGGCCTCGGGGTCGTGACGGCCCTCCTGTTCGGCGTCGATTCGCTCCTCGCGCAGTCGCTCCCCTGGTTCGGCACTGCCGTCCTCCTCCCGCTGGTTCCCTTCGCCGCCCACGTCAAGTGGAAACACCGGGGCTACTGGCTCGGCGACGACCACGTGGTTACCCGGAACGGGGTCCTCAAGCGACAGATAAAGGTGGTCCCCTACTACCGCATCCAGACGGTGATCGACTCCCGGACCATCTTCCAGCGCCGGTGGAAACTGGCGACGGTCACGGTGGACACTGCCGGGAGCCTCTCGCTGACACAGCAGGACGCCGCCGCCGTCGACGTGGACGTACAGACGGCGGCGAAACTGCGCGGGACGCTCGAAGAGCGACTGCGGTCGGCGCTGGCGGCGCGCCGGTCGGCGAGTCGTTCCGGGGGGACGCGGACGGCCACGCTCTCCGAGGGACGCACGGAGGAGCCGACGGATGGCGTTCCGGCGGCCGAGGACAGGGAGACCGACGTGTCGGAGGACGACCCTCCGACCGCCGAGTCAGACCCGGAGACGGAACGCGGGTCGAATACAGAGGCGGGTGGCGAAGCCGAGTCGACCGAGACGCGCGACCCCGGCTAGCTCTCGCGGTGGTTCACTCCCCGGGGACGTCGCCCAGAAACGCCTGGAACTCGACGTCCCTGCCGTCGGGGTCTGTGGCGAAGAACTGGTAGATGTCGTAGGTCTCGTTGACCCGCGGCGAGTCGGCGGCCGCGTCCCCGACGCGTCGGTACATCTCGTCGACGCCGGCCCGCGTCTCGGAGACGAACGTGAGTATCCCGCAGTCGTCGGTCGAGTCTCTGGCGCAGAACCCGAACCGGAACCCCTCGCGGGACAGAATCGTGCAGTCCGGCTGTTCGAGCCAGACCGACGCGCCGACCACGTCCGTGTAGAACGACACCACGTCGTCCAGGCGTTCCGTGCGGAAGAAGACGATACCTCCCATGGCGGTCGTTCGAGTCCGGCGGGGATAAGGATGGGCGGCAATCGACGCGGCAATCAGTCGGCGCGACGTCACGAATTAGCTACGGGGTCGACTGGCCCCGGGAGGCGGTGAGTTTGCGTCCAGAAAGTCACCGAAATCGTTGACGCTGCGGAAGTTGTGGATGACCCGGAAGTCGTGGATGACCCGGAAGTCGTGGATGACCCGGAAGTCGTGGACGTCGCGGAAGTCGCGGTCAGCGCCGGAACGGGTCCACGGGGGAGGCCGGGCGGTCCACCAGCGAGTGGAAATCGGGGCCAGCGACCCAGCTGCCGTCCGCCGCCGTCCGAAGCCACTCTCCGGCCACCAGTACGTCTACCGTCGACAGGATTCCCTCCTCGTGAACGTCCACCGCGGCGTCGAGTTCCGCGGCCGTCACCCGCCCGCGGGCGGCCACCGCGTCGACCGCGGCGTCCCACACCTGCAGGTGCAGTTCGCGTGCCATAAGAGGTGATTCACGGACGAATTGTATAAAATTATCCGCATTAATTGAACATTTTGTCTGGGTAAACACGCCGGATGTCCCCGAAACGCGCGCGACCGCGAGTTGCCCGCCGCGGGCGTCTGCCGTCGGTCGCCGCCGTGCCGAATCGCCCCGTAGCGACCGCTACAGACATGTACGACCGACACTTACCTGAGGTAATCTTCCCGCCGGTCGCCGGGAGGACCTGTCCGCATGCGAAACCACACCGACTTCCAACGACTGTACCGCGACGCGATACCGTCGGTGGTATCCATCTACGTGAGTCGACGCGGCCCCGGGACGGGTGCGGGGTCCGGGTTCGTCTACGACGAGAATCACGTGGTGACCAACGACCACGTCGTCGGCGGGGCCACGGAGGTGGAACTCCGCTTCTCGGACGGCGAGTGGCGGCGGGGAACCGTCGTCGGCACCGACGCGTACACCGACCTGGCAGTGGTCTCGGTCGAGGACCTGCCGGCGTCGACTCGCCCTCTGCCCGTGGCATCGGTGAACCCGGTTCCCGGCCGACCCGTCGCCGCCCTCGGCAACCCACTGGGCCTCGACGGGTCGATTACGGCGGGCATCGTCTCCGGCGCGAACCGGTCGATGCCGACGTCCAACGGGTTCGCCATCCCGGACGTGGTTCAGACCGACGCGCCCATCAACCCCGGTAACAGCGGCGGACCGCTGGTCGCCCTGGCTGAGGGGACTGACCCCGAGAACCCGGCCTACGAGGTGGTCGGCGTCAACCGCGCCAAGCA
>JBEPXT010000138.1:0-9567 GCA_041641795.1 Salinigranum sp.
GGACGCGGGGCGGGCCGAACCCGCACGCTTTTCTGACCCGCAGGCACACCTCCGCGTATGCGGCGTCGCCACGCGTCACGACGAACCGCAGGTCGCGGTCAGGCCGTCGTCTGCGGACGGAGGGGGCCGTAGTGCGGCGGCGCGCCGTCTCCGGCGTCCTCTGGGGACTCGTCGGGCTGTTCGCCTTCCTCGTCCTCGTCCAGGGATACCGACTCCTCGCCGGTCCCCTCCGGGCGGACCTCGTCACCCTGCTGGCCGTCGGCGTCGTCGTCGGGGCCGTCGTCGGGACCCTGTCGTACCTCTCGGAACACCGCCTGGCCCGGAAAGGAAGGACTTAACCATGAGACTGCGGTAGGGTCCCCTGTAGCCGGGATGGCCGAGTGGTAAGGCGCACGCCTGGAAAGCGTGTTCCCTCTGGGATCCGGGGTTCAAATCCCCGTCCCGGCGCTCTCCGTTTCTCACGTCCGCGAGTGGCGGTTACCGTGTTCGCTCGTCGCCCGCGGCGGCCAGCATCGCCGCCGGACGGCGACAGGATGACAAGTCTGGGCGACCACGCGTACCCGATGGCTACCGACGGTCCCCCCGAGCCACCGGACGCGTTCGCCGCAGTGGGCAACGAGTGGCGAATCAGGATTCTGCGGGCGCTGGACGACGCCGCGGCGATGGAGTCGGGACTCGCGTTCTCCGACATCTACGACCGCCTCGACATCGACAGCACCTCGCAACTCTCCTACCACCTGACCCATCTCGAAGGGGTCTTCGTCAGGAAGACCGACGACGGCTACGCGCTCACGCAGGCCGGCGACCGCCTCGTGCGGGCGATTCTCGCGGGTACTTACACCGAGAGCCCGTCGTTCCCGCCAACGGAACTCGACGCGAACTGCCCCGCCTGCCCGTCGAACGCGCTCGTCGCCGCGTTCCGGGAACCGTTCCTGACCGTGGAGTGTGCGGAGTGTTCGACCCGGGTCGTGACGTACGACCTCCCGCCGGCGGCGTCCCGCGACGGGTCGCCCCGGGACGTCCTTCGCTCCTGTGACCGGCGCGTCCGCCACGAGTACGCGATGGCCGTGCAGGGTACCTGTCCGGTCTGCGGTGGGCCGACCACCATCGAGACGCCGGTCCGGGACGGTCCGCTGGGGCGGACGGTCTACGCGGAGGCGGCGTGCAGCCAGTGCGAGCACCTGGTCCACGCCCCCCTGGGCGTCCGCCTGCTCTCCCACCCGGCCGTGATTTCGTTCTACTGGACGCGGGGCGTCGACGCCACGGCCATCCCCTTCTGGGACCTCGATTCGCACCTCGCGGACTGGGAGACCGAGGTGGTGGCCGAGGACCCCCGCCGGTTCCGCGTCACCGTCGCCTGCGACGGCGACACGCTTCCGGTCGAACTCGACGAGCGACTTCGGGTGTCCCTCCCCGCCGACCCGCCGAGCGTGACCGACGCCTGATACGAAACCAGAACAGGCCGAGCGGCGTCCGCCACCTGGCTCAAGAACCTTTGAGTAGCTATTCTGTCAATATATCAAATCACCAATAAGAATTATACGCCTCGCGGCGTCGGGGTACCGTATGCACCACGACTGCCGGCGCGGACGACCGGTATCACTGCGACGGGGCCCCGGGGCGGAGGGGTCCGGATGAGCGCCATCGAGACCCGGAACCTGACCAAGCGCTACGGGCACGACGTCTACGCCGTGAACGACCTCTCGCTCTCGGTCGAGGAGGGGGAGGTGTTCGGCTTCCTCGGCCCGAACGGCGCGGGGAAGTCCACGACCATCGACATGCTGCTGGACTACGTCCGCCCCACCGCCGGGAGCGCGACGATATTCGGGTACGACGTCCGCGAGGAGGCCGCGGCGGTTCACGACCGGGTGGGCATCCTGCCCGACGGCTACAGCCTCTACGACCGACTCTCGGGCCGGAAGCACGTGGAGTTCGCGGCCGACCTCCGCGGCGCCGACGCCGACCCCGACGACGTGCTGGAACGGGTCGGACTCGGGAGCGACGCGGCCGCCCGTCCGGCGGGCACGTACTCGAAGGGCATGAGCCAGCGACTCGCCCTGGGGATGGCGCTGGTCGGCGACCCCGACCTGCTCATCCTCGACGAACCGTCCTCGGGGCTGGACCCGGACGGCATCCGGGACATCCGCGACCTGGCGACCGACCACGCCGCCGCGGGGGGGACCGTGTTCTTCTCGTCGCACATCCTCAGTCAGGTCGAGGCCGTCTGCGACCGGGTCGGCATCCTGAACCGCGGGCGCCTGGTCGCCGTCGACTCCATCGACGGCCTCCGTGACGCCCTGGGAACCGGAGCGACCATCACGCTGACCGTGGACGCGCCCCCGACCGGATTCTCGATCGAAGACGTCGACGGCGTCGCCGACGTCACCGTCGACGGAACCACGGTCCGGGCGACCTGCACCGACCCGGCGGCGAAAGTGACAGTACTGGACCGGGTCCGGGCCGCGGGGAGCACCGTCCTCGACATCGAGACCCGCGAGGCGTCCCTCGAGGAACTCTTCACGTCGTACACCCGCCCCGACCAGCCCACCGAACCCGAGGCGGTGGTCTCCCGATGAACTGGCGGGTCATCGCGGCCAAGGAGTTCGACGACGCGGTCCGGTCGCGGGTGCTCTGGGGCCTGGTCGCCGTCGTCTCGCTGATGCTCGGGGTGACCTCGCTCGTCCCGATTCTGATTCCCGGAGCCGAGGCGACGGCCCTGATGGGTCTCGGGGCGGCCAGCGAGTTCGCCGCGATGCTGGTCCCCATCGTCGCACTGGTCGCCGCGTACCTCGCCATCGCCGGCGAGCGCGAATCGGGGAGCCTCCGCCTGCTCCTCGGCCTCGAACCCGACCGGGGCACCGTCGTCCTCGGGAAGTTTGCCGGCCGGAGCGCCGTCGTCGCCGTCGGTCTGGCGGCGGGATTCGCCGTCGCCACCGCCCTCGCGGTGGCAGTCTACGGGTCGGTCCCGGTCGGAGCGTTCGGGTGGGTTCTCCTGCTCACGGTCGCTCTCGGCGTCGCGTTCGTCGGCATCGCCGTCGGCATCTCCGCCGCCACGGCGACCCGGTCGCGGGCGATGACGCTCGGCATCGCGGCCTACCTCGGCCTCGCCCTGCTCTGGGACCTGATTCCGCAGGGTGCCCACCTCGTCGTCGAGGGCGCACCGCCCGGCGGGGCGGCCCCCGCCTGGTTCCTGCTGCTCCAGGGGCTCAGCCCCTCCGGCGCCTACAGCGCCCTCGTGATGACGGCGCTCGGGTCGGCCGACGCGTCGCTCCCCGGCGCGGAGGCGTTTCTCGGCGGACCCACCCCTGTCTACCTCAGCTGGTGGGTGTTCGCCGGGATTCTGCTCGCCTGGACGCTCGTTCCGCTCGTCGCCGGCTATCTCTCGTTCGCCCGGGCGGACCTGAACTGACGGGCCACGGCGTCGCTTCCGACCGGCGGAGGGCCTGCACGCCGCTCGACCGGTGGGCGGGATGCGCCGACTTTTATCTCCCGCTCTCGTTTGCCGCGCATGCACGTCCAGCGTTTCGGCGACGACGGCGACCCCGACCTGCTCTTCGTCATGGGCTTCGGCGACCGGGCGGACGGGGCCAACGAGCGGTGGTTCGCCCACCGACTCGCGGCGGCCGGCTTTCGCGTCCACGCGGTCCAGTTGCCGGTCTCGGTGACGGACTTCGACCGGGCGTATCTGCACCCGCTTCGGGCCTACCACGACGAGGTGGCGCCCGAGGCGGTCGTCGGACACAGTCTCGGCGGGCTGGTCGCCGCGCACCTGGAGACGACCGCCCGGTGCGTGTACCTCGCGCCGTGGTGGGGACTGTTCGGCGAGAAGAACCTCACGTGGGAACGGTGGGTCGTCCCGCGGCTACCCATCACCACGCCGCTCCTCTCGATTCGGACCGAGCGCGACGAAATCGGCGAACTGGTGACCGACGAGCAGTGGGCGCGACTCCCGAAGCGCGTCTCGCCGGCCTTCGTCACGACGGTGTATCGCGCTCAGCAGCGGCGACCCCCCGTCGGCGACGAGTCCGTCGTGTTCGTCTCCCTCCGCGACACGGTGGTGAGCCTCCGGGCCATCGGCGAGGCCGTCTCGACCGAGCAGATTCGCCTCTACGAGGGCGGTCACCAGTTGTACGCGTCCGCAGACCGCCGCGAGGCGACGGCCGCGGTGCTGTCGGCTCTCGCCGGTTGATTCGCACACGTCGGACCTGTGCCTCTCGCTCACCGCCTGGTTTCTTCGAGGTCGCAGCCTCGTCCGGGAATCTATCGGTCCGCCGACGAGTCGGCGCTCGTCGGTTCGGAACCGGACGCCCCGCCGTCCGCTTCACGCCGAACCGCCTTCCGGTATCCGGCACCGGGCGGCTCCCGTCGGTCCCATCTTCCAGGTTCTGTGGTCGAACGGTCGCCGAACGTGTAAGGATTAGTATGGAAATACTGATATTGTCACCGGTCGTCGGTACGGGTGACAATGCCTGACACAAAATCTGGCCGGGAGAGGAAGGGTCGCAACAAGATGGCCCAGCTCATCACTCGCCTGAACGAGCGTGAAATCGAGACGCTCGGACGGGACGACGAACCGCCAGAACTGGACGAACTCGACGGGGAGTTCATCGCCGACGAACCGGCGACAGACCTGTAGCCGGGCAGCCCTCTTTTCGACAGGCGACGCCGCCGCGACTGCGCGTCGGGTCGTCGCGTTTATTGAACCACCGCGAGTACGCCAGTACGTGCCACTCCGTGCAAACTACGCGACGGTGTTCCTGGCAGCGCAACTCGGCCCCGACGACGGGCAGTTAGACCTCGAGTGGGCGACCCCGGCGGGCGACGAGACGGAGGCGTTCGAGTTCGAGGTTCCGACCGCCGAATCGAGCGACGGCTACCTCGGCATCCAGGCCTTCGACGTCGGCGCGTACGGCCACGAAATCGAGATAAACGGCAGCACCCTCCCGGGGTTCGACATCCCGCCGAACCAGGGGTGGCAGTACTGGGTCGACACCCTGACCGACGTCTCGCTCGTCGAGGGGACGAACACCATCCGCGTCAGGCGGGACGCGTCCACGGACGACAGCTTCGCCGTCGGGAACGTCATCGTCCACTGGAAGGAACCCGACCGGCGGGAGTGACGCCGCCGCCCGGGCGGTACCTCCGTCCGGTCTCGGGGCCAACCGGTATTGGAGCCCAACCGGTACTGGAGCCCAACCGGTACTGGAGCCTAACCGGTACTGGAGCCCAACCGGTACTGGAGCCTAACCGGTACTGGAGCCCAACCGGTACTGGAGCCCAACCGGTATCGGCGTCGGACGGGTGCCGTCGTCCGACCGGCACGCTCTCTGACCGTCGCCCTCGTCTGGTATCGCCCTCCGGTCGACGCGTCCGACCGTCGGGGGTCCACCCGACTCGCTCGACGCGACCCGCACGACACCCCGCTACACGATTCGACCGACCCGGCTCGCACGACCCACTCGATACACGGACCCGTCGCTGCCACGGACACGTCGCCCATCGGCGCCGGAAGGCACCTCGCCCACTCTACGTCCACCCGGCGTTCGGCGCGCGTACTGTGCCCCTGGCCGTTCGGGTCACGTCCGTCCACCGGATATATAAAGGGCGCCTTCGTTTCCCCGATTCGGCCCCGCAGATTCCGCAATCCGCGGTCGGCGATTCGCGGAGAATCCACAGACGTCGGTGCATTGCGGGCGGGTCTCTCGCGGCGTCGCCGCCGGGCCCCGACGATTCCGAAACCAAGTCCTTTTATAGAAGCACAAACAATCACGCGATGTACTATGAGTCAGCGAATGCAGCAGGGGCAGCCGATGATAATTCTCGGAGAGGATTCCCAGCGCGTCAAGGACCGCGACGCGCAGGAGTACAACATTCGTGCGGCCCGCGCAGTCGCCGAGGCGGTACGCTCGACGCTCGGCCCGAAAGGGATGGACAAGATGCTCGTCGACTCGATGGGCGACGTCACAATCACCAACGACGGCGTCACCATCCTGAAGGAGATGGACATCGACAACCCGACGGCCGAGATGATCGTCGAGGTCGCCGAGACCCAGGAAGACGAGGCCGGCGACGGGACGACCACCGCCGTGGCCATCGCGGGTGAGCTCCTCAAGAACGCCGAGGACCTCCTCGAACAGGACATCCACCCGACGGCCATCATCCGCGGGTTCCACCTCGCCAGCGAGAAGGCCCGCGAGGAGATAGACGACATCGCCGAGCAGGTCGAACCCGACGACGAGGAGATTCTCGAGAAGGTCGCCGAGACGTCGATGACCGGCAAGGGTGCCGAACTGAACAAGGAACTGCTGGCGGACCTCGTCGTCCGCGCGGTCCAGCAGGTGACCGTCGAGGCCGACGACGGGTCGTACGTCGTCGACCTGGACAACGTCAAACTGGAGACCCAGACCGGACGCTCGGCCGGCGACTCCGAGCTTCTGACGGGCGCCGTCGTCAACAAGGACCCCGTCCACGACGACATGCCCTCCTCGAAGGAGGACGCGGACGTCCTCCTGCTCAACGAGGCCATCGAAGTCGAGGAGACCAGCGCCGACACCCAGGTCAACATCGAGAGCCCCGACCAGCTCCAGAAGTTCCTCGACCAGGAGGAGAAACAGCTCAAGGAGAAGGTCCAGAAAATCGTCGATACGGGCGCCGACGTGGTGTTCTGCCAGAAGGGCATCGACGACCTGGCCCAGCACTTCCTCGCCAAGGAGGGCATTCTCGCCGTCCGCCGCGTGAAGAAGTCCGACATGAAGTTCCTCAAGAACGTCGTCGGCGGGTCCATCGTCACGGACCTCGACAGCCTCGAGAGCGCGGACCTCGGTCACGGCGACGTGAGCCGCGACGACGAGGACGAACTGTTCTACGTCGAGGGCGAGGACGCCCACGGCGTCACGCTCCTGCTCCGCGGCTCGACCGACCACGTGGTCGACGAACTGGAGCGCGGTCTCGAAGACGCACTCGACGTCGTGGCGACCACCGTCTCCGACGGCCGCGTCCTGGCCGGCGGCGGCGCCATCGAGGTCGAACTCGCCCGGCGACTCCGGAGCTACGCCGACTCCGTCACCGGCCGCGAGCAGCTGGCCGTCGAGGCGTTCGCCGACGCACTCGAACTCGTCCCCCGCGTCCTCGCCGAGAACGCGGGTCTCGACTCCATCGACACGCTGGTCGACCTGCGGGCGGCCCACGAGGACGGTCAGGTCCGCGCCGGCCTGAACGTCTTCAGCGGCGACGTCGTCGACACCTTCGAGGCCGGCGTCGTCGAACCCGCACACGCCAAGGAGCAGGCCATCTCCTCCGCCACCGAGGCCGCGAACCTCGTCCTCAAGATAGACGACATCATCGCCGCCGGTGACCTCTCCACCGAGGGCGACGAGGACGAAGGCGGCGCCCCCGGCGGCGCCGGCGGCATGGGCGGCATGGGCGGCATGGGCGGCGCGATGTAGGCGCCCCGCGGACGCGTCGACCGGCCGCCGGGCCGCATCGACCGTCCGTCCACCCTCGACCGCGTCGCTCCCTGATTCTCCCGTTCGCGCCGTTCGCCGTTCGAGACGCACGTCGCCTGCGGACTCGCTGTTCTCCTCCGCGGCCGCGTGTCCATGAATTAAATACGGCCCCGCAGAAGGCACGCGCATGCAGACGTTGCTCCTCGACAGCGACGACGTCCACCAGAACGCCCAGATGGGCGAACTCATCGAGGCCATCGAGGAGGCGTTCGCCGCCTACCAGCGCGGCGACGCCCAGATGCCCCCGAAGTCGTACATCGACCTCCCGCAGTACAACGGCGACTTCCGGTCGATGCCGGCCTACCTCGACGCCGGCGACTGGGACGCGGCGGGCGTCAAGTGGGTCAACGTCCACCCGGACAACCGCGAGTCCTACGACCTGCCGACGGTCCTGGGCACGGTCATCTACTCGGACCCGCGCAACGCGTTCCCCCTGGCCATCATGGACGGGAAGGAACTCACCCAGAAGCGGACCGGCGCGGCGGCGGGCGTCGCCACCGACCACCTGGCGGTCCCCGACGCCTCGTCGCTCGGGATCGTCGGCGCCGGCGTCCAGGCGTACACGCAACTGGCCGCCGTCGCTCAGGTGCGGCCCATCGAGCGAGTGATAGTCTGCGACACCGACGAGGAGAAAGTCGCGGCGTTCGTCGACGCCGTCGGCGACGAGTACGACGTGCGCGGCGGCACCATCGTCGAGGCCGCCTCCTGTGACGTGCTCTCGACGGTGACGCCCGTCGAGGAGCCCATCGTCTCCCGCGTCGACGTCGGCGACCACACCCACATCAACGCCATGGGCGCGGACGCCGCCGGCAAGCAGGAACTCGCCGACGAGGTGCTCCTCGACGCGAAACTCGTCATCGACGACTACGAGCAGTGTACTCACTCCGGCGAAATCAACGTCCCGTTCAGTTCGGGCATCCTGACCGACGGCGACATCGACGCCGAAATCGGCGAAATCGTCGTCGGCGAAAAGCCCGGGCGGACCGACGCCGACGGCGTCTCGGTCTTCGACTCGACGGGCCTCGCCATCCAGGACATCGCGGCGGCGCACGTCGTCTACGAGCACGCGAACGAGAACCAGAACGGGACGCCGTTCGACCTGCTGGGCGTCCACGACTGACCGAACTCTACTCCTCGGACTCTGCGTCGCCCACCCGGTTCGAGAGCAGGTCGAACAGTTTCGTGAGCACCCAGACGAGCACGATGAACGGGAGCAGGGGGACCACCAGGATGAGCAGCCCCAGCAGCATTCCCCACCCGACGATGTTCATCTCGAACAGCGGGCGACTCTCGTACCGCGGCGATACCGTCCGATAGGCTTTCCCGAGCACTCCCGGCTCGGACTCTTCGTCGCTCATGTCTCCCGGTTCGGTCGGCCGGGGAATAAACGTTCATTCGGAGACTGCTCGGTGCGCGGTCACCTGCGGGTCCGCCGGCGACCGTCGCGACGGGCGGCCCGTGCTACTCGATGTGGATTGCCGGGCGGAACGGGACGGCGCTCTCGGCCCGGTCGGCCGGGTCGTACACGTCCGGGTCGTCCTCGGCGTACAGTTCGACGCGGGCGTCGAACTCTCGCTGGAGGAACCCGACTGCGGCTTCGTACACCGCGCGCTCGTCCATCTCGCGCATCGCCCGCAGTTCGTCGTCGTCGAGTCCGCGGACGACCGCTACGAGTTCCTGCACCAGGTCGTTCACCTCGTCGCCCCGCTCCCGGAGGCTGTCGTACTGCATCGCTTTCCCCATGGCCGCCCCCACGTCCGGACCGGCCTCGGCGACGGCCTCGAAGACGCGGCCCTTCCAGTCGGCGGCGGTGTAGATGCGAATCGTCTCCGGTTCCGTGCCCGTCACGTCCACGATGTCGTTGACGTCGTCGGTGAGGCGGGAAACCTGCCGTTCGCGGACCTCGACGGTGACGCTCTCGGCGGTCGGGTCCGGTTCTGGCCACGGCGCGTCCTCGGCGGGCGTGCCGGTCAGTTGCTCGTGTAGTTCGTTCGCCAGGAACGGGACGAACGGGGCCAGCAGGCGCAGGCGCTGTTCGAGGACGTGCCGGAGCGTCCACCGG
>JBEPXT010000139.1:0-9500 GCA_041641795.1 Salinigranum sp.
TATTAGTTAGACGTTCGTCCTACGGTAGCCCGTCAGCGACGGAGCAATACCCCCTCCAGACGCGTCCGACGGGCATCCGAACGTCCAGGTCGCTATCGTACGACCCAAACGCTGGATACGCGCTATGTATTCAGCACGCAATTTCTATCAACTGCGAAGGATTTCAACAGAGCCCGCGTATCGGCATCGGGAACGCCGCTGTCGCCACCATCCTGCCCCCGGCGTGACCACTGGGTGCTGTCCATCCAGTTTGAGGCGATTCAATCGTCCACGCACCCGTGTAGTGGGTCGCGCGCAGCGGACTCGGAGGGCCGCGGCGCCCCATCAGGCCGGTTTCGGATCGAAGTACGTAGTCAGCCAGCTGGCGATGCCGTCGAGGCCGGGGAATAGCGTCCGGCGGTTGACGTTCAACTGGTCCAGTCGGTCCCGGAACTCGGCCTTCTGTCCGGCCGGAACGACGATACGGCGATATAGCTCCGGGCGCCGCTCCAGCCAGGCGTCCAGGGCGACCGTCGGGTTCGACTGGCTCGAGAACAGCGCCGCCTGGTTGACGATGCGCTGGTCGATGGCCGGCGGGTCGAAGAACACGACGTAATCGTCGGATTGCATCGCGACGAACGCGTCGATGGCCTCCAGCATATCGTACATCTCCAGGGTCCCCCCGCGCGGCGACTTCCGGCCTCCCTCGGTGTGCTGGTCCAGGAGCTGACGCGTCACGTCGTCGAGGAGGTCTGCGTCGAATATGTCGGTGCCCAGGCGGTCGAGGACCTCCCGCAGGTCGGTCGGAAGTCGCTCGTGGGCCTGAACGTAGTCGACGGCCCAGATGACGCCGTCGACGTCTGACCGCCCGCCCGTGGCGAAGTACGCCGCGACGACCGGCGAATAGGTCCAGTCCAGCAGCCTGGTCGGCAGCCCGTAGTGCTGGGCGAGAGCCAGTCGGTAGTACGGCGACGCGGGGACGTCGATCTCCTGCTGGGCGTACTTCAGGAAGTTGCGCAGCAGGTGCCCTTCGAGCTCCCACCGACCGGTCTCGCCCACGAACCGCGTGATGGCGGCTTCGAGCGCGTAGTCGACGTCGCACACTCCCCGGAAGACGTACGGGGACCGATACCGGTTGTTCCGGTCGTTCTGGGCGTGCTGGCTCAACACGTTCTGCAGCGTCGACCAGTCCGTGGCGACGACCTCGTCGGCAGTGTGTTTGTTCATGTCATACAGAGTCGGTCGACGACGATAAGGAAGCCTGTCGGGACCACCGCGCGGGTCGGCTGTCCGGGAAGTCCGCATCGTCGACCCGTGTGTCACGCTGGCACGACGTCGCCACGTGGTTGCCTTCTCGACGCGCAGAACGACGGCCGTCTCCGCTCCTCTCCGTTCCGAACGGTTCCCGTGAAGGTGTTTACGCGGCGTGCTTCCCGAACCCGACCTCGAAGCTCCCCGTTTTGCGAACCCCTCCCTGAGTCTCCCGTCTTGCGAATCTCTCCCCGAGTCTCCCGGGGGACGAGCAGGTGAACGACTTGGACAGGCTCGTCAGACTATCCCCTGGCACGAAACGCCACTCCTGGATTCGAGGCGACGCCGAGCCATCTGAGTCAGTTGGTCTGCTCGAGCTCCGCTGTGAAATCCTCTTCCATCGCCATGAGCGTGTTCGTGGTGAGTGTCACTATCGCCCGTCGCAGTCGCTCCGTGACGGCCTGGTCCGAGATACCGAACTCGTCGGCCAGATCCTGCGTGGACATCTGCCGCGGAATCGAATAGTACCCCCCTTGCACGGCGCGCATCAGCGTTTCGCGCTGGGGTCTCGTCACCCCGTACCACATACCGGTCCCTGGGCGGACGGGGTTGTAGATGCGGCCGACTTCGAGGCGGATGTGTGCGTTCGTACAGTATTCCTGAAACTCCCCGAGCGCCTCGTGGCTGTGAAACCGAACCTCGAACTCCCAGGTGGTCGCCGTTCCGGTGGCACTCAGGAGCTGACCCTTCAGGTCGAGGATTCCCTGGAAGAAAATGTCGCGTTCGGCGTTCCAGTCCAGCGAATACAGTCGCTCGCCGTCGTGACGAGTTATCTCTACGATGTGATCGACCGAGGGGTGATTCTCGACGTTCCTCTCGAACGATTCTCTGACCTCGTCGCTCACGGAGAAGAACGGAACCGCTTTCTCGCCCAGCGGGACCAGGTTTTCGAGTTCTATCGTCCCACCGGTTTCCAGTTCCAGGATCCGCCCGAGCTCGAACGAGTCGGCGGGAACGCGAAGATGAACGATGACCGCCATTCCTTGTGTACCACTAGGCGCGGAGACGGGTAAATACAGGAGGCATGGTGTACCACCCATCGAATTGTGGGCATGGTGTACCATGTAAAACGGCAGACCTATGCGTGTGGCGCCACTCGTAAAGGATGGTCCGAACGCCCTGCACGAAGTATGACCGTTGTGTGGATGTGGCCGTCGATTCATCTCCATCTCTTCGGGTTGAGGATTGTGGCCCACAGTCATGACACGTGATCAACTCCGCGACGTTTCGATTACCAGTGCCGACGAATTCGAGGCCATTCTCGCCGAAGTAGTCGAGAAGGCCGTCGAGGCTGACGTGGACGTCCGTGGGGCCTGGGAGTTTCGAACGCGAGGGTCGACGCACGACTGGGAAGTCGAAATCGTCGAACTGAACAGATACCCTGACGGGGACGACTGACGCGGGGCGACGAGAGGGATGGTTGAGGTGACCAACTCGAACTGGCGGTCGGGGGAAACGAGTGAGGAATCACCGACCCCGAAGCCGAGAACGAGAGGTTGCGGGAAACCGCTGCCGGTGGAACGTCCGAAACTGCGTCGTTACGCATCCGATGGACGCGCCCGAACAGACAGGGCCGAGCCGTCGGGAGCGCCGACCTCCCCGTGATACTCCTGGTGCGGTTGGACTCCGGATTCATCACCGCGTCGGAGCGGCGTCGACTAGCTCCGCGACAGTGGCCGTAGCCGACTGTACGCTGTCGTACATCTGATTGACTTCCGGTAGAGGCTGTTTCTCGCCGGAATAGGTAATATCGTAGGAAGCGTGTATGTGCTATGATAAGTCCGGTCGAGGACATCGACTTTCTGGCTCGGTCACCCCACCGCGTGAACGCGCTCGGCGCACTGGCGGCGGGCCCCCAGAGTCGCGACGACCTCCGGGCAGCGATCGGCGCCTCGAATGCCACGATGGGACGCCTCCTCGGCGAATTTGACAAACGAACCTGGATCGAGCGCGACGGTCACCGATACGAACTGACGCCGCTCGGCGAGTTCGTCGCCAGTGGGTTCTTCGATCTCGTGGAGCGATTCGAGACCGAGCACTCGATTCGGGACGTCTGGCAGTGGTTCCCCACGGACCTCGGGTTCACCGTCGAGATGTTCTCCGGGGCGACGGTCACGCCGCAAGACGAGCGCAACCCGTACTGTCCGAACAGCCGCTACGCCGAACTCATCGAAACGGCCGCCTCGCTTCGGGAGATAGGAACGACGCCTCACAAGGCGGAGAACGTCAGGATGGTGCTCGAGCGTGCTGTCGCCGGCATGGAGGTCGAACTCGTCTTCCCGAAAGAGGTACTGACGTATATGCTCGACTCCGCTCCCGAGCTAGCGGACGAGGCGCTGAAAAGCGGGAATCTCGTGCTGCTGGCTCACGACTCGCTCCCGGGCGCGTTCTGGATCTTCGACGACCACGTCGGAACGTGCTGTCGCGACGCCGAGACGGGACTCTCCCGGGCCGTCATCGATACCAGCACGACCGAAGCCCAGGCGCATGCACAGTCGCTCTACGAGGTGTACAGGAGTGAGGCAACCCCGCTCAACGCAACTGTGGTCGCGGTGAGCTGATGTCTCCTCTGCACGCTCAGCCGGAGGGACGGCACATGTCGGGGACGAGACGATATCACGGACTGACTGGATTGCAGCACCTGCAACGGCGTCACTCGGCATCGTCATGAACTGTCGACGCCATCAGTTAGTGAGGAAAACATGTCAACAACCAAAAGACAGCTCGAGTACACGCTCCCCGTCGGGAAAACGCCCGTCCCGAAGTACGCCTCCTGGGACGACCACCGCGATGCGTTGCGCCGGGAGGCCGAGACTCGTCGGACGACGACGAACCAGTGACGGCGAACCGACCACAGACCAACATTCTCCGGTGTGAATAATGGCGCTAACAGCAAACCAACCGTTGTCTGACGACGCAATCGGCGTTCTCAGAACCGGATTCAGAGGTGACGTACTGCTCCCGACCGACGAGGGATACGACGAGGCACGGACGATATGGAACGCGGCGGTCGACAGGCGTCCGGCAGTCGTCGTTCGACCGCTCGGGGCCGCCGACGTGATGGCCGCACTCCAGTTCGCTCGCGAGCAGGACCTCGAGATATCTATTCGCGGCGGTGGACACCACGTGGCTGGACACGCTGTCACCGACGGCGGTCTGATGCTGGACTGCTCGGCGATGAAATCGGTCCGTGTCGACCCAGAGGAGAGACGAGCGTGGGTCGAACCCGGCGCGCTCCTCCACGACGTGGACGTCGAGACGCAGGCCCACGGGCTCGTCCTTCCGGGTGGCTTCATCTCCCTGGTCGGAATTGCCGGCCTGACGCTGGGCGGCGGGTTCGGCTACCTGTCCCGTTCGCTGGGATTGACGGTCGACAACCTGCGGTCGGTCGAACTGGTGACTGCTGACGGGGAGTTCGTCACCGCGAGCGAGAGCGAGAACCCCGACCTGTTCTGGGCGCTCCGCGGCGGCGGCGGCAACTTCGGCGTCGTGACGGCGTTCGAGTTCGGACTTCACGAACTCGAGCCGACTGTCCTGGCGGGCCCTGTCGTCTACGACTTCGGGGACGCACCCGAAGTGATGGCTGCGGTCGCCGAAGCCCTTCGAGCGGGCCCCGACGAGATTGGGTGCGTGATGGGAATCCGGAAAGCGCCGCCCGCCCCCTTCCTGCCCGAGGAAGTCCACGGCGAGTTAGTGCTCATGGTGACCCTGATGTACGGCGGTGACGTGTCTGCGGGCGAGGAGGCGCTGGCACCGATTCGTGCGATCGGCACCCCTATCGCCGACGCCGTCGGACCGAAGCCGTACGCGACGTTCCAGACGATGTTCGACGCTGCCGCTGGTCTCGGCGCGCACAATTACTGGAAGACACACTATCTCGCGGAGATGGGCGAGGAGGCCATCAGTGTCATCAGCGACCGCGCTGCCGACATCGCCTCGCCCGAGACGGCCATCGGCATGATGGCCCTCGGCCGCGAAATCGCGCGCCGTCCGGCCGACTCCACTCCGTACCAGCACCGCGACGCGGAGTGGTTCGTGGTCGTCCAGGCTCGCTGGCGCGACGCCGACGAAACCGAGACTCACGTCGGATGGGCCCGGGGACTGTCCGAGGACCTCGCGCCGCACGCGACCGGAGGCGTGTACCTCAACGCCACCAGCCCCGACGAAGGCGAGGCGGGCGTTCACGACGCCTTCGGAACGGAGACCTACGAGCGACTCGCGACTATCAAGGCCCAGTGGGACCCGGAGAACGTGTTCCACCTCAATCCGAACGTGTCGCCAGCAGGATAGCCCGATGGAAATCGTATTCATCACGTTCGAGTCGGAATTGAGTCTCGAGGAGGTCGAGTCCCGATTTCGACAGCGAGCCCAACAGTTCCGCGACATGGACGGGCTACTGCAGAAGTTCTACATTCGCGACGAGGAGAGTGGACGGGTCGGAGGAATCTACGTCTTCGACTCCGAAGCCTCACGCGACTCCTTGTTCGACTCGGAGGTCCACGCCAAACTCCGAGAGGGCCCCGACGTGCGGGATCTCGACGTCAGTACGTTCCACGTGATGTTCCCGCTCTACGGCTCCGGGGACGTCTCGGCTTCCCTAGACGCAGGGCAGTAGCGTCGGTTTGCTGATTCACCGCACGTATTGCGCGCTCCGTACAGACGGCGTGTCTCGAATAGCTCTCCCGCTCGCCCACGCCGCTGTCGTGACGACAGTGCCAACCACAACCATACCACGAGTAGTTCTATTGTCCCTCTGTTCGAGAGGCGCGTCATGGTTGACGCGACCGATGAACCAGACGTCCGCACACGAGTGATGAACGGCGTCGCCGTGCCGAGTGTCGACCCCGAAGCAGACCGGGATTGTTATCCGGACCACGAACACGCGTCGATCAGTTCGCTTCGACACCTGACTCGGCGCGGTGACTCCGTCGTCGTCGTCGGAGGTGGGTGGGGCGCATCAACCGTCGTTGCTGCACGGATGACTCACTCCGAGGGTGACGTCACGACCTTCGAGCCGAGTTCAGAGATGGTTCGCACGATCGCTCGAACCATCGAGGTCAACAACGTCTCCGAACTCGTCACGGTCGAGCACGCGTCAATCGGGCCCGTCCGCGAAGAGAACGAACGGTACTTCGGGGCGGCCGACGGTGAACAGTTACCGCCGACTGCAGTCCCCGAGTGCGACGTCCTCGAACTCGACTGCGACGGCGCCGAGGTAGCTATTCTGGAGGCGCTCGGTGTTCGGCCGCGAGTCGTCATCGTCGAGGTTCACCCTCTCATCGGCTGTGCGACCGGTGACGTGAAATCGGCACTCGGAGAGCTCGGATACGAGGTCGTCGACGAAGGCGTCGCAGGGATGGACGGCGGGCTGCCCGTCCTGACTGCGACCCGGGTGGAGTAGGACTCGACGGCTTCCGAGGGCGACAGCGACCCCAATCTCCCGGGCGGCGTCACGACTTCGGCGTCCGTTCGGACGCGGCGTGCCGGAACTTACTCCTCGAAGACTAGCGTCTTCACGACGACGGGGACCGTGCCGTCGTCAGTGATGGGTTCGCCGACGTCGACGTAGGTGCCCCGCTCGACGGACAGTTCGTCGAGAACGACCACGGGTCGAGAGGACTCCTGTACGCGTCGAATGGACTGGGCGAGCGCTTTCCCGCAGTTCTGCGCGAGCAGGAGCAGTATCGGGCCCGCGTACGACGACGCCTCGTACGCGGTGACGACGCCCTCGGCGAGGGCTTCGATTCGGTCGTAGGTCAGCGCCCCGACGTCCTCGAACGCGAGGAAGAACCACTCCTCGCCGGTCTGCTCCGAGGGTTCCGGGTCGGTGTCGTCCCCGTAGAGGGCGAGTCCCTGCTCGACGTGGTCGCGTATCTCTGCAGCGAGCGCATCGCTCTCCGGGCGTGGACCGTCCTCCGCGTCCGGCCGGCCCATCGCACCGTCGTCGGTCGGGAGCGGTGGGACAGAGATGGCGGGGACGTTCCGGAGTGGGAGCAACCGCGCGTCGAGACCGACCGTCCGCCCGCTGAGGCGCGTGGTCGCAGTTCCGGCACCGACCACCGTCGCCCGGATGTCCTCCGACGGGTTCAGTCGCGGCCATTCGCCGAGTCGGTCGTGGTCCCGGATGGCTTCAGCGAGCGCGACGCCGACGTCGCCGAAGGCGTCACGGTCGACGGTGGCGTCGGGCGGCTTCGAGACGAGCGACCCGACGCCGCCGGTGAACGCCACCGCGTCGAGTTCGACGCGCTCGTCCGGCAGTTCGCCGATAGCTAGTTCGCCGAGCGGGTCGGGGTACGGGGGGCCCGCGAGCAGGTCCGCGAGACAGGTGGCCATCGCTCCCGCGAGGCGGTCGAGTTCGTCCGCCGTGAGGCCGTCGCCGACTGCGAGCGCCACGTCGAGGTGGTCGAGCAGCGGCCGTATCGTCTCGGCGACCGCCCGCACCGTTCCGTCGTCGAGTTCGACGAGGCGGCCGCCGATTCGGCAACACCGCGTCTCCCGGACTGCGTCGCCGTCGAAGATAGCAACGTTGGTCGTGCCGCCGCCGACGTCGACGTTGGCGACTGTCGCGTTCTCGCTGCTGGCGTAGGCCGCCGCCCCGGAGCCCCGGCCGGCGAGGACCGCCTCCAGGTGCGCGCCCGCGGTCTCGACGACGAACTCGCCCAGTTCGAGGGCCAGTTCGCTGACCAGCGCGGCGGCGTTCGACCGCCGAGCGGTCTCGCCCGTGACGATTACCGCGCCGGTGTCGATTTCTCCCCGGGAGACCCCTGCGCGTTCGAGTTCCTCCTCGACTATCGCTGCGACGCCGGCGGCGTCAATCGTCTCGGCGTCGACCAGCGGCGTCTCGTGAATCTCGCCGCGGTAGAGGATCTCCCGGTCGGTGATGGTCAGTTTCCCGGCAGCGCTCGGACTGGTCGAGGCGACGTGAAGCCGGCTCAGGATAACCTGCGTCGTCGTGGTCCCGACGTCGATACCGACGCTCGTCAGCGGACCCTCGTTCATGGACTCGGTACTAGCGCTCCGGGACCTAAGCGTTCGGTGCCCAGGGACGGACCGCTGGGGCGTCGCCTCTCGCTCGTCCGGACGGACGACGTCGTCGGCCGTCAGCCTTTCTGGAACTCCCGGTCGCCCTCGGAGAGGTCCAGTCCGCTGGCCTCCTGTTCGACCATCCTCGCCAGCATATCGGCGATTTTCGCGCCGGCCTCGACCGGCGGCAGCCCCCCGGAGTGGATGTTCGAGATGACCGACTTCTTCGCCGTGGGCGCGCCGCGCTCCGGGCCGTACACCATGTACGCGCTGAGGCTCTCGGCGGTCCGCAGGCCGGGCCGTTCGCCGATCAGGTTGACACAGCACTCGGCGTCCAGTTCCTCGCCGATGGCGTCCATCACGTCGACGCGGCCGAACTCGACGAAAACGGGCGCCCCGACCGACAGCCCCCGCTCCTCGAGTTCGTCCAGCAGCGCTGGCAACAGGTCGGGGACGTTCGCTTCAATCGCGGTCGAACTCAGCCCGTCGCTGACGATGACCTGTATCTGCGGGCCTCGCTGACCGTGCTCGCGGAGGTACTCGGCAGTCTCCTCCGAGATTTCCGCGCCGAGGTCCGGCCGAGCGAGGTACTGGTCCTTGTCCTCGACGAGCGACCGGATTTTCACGAGCCCGAGTTCCTCGACGAGGGAGTCGTCGACGGTCGTCAGGACCGCGTCGCGGGCGCGGCCGTGGTCTGCCTGGAAGGTGAGCAGCGTCTCCGTTCGCGGGCGGTGGCCGGCCCTCCCGACGCCGAGCCTGGACGGGTTGCGCGAGACGATGCGTTCGAGTTCGCGCTCCTCCTCGGGGTCGGCAACCGGTTCGTCGCGCGTCGTGGAACTGTCGTCGATGTGGGTCATGATTCCGTGAAGATAGTCGGGTCGCCCGCACGGTCGGTCAGCGCGCCGTCCCGCCAGATGTCCATCTCTTCGAGCCACGTCCGGAACTCGGGTGCGGGACCGAGGTCGAAAATCTCCCACAGCGCCGCGGCGTCGTGGTAGCTGTTAGACTGGTAGTTCAGCATCACGTCGTCGCCCATCGGGACCGTGATGAAGTAGTTCGCACCCGCCGCGCTCAGCAGGACGGCGAGATTCTCGATGTCGTTCTGGTCGGCGTCGATGTGGTTGGTGTAGCAGGCGTCGATGCCCATCGAGATGCCGTGGAGCTGTCCCATGAACACGTCCTCGAGT
>JBEPXT010000140.1:0-9427 GCA_041641795.1 Salinigranum sp.
AGGTTCGAAGAGACGACAAATCAATCTCTTCGATTGCTACTACGACGACTTCGCGCTGGCCGGACCGGGGGTGACCCACGAGAAACCACTCGTACTCGCGGATTCGAAACGACGGCCGGGCCGGCCGGTCGATTTCGACGGGTCTCTCCTCTCCGGGTGGATACGGACGGCCACAACATCTCATATTAGTTTCAGGTAGGTTTAAATGATATTGTGAAATAGTTAAACTAACTGGGGAGGGCTCACGTCGACGGTCGGTCTGTGGGGGGCGATTCTTTCGCACGAATCCGACACGTTCCGACCGGTCTCGACCGAGAAACCCTGGTAACGGACCCTACGATGAAATTAGGAACAATCGGCGTCGGCAACGCGGGGAGTAAGATTGTCGACAAGATGGTCGAGTTCGAAACGCTCACGAACCGGAAGCTCTGTCGCCACGTGCTGGTCATCAACACCGCGCGGACGGACCTCTCGAAACCGGACCACATTCCGGAGGACCGGCGCGTTCTCATCGGCGACACCCACCAGAAGGCCAAGGGCCACGGCGTCGGCGGGGACGTCGAGGTGGGCGCGGAAGTCGCACAGAACGACATCGACGAGATTCGACGCGCGTTCGACGACGTGGACATCCACGAGGTGGACGCCATCCTGGTCGCCGCGTCACTCGGGGGCGGAACCGGCAGCGGTGCGGGGCCGGTGGTCATCAACGAACTGCAGAAGATGTACGACGAACCCGTCTACGCCCTCGGCGTCCTCCCGGGGAAGTACGAAGGAGGCCGCCCGGCGCTGAACGCCGCCCGGTCGCTCCAGTCGTTCGTGACCAACGTCGACAACTTCATCGCGTTCGACAACGACGCCTGGCGCTCGAAGAACCAGACTGTGAGCGACGGCTACGAGCGGATGAACCGCGAACTGGCCACCCGTATCGTCACGCTGCTCGGGGCCGGCGAGTACGACGAACCGACCGTTGCCGAGAACGCGATGGACTCGAGCGACATCATCCGGACCCTCGACACGGACGGGATATCGTCCATCGGCTACGCGTCGACCCCGGTCGCGGGGAACGAGAACGGCCTCCTGTCTCGCTTCCGCGAGGACCACGAAACCCAGGACGGGTCGACGTCCGCGGCGAAAATCAACGGTCTCGTCCGACGAGCGGTCAACTCCAGGCTGACCCTGCCGTGTGAAGTTTCGAGCGCCGACCGCGCGCTGATCGTCCTCTCGGGGCCGCCGTCGGAACTCTCCCGGAAGGGACTCGAGAGCGCACGCGAGTGGATCGAGAACGAGGTCGATACGGTGGAGGTGCTGGCCGGCGACGACCCGCGGGAGAACGCCACCTCCCTCTCCGCGGTGGTCCTGCTGTCGAACGTGACCGAGACGCCGCGAATCAAGGCCATCCAGGAACAGGCCGTCGCGGCACAGCACAAGATTGCGGAACAGGAAGCCGTGCGAGAGGCGGACATCGCGAACCTCATCCGGGACGAACACGGCGAGATAGACCCGGTCATCTGACCGTGACGCCCATCGAGTACGGGGGCGCGCACCCACCGCGGGGGGCGAGGCGATGAAGCTAGGCGTCGTCGGCGTCGGCGACGCGGGGAGTCGCATCGTCAACCGAATCCTGGCCGTCGAGAAGGCGTTCGGCCGGAACCTCTGTAACGGGAACGCGCTGCTCATCACCTCCACGAAACCGGCGTTCGAGACGACCGAACGCGTCCCCGAGGAGCGGCGGTTGACTATCGGCGACGTCCAGTGGGAGGTCGACAACACCACCATCGAGGGGAACCCCGACGTCGGACGCGACGTCGCAATCGAGGAGCAGAACGAAATCATTCGTGCGTTCGACCGCATCGAGTTTCAGGAACTCGACGGCGTGCTGGTCGTCGCCGGACTCGCCGGCGGCACCGGCGGCGGGGCGGGCGCAGTCGTCCTCGACCAGTTGCAGACCATCTGCGACGACCCGGTGTACGCAGTCGCCGTCCTCCCCGAGGAGTCCGAGGGCCGGCGACCGGCGCTGAACGCCGCCCGGTCGCTCCAGTCGTTCGTCGAGCGGGCAGACAACGTCATCGCCTTCGACAACGAGGCGTGGCGAGCGAACGACGCGACAGTCCCGGGGTCGCGGACGACCGACGAGGACGACGACCCAGCAGACGACTCGTCCGGGGAGGACCCACATCACGCGGCGGACCCCGGAAGCTACGCCCGCGTCAACGCGGCGCTGGCAGAACGACTCGTGACCCTGTTCGCGGCCGGCGAATTCGGCGACGATTCGGCGGCGGACCACCAGATGGACCCCAGCGACATCATGCGGACGCTCGACACGGGGGGACTCTCGTCCATCGGCTACGCGTCGACCGACGTGGAACAGCTCGGCGGTATCCTCCCGTGGATTCGCGCGGTGCGCGAGCGTCTACCCTGGACGGCCGACGACGAGGAGGCCGGGGACGAGGCGACGGACGCTGCCACCATTAACGCGCTCGTCCGCCGCGCGGCGCGCTCGAAGCTGACGCTGCCGTGTAACGTACAGAGTGCAGACCGGGCGCTGATACTGCTCTCCGGCCCCCCGCGAACGCTCTCCCGGAAGGGGTTCGAGAGCGGTCGCTACTGGCTCGAGAGCGAGGCGGACGTCGTCGACGTGATGGCCGGCGACGAACCGCACGAGGGGTCCGGAACGCTCACCGCCGTCGTGCTGTTCGCGAACGTGACCGACGTGCCTCGAATCGAGGCGATGCAGGAGACGGCGCTCGGCGGGGCGGCGTCTCGCTCCACCGACGAGAAACGTCCCGGGACGGCCAGTCCACCATGAACGACCTTCCAGACAGCGGCCGCCAGGGACGGTTCGCGTGGGCGCCCGCCCGGGTCGTAACGCTGGCACGAGCGATGCGCGTCGACCTGTCGTGGCTGCACCGGACCTGGGTGGCGGTCGGCTTTCCCGAGCGACGGGGGAGCGACGCGGTCGTCGACCGCTGGCGACCCGAGACGACCCGGGGCCTCGCGGCGTATCGGCTGTGGGCCGTCCTCGGCGCGCTGCTGCTCGTAGTCGTCTACCCGCTGTTCGTCATCGGTCTCGCCACGCGGTTCTACGCCCGCCGAATCGACCGCCTGTCGGCGAGTCTCGGATTCCTCGGCGTCGCGCTCGTCTCGCTTCTCGCCTGGGGGGTGCTGTCGGCGATAACGTACCTCTCTCCCGTCGCGTTCGAGGGGTTCGTCAGCGTTGTCGTCGCGGGCGTCGTCGCCACGGCGTCGGCCGTGCTCGCGCTGTTTTTCACCCGCAGACCGAGCCGACTGTCGACAGTCGCCCTCGGCTATCCGTTCGGCGTGACTGCCCTCTTTCTCCCGCCCGTCGTCGCGTCGCTGTACTCGCCGACGCTGGCGTCTATCGTCTTCCCCAGTTCACAGTCCATCGCAATCTGGCTGCTGGACAACGTCCTCGCCGTCGGCGGCCTCGCGGCGTTCATCAGGGCGTCGTTCGACCTGCAGGGCGTCGCCTACGTCGGCATGTGGTTCCTCCTCGCCGTCCCGACCGGGTGGGTACTCGGGGCCCTCGTCACGCTCACGAATCGTGCCCGGCCCTCCGGCGCGTCGAACGCGCCCGGGAACGACGACACCGACCATCTCTGGTGACGTCGCCCGAAACCGGGTGACTCCCTTTTGCCTGCCGCCTCCGGAGCGCATTCATGCCAGTGGCCCCGTACCACCGGATGCATGCCGGGAGCACGCATCACCAGCGGCGAACGAGTGACGCTCCGGACAGTCGAGAGCGAGGACGTGCCCTTCGTTCAGCGAGCGAGCGCCGACCCGGAGATTCGGTATCCCCTCGGCAACCCGGTACGGACCCAGGAGCAGATTACCGTCTCGGACGACGACGGTCACGACCAGTTTCTCGTCTGTCTCGAAGACGGCGTCGGTCCCGGGCAACCAGACGCCGGCGAGGTGGAACGAATCGGGCAGGTCGACGTGATGGACGCCGACTACAAGCGCCCGCGACTCGGGTACTGGCTCGTGCCGGAGGTTCACGGCGAGGGGTACGCCCGCGAAGCGGTCTCGCTGGTCGTCGACTACGTCTTCCGAACGTACGACACTCCCGCCGTCGAGGCCGAGGCGTACGATTTCAACGACGCCTCCCGGGGTCTGCTGAAATCGCTCGGATTCGTCGAGGAGGGGCGCCTGCGGAAGTACATGTTCGTCGACGGCGAACACCGGGACATGGTCCAGTACGGACTCCTCCGCAGCGAGTGGCGCGACCGGAACCGCGAGTGAGGGCGCCTACTCGCCGCCGACGTTCGGACGGAACAGTACGTCGGCGTCGTTCCCGTGGTCGCCGTCGCCGGTCTCGGGATTCGCCGTCGACCGAACGACCTCGCCGTCGGGATAGACGTCCAGGAGGTCCGTCGTGACGACGACGGGTCCGTCGTAGGACTCCGTGATGACGTCGATTTCCGTTTCGAGGTCCGTAACCTCCGCGCGACTCACGTGCGAGAGGACGAGCACGTCGGCCCCGGTGGCGTCTGCGGTCGCCCCGACCTCCGACGGGGTCGAGTGGAGCGTCCGCTTGGGACCGTACGAACCGCCCTCCAGTTCCGACTCGGCCTCGAGCAACCGGTTCTGGACCAGGACGTCCGACCCCTCGCCGAGCGAGGGCACGTTCCCGAGTTTCGAACTGTAGTCGCCGGTGAACGTGAACGTGGCGTCCCCGTAGGTCACGCGGTACGCGAGCGACGGCATCGCCCCGTGTTTCGTCGGGGCCGCGCGAATCGTCAGTCCGTCGCGGTCGTAGACGGTGCGAATCGTGCCGGGCGAATCTACCGGCGCGGGGACGTCTGTCGCGTCGAGACGGACGTCGGTACCGAGGTATCCGTCCACGAACTCGTGGATGTAGCTGTACGCCCCGTCCGTCTCGTCGAACAGTTTGGAGACCCAGGCCTCCGTCCCGGGGCGGATTCCCTCGCCGGTCGGACCGAATATGCGCCACGGCCGGCCGTCCCGTCCCTGCTGGTAGGCCGCCTTGAGAATCGCGGGAAAGTCGCTGGTGTGGTCGACGTGGAGGTGGGAAAACAGCACCGTGTCAAGCGCGGTGATGTCGATGCCGGCCTCGCTGACCGCCGCCGCCGTCCCGCCGCCCGAGTCGACCAGTATTCGGGGTTCGCCGTCGAGGTGGACGACGTAGCCGACCGAGGACCGGCCGTTTTTCAGCGCGGAGGCGCCGGACCCGAGTACTGTCACGTACGCCTCCGCGTCGGTTGGTTCGCCTGACGTCTGCGACGTCTCTGCCGACTGGTCGTCTCGCTGTGCCGCGCCGGTTGCGCTCACGCCGGCGGTCAAACCGGTAGCGCCCGCAGCCTTGAGAAATGTCCGTCGATGCGTACCGAGGTCGAAACCGTCACCCGAATCCATGTTTCTTGTTCGACTACCACAAACAAGTACAATAACGGTTGTGGCCGAATTTAACGACTGGACGGTCGGAGTCTGTGACGTCGGGCGCAGCCGAAATCGGGGGGCGGTCACCGGGGGTAGAGCCGTCGACACGGGGAGACGAGTCGCGACGGACGCGCCGACTACGGTTCCTGGCCGGGGTCGACTTCGTACCCGTCGCCGACGAGGAGCGAGAGCGTCCGCGGCCGATTCGACACCGACAGGTGGCCGGCGCTGATCATCTCGCCGTCGAGACTGAAGTTCAGCGGTTCCTCCCGCCGGACGTCTATCTCGACCGAATCCGTCTTCACCCGCGTGATGGCGTCCCTGTCCTCGCCGAACAGGCGGTACGTCGCGGCCGTCTCCAGCAGGTCCGGTTTGGGCATCGACTCGACCACCGTCACGTCCAGGAGGCCGTCCTCCATGTCCGCCTGAACCACGAGTTCGTTGTCGAACCGGCGGGCGTTCCCGATGTGGACGGTCACCGCCGACCCTTCCCACAGGATTTCGTCGCTGTCCGGGTCGGCGAGTACGAGGTCGAACCCCTCGAAGTCCGGAAGTTCACGAAGCGTGTTCGCGACGTATGCGAACACGCCGAACCGCTGTTTCGAGTCCGAGGTCGTCTGGGAAACCGCCTCGGCCGTGATTCCGCTGACACAGGAGTTGACGAAGGGACGCCCGTTCGCGACGCCCAGGTCGATTTGGCGGGTTTCCCCCTCGGCGAGCACCTCGAACCCCTCGTCGATAGTCTCGATGCCGATGTTCTGTGCGAAGTTGTTCCCCGTCCCGCCCGGCAGCACTCCGAGGGTGACCTGGTCGAACGCGTCTGCGTCGTCGATGCCGCAGACGACTTCGTTGACGGTGCCGTCGCCGCCGCAGGCGGCAATCACCTTCGCCCCGTCCGCAATCGCCTCTTTGGTGAGTTCGACCGTGTGACCCGCCCGCTGGGTCTCGTAGACGGTGAATCCGGTGAGCTTCGCCAGGTCGTGCACGTGGTCGACGTGGGACCCGTCGCCGCTGTCCGGGTTGAGCAGGACGACACGTTCGTGTGACGTCTCGCCGGCGTCGGAGACGCCGCCGTCCGTGACCGCCCGCGGGCGGTCGCCGTCGCGTGGTCGCCCTCGTAAAGACATGGACTGGAAATCACTGGCCCGAAAGAAAAAGGTCTTCTGGCAACTGGAATACGGTGTGTACGCCCTCGACTTGCACGTCCACACCCGCTTTTTTCACGGGTTCGACGAGGCCGCCCGGTACTACGACCCGGTGGGAAATCAGATGGCTGGACTCGTCGGCCGCCACCGGAGCCTCGACGGAATCGCGAACACCAACCACGACTACTATCGCCCCCTCGGTGACGCCGCCGGCCTCCCGGTGATTCCGGGCATCGAGGTGTCGACGACCCGCGGGCACGTCCTCGTCGTCGGGCCGGACCCTCCGACCGACGTCGAGCCGAAGACGCTCACCCCCGCAGAGACCGTCGAGATTGCCCACGACCGGGGCTGTGCGGCAATCATCGCCCACCCGTTCAGAAACAGCACCGTCCGGGAGACCGACGCGGACTTCGACGCGGTCGAACTGAACGGGAAGACGACCCGGACCTGGAAGCGCGCCGCCGACGTCGCCGCACGCCTCGATTTGCCCGTCGTCGGCGGGAGCGACGCCCACTACCCGTTCGAAGTGGGCCGCGCCTACACCACAGTCGAGGCGCCCGAACTCACGCCCGAGGCGGTCGTGGACGCGATACAGGCCGGCGACGTCTCCGTAGAGATGAACTTCGGTCCGGCGCTGAAGGCCGTCCGGTACGGGTACAGCGTCGCGCACCGACTGAAGGGCCACGACCCGCCCGGAGTCGGCACTCCCCCCGAGTCGTAGGTTCGCCACGACCGTCCGGAAGCGCGACTCTCCGATCGATTTCCGGGAGACGAACCCGATCCGCAGCGCGGCCGATTGTGGGTCGATTCCGAGCGGGCTGGTCTCACGCGCTTCCAGCGACGGCGCGTTCCACGTCGACGCCGGTGAACACGACCCGGGCGCCGTCGTGTTCGTGGTCGGCGTCGACGACCCAGCCGTGGGCGTCCGCCACCGACTGGACGATGGCGAGTCCCAGGCCGGTTCCGTCCGAGCGCGTCGTGTAGCCGTACTCGAATACGCGCTCCGCACAGTCCGCTGTCAGGCCGGGGCCGTCGTCCGCGACGGAGAATCCCCCGTCGAACGTTTCGACCGTCACGGTCACGCCGGGACCGCCGTGCTCGACCGAATTCCGGAAGAGGTTCTCGAGGACGGTGAGGAGGCGACTGCGGTCGGCGCTGACCGTGTCGGCGTCCGGAACGACGAGCGTCGCGTCCTGTGTCTCGACGTTCTCCCAGGCCTCTCTGGCCGTGGCGTCGAGGGCAACCGACGACAGGTCGGTCACGTCGTCGCCCTCGCGGGCGACCGCCAGTACGTCGTCGATTATCTCGCCCATCCGGTCGTGAGACCGCCGAACGGTGGCGAGGCGCTCCTGGACCGTCGGGTCGTCCACGTCCGATTCGACGAGGTCGACGTACCCCGACGCGATGCTCAGCGGGTTCCGCAGGTCGTGACTGAGCGTCTCGGCGACCTGGTCGAGACGCCGGTTCTTCGCTGCCAGGCGTTTTCGGGACCGTTCCAGTTCCGTCACGTCCCTGAGGAGCAGGGAGTGTCCGATCGGTCGCGCGGCGTCGGCCCGCCGTTCGACCGGGGAGACCAGAAGCGAGAAGTAGCGAGGCTCGCCCCCGACTGTCAGCGTGACCTCGCTGGTCCTCGCCTCCGCCGACGGAAACTCGACGCGGGAGGCGAGTTCGGGACAGGCCGCATCGAACGGTTCGCCCTCGCTGTCCGGGAG
This sequence comes from Salinigranum sp., assembly GCA_041641795.1. GTDB lineage: Archaea > Halobacteriota > Halobacteria > Halobacteriales > Haloferacaceae > JBEPXT01. Next base: position 8,276 of record JBEPXT010000140.1, read on the forward strand.
TTCCGGCCGCAGTTCGACCGCGCGTCGGTTGTAGTCCACGATGCGACGCTGTTCGTCCACGACGACGACGGCGTCGTCGAGGCTGGTGACGAGCGAGGTTCGGGCGACCGGTGCCAGGTCGAACAGCCCCATGCCGAACACGCCGAGCGTCGTCGCCAGGATGAACGGAAACACGCCGTAGCCGCCGTACTGGAACGTCGGGACGGGGCCGAGTCCAGCGACGGACGACAGGTTCGCCGTCCCGACGGTGAACGCGCCCACCCCGAGGAGGGCGATTCGGACGCGGACGCTCCGGCTCGTCCCCGTCATGAACTTGGCGAGAGCGAGGACGCCTCCCGTGACGAACCCGTAGGTGATAGCCAGGAAGACGAAGTAGACCGGCCCGCGAACCGCGCTCCCGTGGAAGAACGGTTCCCGGTACTGGACGATGTCGACGAAGAGGAGTCGGTGGACCGGGTTCGTGACCGCGAGGAACGCGTATCCCCCGACGACCAGAAACAGCACTCCCTGCACCCATCGCCGCCGGTGAACGTCGCTGTCCGTGTACTCTGCCACGAACAGCACCCAGACGAAACTGGCCAGGAAGCCGACGAACTTCTCGCTGACGACGAAAAACTGGGCGAGCGACCAGTTCGTGGTGAGAACCAGTCCGACGAGTTGCGTCTGCCAGACCATGCCGACGACGACGAGCAACAGGTACAGACCGAGCCCTCTCACTTCCTTTCTGGTCCGCCAGAGCCAGACCGCGACGACGGCCGAGAGCACGATCGTCGCCACTGGGGGCAGCAGGTGCGCGAGCGCTACCGGTGAACTCGCCCCCGGAACCAACATACGTATCTTCGCCCGTCGCGGGTATTCAATATACCGAAAATATCAGGTATTGTTATACGAAACCGTCGGCGCTTACGGACGGGGGTTTGCTGACAGGTCTGTACGTTTCGTTCTGCCGACCTCGTTCGTATCAGAACGATTCTACGACTCCGACCGACGACGGGCGGGTGCTGGTTCGTGGCGGCCGGGCCAGTCGACGACGGCGAATATACTTCCGTCCGGACCGCCCAGGGAAGATATGGCACCTTCCCGGGTTCTCGTCCCCATGGACGGGTCGCCGCTGGCCGACGACGCGCTGGTCCACACGCTCGAATGCTACGA